>DATJHN010000132.1:0-17048 GCA_035493915.1 Bordetella sp.
TGTTCCCACGCCTCGGGGATCATCATCATCATGGCGTGGGCCAGGGAATAGCCGGAGTTCACCAGCAGTTCCAGGCAGTTGTCGAAGGTGGCCGTATCCGACTGGCCTTCGTACACGATGGGGTACAGCTTGGGCAGGTCGTCGCCCAGCACGGCCGACTGCATCATGCCTTCGCGCGCGCGCAGCCAGTTGAAGTTGCCCTTGACCGTATTGTTTTCGCCGTTGTGCGCGATCATGCGGTAGGGGTGGGCGAGCGGCCAGGCCGGGAAAGTATTGGTCGAGAAGCGCTGGTGTACCAGCGCCAGGGCCGAAATCGTGCGGGTATCGGCCAGGTCGCGGTAGTAGCGGCCCACCTGGTCGGCCAGCAGCAGGCCCTTGTACACCACGGTGCGCACCGAAGCCGACGGCACGAAGTATTCCTTGCCGTGGGCAAGACGCATGTTCTGGATGGCGTGGCTGGCCGTCTTGCGGATGACGTAGAGCTTGCGTTCCAGGGCGTCGGGCACCATGACGTCGGCGCCGCGGCCGATGAACAGCTGGCGGATCACGGGCTCCAGGTCGCGCACGGCGGGCGACATGGGCATTTCAACGTCGACGGGCACGTCGCGCCAGCCCAGCACGACCTGGCCTTCGGCGCGAACCGCGCGTTCCAGTTCCTGTTCACAGGCCAGGCGGGACGCGGTTTCCTTGGGCAGGAAAACCATGGCGACGCCGTATTCGCCGGGAGGCGGCAGCGTGACGCCGCCCTGGGCGAGTTCTTCGCGGTACAGCGCGTCGGGGATCTGGATCAGGATGCCGGCACCGTCGCCCATGAGCTTGTCCGCGCCGACCGCGCCCCGGTGATCCAGGTTTTCCAGGATCTTCAGGCCTTGCTGGATGATGGCGTGGCTTTTGCGGCCCTTGATATGCGCAACGAAGCCCACGCCGCAGGCGTCATGTTCGTTGCGGGGGTCGTAAAGACCCTGGGCGGCCGGCAGGCCGATGCGCGTGGCGTCGATGGGACGCGACGGCGCGGTGCGACAGGCGTCGGAAGAGGTCGGTACGGTCATGAAGCGCTCCAGAGGCCCGGGCGGCTGAAAAGGGGGGAACTGCCACATTTTGTTGCGGCGCAAACGGCGAAGATACAGCGGCGCTGTCTGTGTCGCAAGCAAAACAAAAGGGGTTCGTCCCTAATAAAATGAGTGCTGCAGGTAATCCGTATTTAATAGGGGACGCATGTTGCGCGGCGCAGACACGGCTGAGTAGCCGCGCGCCCTTAAAAGCTGTATCCAGAGAGTGTTCCCTGCGGGGCGGCAGTCGCGCCTCAAGATGAGCTGTCCGTGAGCTTCTGGGCATCGCGGCGGTTCCGCGACGCCCGTCGCTGCGCTTCCGCGAGCATGACGGCACCAGACGCAAGGAAGCCGGGCAGACCTGGGGTCTGACCCGGCTCAGGCGAATATCATGGGTAAGCCGGCGTGGCTCAGGCGCGGATCAGGACCCGGTCGATTCCGTTTCGGTAGGAGGCGGAACCGGCTTCTTGCGCGGCCGTCCCCGCTGTCCAGGGGTGACACGGCGGCTGGCGGTATGCGCCAGCATGGCGATGAAATCGGTGCCGCCCAGCGCCCACTGCCCTTGCACTGCCTGGTCGATGCGCTGGATCTGCTCCCGGGTCAGCCCTTCCTGCAGGCGCCGCCGGTAATTCGCCTGGCGGTCGAAGGGCGTATTGCCGCAGGACCAGTAGTCGGCATGGTCGGACATCCAGGTCGCCTGAGGCTGGCCGGAGCCGGTATGGCCGGACGCCGAGGACCAGGGCCAGAGTTCAGGATCGTGGGTGGCGCCGCTACGCACCGGGTAGGTTTCCAGCCAGACCAGGGCCGGCAACACCCAGGCACCAGGTTCCACCAGGGCGGAACGATAGCGTCCGGCGAAAACCCGGCCGCCGCGCAGCCGGGCCGCCAGGTTGCGTCCCAGCGTTTGCATCAGGCGCGGCAGTCCTTCGCCATCCACCGGCGTGGCCAGCAGCAGAATGCGGTCCGTGGCGAGTACCCAGCCGTGCAGCGCCACGCGATTGCGGGTGGCGGTTTCACCCAGCCATGCCGCCACCTGATTCAGCGTGTCGGCCGGTGCCGGCTGCGACGGGGGCGCCAGCGGGTTGATGAAATTGGCCTGCACGAGTTGCGGCAGTCCGGGAGCGTACAGTCGGGGCAGGCGAGCCATAGGGATGTCAGGACCGTGACATGCAGGGAACGGGACGTTCGCGCAGGGAATAAATGGTACCGCGTAAACGGCTTGGCGCAACAGTAAGGTTACCCCGGTAACGTTACCTCCGTAACGTCACCCATAACGCCGCCCCCGGACGGCATCCCCCGTGGCGTCACCCCAATGGCGTCACTCCCATAGCATCGCCTCTAATAACAACATCCCGCCGGATGCGCCACGCGTTAACATTTCGCGAATCGACACCGCACAGCCTGGAGCCACCATGAAGACCAAAGCCGCCATCGCCTGGAAAGCCGGCGCCCCCCTGACCATCGAAGACGTCGACCTGGAAGGTCCCAAGGCCGGTGAAGTCCTGGTGGAAATCAAGGCCACGGGTATCTGCCATACCGACTACTACACCCTTTCCGGAGCCGATCCCGAAGGGCTGTTCCCCGCCATCCTGGGACATGAGGGAGCCGGCGTGGTACTGGAAACCGGGGCCGGCGTGACCAGCCTGAAGCCGGGCGACCATGTCATTCCGCTGTACACGCCGGAATGCCGCCAGTGCAAGTTCTGCCTGTCCCGCAAGACCAATCTGTGCCAGGCGATCCGCTCGACCCAGGGCAAGGGCCTGATGCCGGATGGCACCTCGCGCTTTTCGCTGGGCGGCAAGCCCATCCACCACTATATGGGCACGTCGACCTTTGCCAATCACATCGTGGTGCCGGAAATCGCGCTGGCCCGCATCCGCGACGACGCGCCTTTCGACAAGGTTTGCTACATCGGCTGCGGCGTGACCACCGGCGTGGGCGCCGTCGTCTACACCGCCAAGGTCGAAGCCGGGGCCAATGTGGTGGTGTTCGGCCTGGGCGGCATCGGGTTGAACGTGATCCAGGGCGCCAAAATGGTGGGCGCCGACAAGATCATTGGCGTCGACATCAATCCTCGCCGCGAAGCACTGGCGCGCAAGTTCGGCATGACGCATTTCGTGAATCCGTCCGAAGTCGAAAATGTCGTCGACCACCTGATCCAGCTGACGGACGGCGGCGCCGATTATTCCTTTGAATGCGTGGGCAATACCAAGCTGATGCGCCAGGCCCTGGAGTGCTGCCACAAGGGCTGGGGCAAATCCATCATCATCGGCGTGGCCGCGGCCGGCGAGGAAATCGCCACCCGGCCGTTCCAACTGGTCACCGGCCGGGAATGGAAGGGTTCTGCGTTCGGCGGCGCCCGCGGCCGCACCGACGTTCCCAAAATCGTCGACTGGTATATGGAAGGCAAACTCAACATCGACGACTTGATCACGCATACCCTGCCCCTGGACAAGATCAACGACGGCTTTGACCTTATGAAGCGCGGCGAGTCCATCCGTTCGGTGGTGCTCTACTGATGTCCGGCCTGGAAATCCTTGCCCAGAACCGCTGTTTCGACGGCTGGCAGCGCATATACCGGCACGATTCGACCGTCATCGGCCTGCCCATGCGGTTTTCCGTTTACACACCGCCGCAAGCGGAAGCGGGCGCCGTGCCGGCGCTTTTCTTCCTGGCCGGGCTGGAGTGCAACGAGGAAACGTTCATGATCAAGGCGGGCGCCCAGCGCTGGGCGGCCCGCCATGGCGTGATGCTGATCGCGCCCGACACCAGCCCGCGCGGGGCCGGCGTGCCCGGTGAAGACCAGGACTGGGACCTGGGCACCGGGGCCGGCTTTTACCTGGACGCCACCCAGGCGCCCTGGCAGGCGCGCTACCGCATGGAAAGCTACATTACGCAGGAGCTGTACGGCCTGGCGACGGCGCAGCTCGGGTCCGCGCCAGGGCGCATCGGCATTTTTGGCCATTCCATGGGCGGCCATGGCGCCTTGGTGCTGGCGCTGCGCCACCCTGGCCTGTTCCGTTCGGTTTCCGCTTTCGCGCCCATCGCCGCGCCCAGCCGCTGTCCGTGGGGCCAGAAAGCCTTCTCGAACTATCTGGGCACCGACGCCCAGGCCTGGGCCGGCCACGATGCCAGCGAACTGATGGCCTCGCGGCGCGCGCCCTATCCCGACGGCATCCTGGTCGACCAGGGACTGGCCGATCGGTTTCTGGCCCAGCAACTGTATCCGGACGCATTCGAGGCGGCATGCGCCCAGGCCGGCCAGCCGCTGGAGCTGCGCCGGCATGAGGGCTACGACCACGGCTATTACTTCATTTCCACCTTCATGGAAGACCATATCCGTTTCCATGCCGAGCGCCTGAATGGCACGGCGGCCGCGGACATGTCCGGTAACGAAAGGGCTTGACGCCCTCTATATACTGGAACTGTCTCCCGGGTTTTCGCGAGGATCGCATTGATCGAAAGCGTCGCACCGTCCGTGTGGCTCGCGGTGGCTACCATTGCCGCCTTGCTCATCGGCTTCGGCCTGTTCCTGGGCAAGGGCGGCCCGCGCGATGAGTGGGGCCGCCGCCGGTTCCGCCTGCGGCCGGTACGACGCCTGGTCGGACTGCTGGTGCTGGCGCTGGCTTGCGTGTCCGGCATGTTCGCGGCGACCCTGTATCAGTTCCTGCGCCTGACGTCGGACGAACCGGTGGCCCGTTTCGTGCTGCGGCAGTCCGGACCGCAGCAGTTCATGGCGACCGCGGAATTGCCGGGCAAGGCGCCGGAGGACTTTGCCTTGCGCGGGGACGAATGGCAGATCGACGCCCGGGTCGTGCGTTGGCGCCTGCCGGCCTTGCTGGCCGGCGTACCGCCGTTGTACCGCCTGGAGCGCCTGTCGGGACGTTATACCGATCCGGCGGCGGAGCAGTCCTCGCCGCGCACGGTTTATGCGCTTGGCCCCGCCGGCGTGCCTGATCTGGGAAACCTGAAGCAGCGTTTTCCGGCCTGGTTGCCTTTCGTCGACGTGCAGTACGGAAGTGGCGCCTATATGCCGATGTTTGATGGGGCCCGCTATCGGGTTTTCGTGGACCCCCGCGGGGCGCTGTTCATCCGCCCCGACGACACCGCCACGGCCGACTTGCTGAAGCAGCACGGCTGGTAGCCCGGGGATGCCAGATGCCGGTCGCGCGCTGGTTGAATGAACTTTGAACGCGGTTCCCGGTCGAATTAGCACTCCCCATTCCAGAGTGCTAACATCATCGCAATTCGTTCCAACACCACACGTTTCCTGGAGCACAACACCATGAAACAACCGAGTACCTCGTTGGCCCTACCCGGCAACGCGCTTACGCTGGCGATAGCCAATCCCGGCGCGCTGGGGACGATCGACGCTTATATCTCCGCCGTGAATCGCCTGCCGGTGCTGACCGCTGAGCAGGAAACCGACCTGGGTCGCCGCCTGCGCGACTCTGGCGAGCTCGACGCTGCCCGCGAACTGGTGCTTTCGCACCTGCGCCTGGTGGTATCGATCGCACGCCAGTACCTGGGCTACGGCTTGCCGCACGCGGACCTGATCCAGGAAGGCAACGTCGGCCTGATGAAGGCCGTCAAGCGTTTCGATCCCGAACGCGGCGTGCGCCTGGTGTCGTTCGCCGTGCACTGGATCAAGGCGGAAATCCATGAATACATCGTGCGCAACTGGCGCCTGGTAAAGGTCGCCACGACCAAGGCGCAGCGCAAACTGTTTTTCAATCTGCGCAGCATGCGGCCGGATGGCAAGACCCTGGATCCCGCCAAGGTGGACGAAATCGCCCGCGAACTGAACGTGCGTCCCGAAGACGTCAGCGAAATGGAAGTGCGCCTGTCCGGGCGTGACATGGCGCTGGAATCGCAGGACGACGACGATGACGCCTACGCGCCCATCGCGTATCTGTCGGACGACGGCCGGCAGGAGCCGACCCGCGTGCTTGAACGCAAGGCGAACGACAAGCTGCAAAGCACCGGCTTGCACGATGCCCTGGAAGCGCTGGATCCGCGTTCGCGCCATATCGTCCAGGCGCGCTGGTTGCAGGACGACGGCGGCGCCACGCTGCATGAACTGGCCAAGGAATACGGCATTTCCGCCGAACGCGTGCGCCAGATTGAAGCCGCCGCCCTCAAGAAAATGCGCGGTACCCTGCAGCCCGCCTGATGGCCGGGCCCGTACGCGCCCCGTTGCGGCGCGTACGGCAAATCCAGTTCCGGCGCGCCGGATTTATCTTCTCCCGCGCGCACGGCACATCCCTTCCGACCCACACCGCCAAGCCGCTGATCACCCTCAGTTGAGCTTGATGTGGTTCTCGGCGATCACGGTGTGCCAATCCTTGATCTGCTTGTCGATAAAGGCCGTCGAATCGGCCGGGGTCGCGCCCAGGGGCTCGCCGCCCATGGCGATCAATTGCTCGCGCACCTTGGGGTCGTTCACCGCGGCGTGGGCCGCCGCCGACAGTTTTTCGACGATCGAGTCCGGCGTTCCCGCGGACACCATGATCGCGTTCCATTCATAGGCTTCCATCTTCGGGCCGCCCGCTTCGGCCAGCGTCGGCACAGTGGGCAGGCCGGCGGAACGCCGCGCGCCCGTGGTCGCCAGCGGAATCACCTTGCCGCTGCTGATGAAGGGCAGCGCGGAGGCGCCGTTGGCGAACATGATCGGTACCTGGCCGCCGGCCACGTCAGTCAGTGCCGGGCTACCGCCCTTGTACGGGATATGCGTCATCTGGATCTTTTCCAGGCTGGCGAACATCGCCGCCGCCAAATGCTGGACCGAACCGGTTCCCGATGACGCATATGAGATCTGTCCGGGGTTGCGCTGCGCGGCCTCGATCAGCGCCTTGACGCCGGTGGGCGCGAATTTTGGGCTCTTTACCAGGATATTGGGAAAGCGCACCAGCACCGACACCGGGCGGAAATCCTTTTTGGTGTCGTAGGGCAGTTGGGGATACAGGCTGGGATTGATCGAAAAGCCGGTGGCGTCCAGCAGCAGCGTGTAGCCGTCCGGTGCGCTGCGCGCCACCGTATTGGCGCCGATCTGGCCGTTGGCGCCGGGGCGGTTTTCCACCACGATCTGCGAACCCAGCGACACGCTCATCTTGGCGGCTACCAGCCGCGCGACGATGTCGGCACCGCCTCCGGGCGGATACGTCACGATCATCCGGATGGGCTTGGACGGATACTCGTCCGCATGCGCGGGCGCGGCGGCCAGCACCGTCAGCACGACGGAAGAAATAGCGAGCAGGGTTTTACGGCGCATGGGATTCGACATGCCTGTCTCCATATGTTGTTGGGAATGAAAGCCGGCGCTGCGGCGCATGCGCGGCGCCACGCCGGGGTCGTTGCGTGAATAGAGGCCCAGCTTGCGGGCCCTGACTACAGGAGCTGACCGCGGGTCCTGCCTGCAGGTCCTAGCGGCCGACGAAGTTCGGCTCGCGCTTTTCCGCCCAAGCGGCGGAGCCTTCCTTCAGATCGGCGGAACGCAGGGTTTCGGCTTCGCGCCGCTTGAAGTCGGCCAGGTCGAATTCGCCGCGGCTCAGGGTGTCGATGGCGTGCTTGACGCCGCGAATCGCCAGCGGCGCCTGGCCGCACAAGCGTTCGGCCAGTTCACCGACGCGCGCATCGAGCGCGTCCGCGGCCACCAGCTCGTCCAGGAAACCTATCTCCAGCATCCGCGCGGCATCCAGCTTGTCGCCCAACAGGAAAAGCGCCTTGGCGTTGCGCAGGCCCAGCCGCGATACGAAACGGCGGATGCCCGACGGGTAATACAGCAGGCCCAGCCGCGCCGCCGGCATGAACATTTCCGTCGCAGGGGTACCAATCCGGAAATCGCAGGCCAGGGCCAGATCGGTCGAGCCGCCGTAGACCCCTCCGTGGATGCGGGCGATCGTCGGCTGGGGCAGGCGCTCCAGCGCCTCCACCGCGGCCTCGAAGGGATTGTCGATAGGACCCGAGGGCGTCGCGGCGGCGATATCCGCCACGCGCCGGATGTCGAAGCCCGCGCTGAAATGCTTGCCCTCCGATTCCAGCACCACGGCTCGTACCGTCGGATCGGCACCCAGTTGGCGGCAGATATCCACCAGGACATCCAGGTCCTCCGGTTCGAGCCGGTTGGCATGGTGCGGCCGGCGCAGGCGGATGCGGGCCAAGTATCCTTGCACTTCCAATTCCGGCGGCAACGAAATTTTCTCGTCGGGTCTCATTATTTATATAGGCTCACTTGTAATTTATATGAGCCATTCTATAATTCCGTCATGAGGTTTGCAACATGAAGTCAAAGCCCAATCTTGGCCTCGCCATCCGCGATCAGATCGAGGAAGACATGGTCAACGGCAACTACGCCCCAGGCGAGCTGCTGGACGAAAAGGCGCTCGCGCAGCGTTACGGGGTGTCGCGCACCCCGGTGCGGGAAGCGATTCAGCTGTTGGAAACCCAGGGGTTGGTCTACCGGGTGCCGCGTGAAGGCGCGTTCGTCGCCAAGCTGTCCAGCAAGGATCTGCTGGCGCTGCTGGAACTGCTGGCCTATCAGGAAGGTTTGTGCGCCATGCTGGCTGCCCGGCGGCTGTCGCCGCAGGGGCTGGAGTCGCTGCGCGAGCTGGTCCAGCGCTGTGACGAGGCGGCCCAGGCCGGCGACGTCGAACGCTATGCCAACGAAAACCTGGCCTTTCACGAAGTGCTGTACGCCAGCTGCCGCAATGAATTCCTGACCCGCGATGTGCGCAACCTGCGCCGCCGGTCGCAGCTTTACCGGAGCAACAACTTTCACCAGGCCGGCCGCATGGCCGAGTCGGCCGCCGACCACCGCCGCATTCTGCAAGCCATAGAAAAACAGGACGAGATGGCCGCGTTCCGCGCCGCCGTTGACCACATCGCCGTGGCCGGCCGTTCGTTCGCCGAATTTCTGATGACCCTGCCCGACGGATTCGTCGCGGATACCGATCGGGCACCCACTATCGCGCCGCCCGGCGCATAAACCATCGCGAGGCAAACTTCATGACGCTTTCCCCCTCCAGCCGGCCCGGTCCCTTGAGTGACCTGATCGTGGTTGATCTGACCCGATACCTCTCCGGACCGTACTGCTCGCTGTTGCTGGCCGACCTCGGGGCGCGCGTCATCAAAATCGAAACGCCGGGCACGGGAGACGACTCCCGCTACGTGCCGCCCAGCGTCGACGGCAAGTCCGCATATTTCATGTCCATCAACCGCGGCAAGGAATCCATCGCGCTGGACCTGAAGAAGGAAGCCGATCGCGCCGTGCTCGACCAGCTGATCGCCGGGGCCGACATCCTGGTCGAGAACTTCCGCCCGGGCGTCATGGAGAAGCTGCGCTACGACGCCAAGACCGTGATGGAACGGCACCCCGCCCTGGTGTATGCCTCCATCTCGGGGTTCGGCCAGACGGGGCCATGGCGTGATCTGCCCGCGTATGACCTGGTGGTGCAGGCCCTGAGCGGCATGATGAGCATCAATGGCCACCCCGATGGCCCGCCGACGCGCGTCGGCACCTCGATCGGCGACCTCTGCGCCGGCCTGTACGCGGCGCTGGGTATCGTCTCGGCCGTGCACGAGCGCAAGCGCACGGGGCGCGGCAGCCGCGTCGACGTCGCCATGCTGGATTGCCAGGTCGCGCTGCTCGAAAGCGCCTACATGCGCCATCACGTCACCGGCGAGGAGCCGGGCCGCGTGGGCTCGCGCCATCCGCTGATCACGCCTTTCGATACCTACGCCTGCGCCGACGGCTATTTCGTCATCTGCACGGTCGGCGATGCGATGTACCGATCGCTGGTCAACGCAATCGGCCGTCCCGAGCTGGCGGACGACGAGCGCTATGTCACGCCGACGGATCGCCTGCGTAACGAGCCGGAACTGAAGGCGGAACTGGAACGTCATTTCGCCAGCCGCGACCGCGCATATTGGTTGAAGACCATCGGCGACGCCGGTATCCCCTGCAGTCCGATCAATGCCGTGAATGAGATGTCGGACAGTCCGCAATTGAAGGCACGCGGCATGTTCGTCGAATGCGAATCCGACGGTTTTTCCTTCAAGGCCGTGCGCACGCCGGTGCTGGTTCCGCCCAGGGAAGGCAAGGAGCCTGCCGTGCAGCGCGCGCCGATGATCGACCAGGATGGCCCGCGCATCCGCGCCGAGCTGGCGGCCGCGGCGAACTGAGGAGCATCGCGGCGGCGGAGCCACCGCCAGGACCAGGGATGGCGTTAATTTTTGATACATCTCGTCAGGAGAAATCCTCCCGAGAGGCGAAACTTTCTTGTTGCCCTTTAGCCTAACCCTATGTAGACCGCATACCTGGAGCCCTCCAGGTGGTTGTCTTCTCACCTGTCTCGGCTTCTCCTCTTTCCCCTCCCCTATGAGACAGGTGTTTGGCGGGGCACCCCAAGCGGTGCCCCGTTTTTTATGGCCGCGCGCTTTTTAGGACACCGCTGATTTGCGTGTCTCGCCGTCGGCGGACTCGGCATTGCGCACGCCGCCGTAGACGATGGTCGCGGCGGCTTCCTCCGGCGCGTTCCATTCATGCACCAGCGATCGCCATAGCGCCGCATCCAGCCGGCGCACCCCGGTGGCGATCGAACCGTCCGGATACAGCTTCAGCCAGCGGTAGCCCGGTGGCTGCGGATCCAGGCGATGCCGGCCGTCGCGTATGGTGAACTGAAAGCAGGTGGATGGGGTCGCCAACAGGCGGACATTGCCGCGCCGGCGGTCGAAATGCTGATGCACATGGCCCCACAACAGGATGCGCGCATTGCCCCAGCGGGTCAGATGGCGGAACAGTTCGGGCGCATTATCCAGCATCATCGCGTCGCGCCAGTCGGCGTTGACCTGCACGGCGTTGTGATGCATGGCCACCAGCGCGGGGCGTCCGTGCGCCGTCGCCAGGGCGTGATCCAGTAATTCGAACTGCTGGCGTTCGAGATGGCCGGCATTGGAACCGTCGGCGCGCGAATCGAGCAGGATGACGCGCCAGGCACCGATATCCGTGATGGGTTCGGTCCAGGCGCCGAGCGCGCGCTTCAGCGCGGCCGGCGCATCGTGGTTGCCCGGCAGGCAGCGCACGGGCATGCCGAGCGGCGTCACGGCATGGGCAAAGCGATGGTAGGACAGCTCGCTGCCGTCATGCGACAGGTCGCCCGTGGCCAGCAGCAGATCCGCATTGCCATGGTCGCGGCGGATCGCGGCCAGTACCGCGCGCAGGCTGGCCTCGGTATCGACACCCAGCATGATGGCGGGCGCCGCGAAAAGATGAGGGTCGGTAAGCTGCAGCACCAGAACGGGCTTTCTGTCGGCGCCGTCCGTGCCGGCGTCGTTGCCGGTGTTTGCCGGCGAAGGAATGGAAAGCTTGGAGATAGTCTGCAAGGCGGCTCCGGTGTGTGCGCATCATGGCCGCGTCGGCGTGCAAAGGCGGTGCCGGCGGATGCTGCCGCGGCGGTGTGAACGCCAGCGCCGCGGCGTTCCCACGTTAGCGAAAATACGCGGGCGCGGGCATCCACCAAATCGTGCCGGCCGTAACGAAACGTGCATCGCGGCAAAACCAGCTATCCTCTCCGTTGAATCGACAATCGCCGGGGATAAAAATAAATGGATGTGGGTTTGCTGGTTTTCGGCCTGGCGGCGCTTTTGACGCTGGTCTGCTTCATGCCCCCGCTGGCTGGTCGGTTGAAGCTGCCGTATTCCGTGCTGCTCGCTATCGTCGGCTGCCTGCTGGGCATCGTCATCCACATCCACGGTTGGGCGCCACCGGTGCTGTCCGGCATGCTGGACTCCCTGGAAAGGTTCGAGATTTCCTCGGAAACTTTCCTTACCGTTTTCCTTCCCGTCCTTCTTTTTGAAACGGCGCTGTCGATGAACGTCAGGCGCCTGATGGATGATATCGGGCCCATCCTGATGATGGCCATCGTCGCCGTCTTTTTATCCACCGTGGTGGTGGGGATTACGCTGAACGGCCTGTCGTCGTACAGCCTGGTGGTCTGCCTGCTGCTGGGCGCCATCGTCGCCACCACCGATCCCGCGGCCGTGGTCGGCATCTTTCGT
Organism: Bordetella sp.; assembly: GCA_035493915.1. Classification (GTDB taxonomy): domain Bacteria; phylum Pseudomonadota; class Gammaproteobacteria; order Burkholderiales; family Burkholderiaceae_B; genus Bordetella_C. Next base: position 12,105 of record DATJHN010000132.1, read on the forward strand.
GAAGTCGGCGCGCCCAAGCGCCTGACCACCTTGGTGGAAGGCGAAAGCCTGTTCAACGACGCGGCGTCGATCGCCTTGTATTCCGTGCTGGTGGGCGTGCTGGCAGGCCATGGCGAAATGTCGGCCGGCCACATCGTGGTGGACTTCATCATCAGCTTCCTGGGCGGCGGCCTGGCGGGCTACGCCATGGGGCGCCTGGCCTGCAGCCTGTTCGCGGCGCTGCGCGGTTTCCCCACCGCCGAGATCACGCTGACGCTGACGCTGGCCTACCTGACCTTCTTCGTGTGCGACCACTACCTGCACGTGTCCGGTGTGGTGGCGACGGTGATCGCCGGGCTGGTGGTAGGCTCGACAGGGCGCACCCGCATGGCGCCCACCACCTTCGAGCATCTGACCAGCGCGTGGGAACAGTTCGGCTTCTGGGCCAATTCGCTGATCTTCCTGTTCGCGGCCATGCTGATCCCGCGCTTGATGGCGGACGCCACGCTGGGCGACGTCGCCTTGATCCTGGTGCTCTTCGTGGCGGCGCTGGCCTCGCGCGCGGTCGCGGTGTTCGGACTGTTGCCGCTGCTGGGCCTGACGCGGCTGGGCACGCGGGTGAATCGCGCATACAAAACCGTCATGCTGTGGGGCGGCCTGCGCGGCGCGGTATCGCTGGCGCTGGCGCTGGCGGTCACGGAGCGCAATGACGTGCCGTACGACGCACGCGAATTCGTGGCCGTGGCCACCACCGGCTTCGTGCTGATGACGCTGTTCATCAACGGCATCAGCCTGCGGCCGCTGATCCGCATGTTGCGGCTGAACGAACTATCGCGGCACGAGGCCACGCTGCGCGACCAGGCGCTGGCCGTGGCATTGGGCGACCTGCAGGAGAAAACCGACGAGGTGGCCGCCGTCGAGCACATCGGCCCGGAAGTGCGCGAACGCATCCACGCCGTCTTCGACCGCACCCTGGCCCAGCTGCGCGATGCCGAAGTGCGCCATATGAGCGTGGCCGAACGCGTGGATATCGGCCTGGCCACGCTGGCGCGGCGCGAAGAAGAAATGTTCTTCGACATCCTGAAGGCGCAGATCGTCGATTGGCGCATGGCGGAATCGCTGCTGGCGCGCGCCGAACGCCTGGAAGACGCCGTCCGCACGGGTGGCGTGAACGGCTACGAGAATGCCATCGCCGCCGATGTACGGTATTCGCGCTCGTTCCGCCTGGCACTGCGCCTGCATTACCTGTTCGGGTTCCAGCGCTGGCTGGCGAATGAATTGGCGCTGCGTTTCGCTGCCTTGATGTGCAAGCGTTCCGTCGCGCAGCGCGTGATCCTGTTCGCCGGGCAGCAGCTCAAGGTCATGCTGGGCGAGGAGGCCACGCAGCGTATCGTGGCGGCGCACCAGCGCCGGCTGGATGCCATTGAAAACGCGCTGCAGGCGCTGAACCTGCAATATCCCAGCTACGCCCTGTGGCTGCAGGAAAGCTATCTCGGCCGGGTTGCCCGGCAGCTGGAGCGCATGCGCTACCGGGATATGCTCGATCAATTCCTGATCAGCGGGGAAGTCTATGCGGACCTGACCAGCCAGCTGGAGCAGCGCTGGGCGCATATCGACAAGCATCCGCCGCTGGATATCGAACTGGGCGCGGCCGAACTGATCAAGCGTGTTCCCTTGTTCGAAAACCTTAGCGCCGATTCGCTCAGCGCGATTTCCCGGCTGCTCAAGCCACGCCTGGCGCTGCCCGACCAGTCCGTGCTGAAGGACCGCCAGGGCGAGGAAATGTGCTTTGTCGCGTCCGGCGCGGTGACGGTGCATCTGCCGGACAACACGACGGTGGAATTGGGCAGCGGCGAATTCTTCGGCGAACTGGCGCTGCTGGGAGAGCAGACGATCACGCCGGACGTGACTTCGCTGGGATACAGCAAACTGTTAATGATGTCGGCGCGCGATTTCCGTGCGCTGCTGGCGCACGATGCCGACCTGCGTGAACGCATAGAAAAAGTGGCGCGGCAGCGCTTGCGCGCCATCGAGGTATGGAAGCAATTCTCGGCCGCGCCGCCGCCGGCCGCGTCCTAGCCGTCAGGTCGTTTCCCGTTGCACCAGCCGGAATCCCAGGTCCAGGTGACGCTTGGGATTGGGGTGCCCTTCCAGCACATTCATCAGCATCGTGGCCGCCGACCGCCCGATTTCATAGCGTGGCGTGGCGATGGTGGACAGCGGGGGACTGGTCCAGGCCGTGCCGCTGAAGTCGTGAAACCCCATCAGCCCCATGCGCGCCGGCACATCGATGCCCAGACGTCCGCACTGGAACACGGCGCCCTGCGCCAGATCGTCATTGCAGAAGAACAGCCCGTCGCATTCCGGATGGTCGCGCAGCATCGCTTCCAGCAATGCCGCGCCCAGGCTGAGCGAAGACTTGCTGGGTGTCATGATTTCCAGCGCGGGGTCATACATGCCGGCATCGCGCAAGGCCTGCCGGCAGCCTTCGCAGCGGCGCAGCGAGCGCGGATCCAGTTGCGCGCCGATGATCCCGATATTGCGATAGCCGCGGTCCACCAGATGGCGCCCCGCCGCGTAGCCTGAATCGAACTGCGAGAACCCCACGCTCAGTCCGTCGTCGCCGGCCAGCGTTTCGATGGTGTGCACGGTGGGGATCTTCAGCGCGTTCAGCAGTTTCCAGACACCCGGCCGATGATCGACGCCGGTCAGGATCAGGCCGTCGGGCGAATGCTGCAGATAGGTGCGCAGCAAGGTTTCTTCCGCCTCGGCGGAATAACCGGTCAGTCCGATATGCATGTGATGCGCGTGGGCGTCCAGGACTTCCTTGACGCCCGCCAGGATGTCGACGAAGACCACATTGCTAAGCGACGGTATCAGAACCACGATGGTGCGCGATCGCGCCGAGGCCAGCGCGCTGGCGGCGTGATTGGGCACATAGCCCAGACGGTCGCAGGTGTCCTGGATGCGCGCCCGCAACGCCGGCTGCACCTTATCCGGTGTGCGCAGGGTGCGCGACACCGTGATGGCGCTGACGCCGGCCGCGCGGGCGACGTCGGCCATGGTGACGCCGTTGCGGCGCGAGCTGCGTGACTTGCGAACCGTCATGGCTGGGCAGGAATAAAAGTGCGTAGTCTGACCCAAACGCGTCCTTGGGACAAACCCGGGCAGGGGTTGGCAAATGTCCTATGGTAGCGCTAACATGCAGCCCGCATCGATCGCAATACGAAAAACATCAGGAGACAACGATGCACACTTTCCCCCCGCCGGGGTCCGGGCCGACGCCCCTCGACCGCGCGCTCGATCTTGTGTTCGCCATCCAGCGCTGGCTGATGGTGGCTTGCCTGGCCGTCATGGTCATATTGCTGTTCGGCAACGTCGCGCTGCGCTATTTGTTCAATTCAGGCATCAACGTTTCCGACGAGCTGTCGCGGCTGGCTTTCGTGTGGCTGATCTTTATCGGCTCCGTGCTGGCTGTGCGCACCCATACCCACATGGGTGTGACGATGCTGGTGGAGCGCTTCGGTCCACGCGCGCGCCGCGTCACGCACTTGTTCTGCCAGGTACTGATCCTGGCCGTGCTGTGCATGCTGATCAAGGGCAGTTGGGACCAGACCCTGATCGGCATGGCGACGCTGCTGCCCGTGACCGGGCTGCCGGCCGGCATATTCAACATCGCCTGTTTGTACGCAGCGGTCGTCATGGCCCTGCTGACGCTGGCCGACATCATATTGACGCTGGGTGGCGCCGAGCCGCCGCTGGACGCCAGCGCCATCGATCCCCTCAGCTGAGCGCGCCATGATTCTCTCCGTTTTCCTGATCGTGCTGCTGGGGCTGCTGGCGCTGGGAATGCCCATCGCCTTCGCGCTGATGATCAGCGCCGTGCCGATGATGTTCCAGCTGGACTTCGTCGATCCGCAGATCCTGGCGCAGAACATGCTGGGCGGCGCCAACAGCTTTACGCTGATGGCCGTGCCGCTGTTCATGCTGGCCGGCGAGCTGATGAATGAGGGCGGCATTTCGCGGCGCATCGTCAGCCTGGCTTCCATGTTCGTCGGGCATATCCGCGGCGGGCTGGGCTATGTGGCGATCTTCGCCAGCGTGCTGTTGGCGGCGCTGTCGGGGTCGGCGGTCGCCGACGCCGCCGCGCTCGGTTCGCTGCTGATACCAATGCTGCGCGAAAAGGGCTACGAAGCCGGCGACTCGGCGGGCCTGATTGCCGCGGGCGGCATCATCGCGCCCATCATTCCGCCGTCGATCTCCTTCATCATCTACGGCGTGGCGACCAATGTGTCGATCACCAAGCTGTTCTTCGCCGGCATCGCGCCGGGACTGCTGATGGCGCTGACACTGGTGGCGGTATGGTCCTGGACCGCGCGGCGCGGCGCCCGCCATGTCGCCCCGACGCCACGCCAGCCCTGGCGGGCGCGCATGCGGGCGCTGCGCGAATCGGTGTGGGCGCTGTTCCTGCCGGTGATCATCATCGGTGGACTGCGCGGCGGCATCTTCACGCCTACCGAAGCGGCCGTGGTGGCCGCCGTCTACGCGCTGCTGATCAGCCTGTTCGTCTATCGCGAAATCGGCTTCAGGGACCTGGGACCGATCTTCATCCGCGCCGCAAATACCACCGCCATCGTCATGTTCCTGGTCGCGGCGGCGATGGTGTCTTCATACATGATCACGCTGGCTGACATGCCGCAGGATCTGGTGAGCTTGCTGGAGCCCTTCCTGGCCCATCCCAAGTGGCTGATGTTCGCGCTGCTGGTTGTGCTGACGGTGGTCGGCACGGCGATGGACCTGACGCCGACCATTCTCATCCTGGCACCGGTGCTGATGCCGGTCATCACCAAGGCCGGCATCGATCCCGTGTATTTCGGCGTGATGTTCGTCATGGTGGGCTGCGTTGGGCTGCTGACGCCACCGGTCGGCACCGTGCTGAACGTGGTCGCCGGTGTCGCGCGCATT
>DATJHN010000133.1:0-10397 GCA_035493915.1 Bordetella sp.
CGCCCGTACCGAAATCCGGGTCGACGAAATCGTCCGCGATGATGGGAATGTTGCGGTCGCACAGCGGCAGTTCCACCAGCTTGCCGACCAGGTGCTTGTAGCGATCGTCGCCGGGGTGCACGCAAAGCGCGCCGTCGGCCAACATGGTTTCGGGACGCGTAGTGGCGATGGTCAGCCCGCGCAGCGTCACCGTGTTGCCTTCACGGTCGACGATGGTCTGCGGGCCATCCACGAACGGATATTCGATGCGCCACATGAAGCCTTCGGTTTCCTCCGACTGCACTTCCAGGTCGGACACCGCCGTCAGCAGCTTGGGATCCCAGTTCACCAGTCGCTTGCCGCGGTAGATCAGGCCTTCGCGGTACAGGCGGACGAAGGTCTCGACCACGCCGCGCGACATGCGCTCGTCCATGGTGAAGTATTCGCGGCTCCAATCGGCCGAGGCGCCCAGCCGACGCACCTGGCTGGTGATCGTGCTGCCTGATTGCTGCTTCCATTCCCAGATTTTTTCCACGAACTTTTCACGCCCAAGGTCGTGGCGCGAAATGTGCTGGGCATCCAGCTGGCGCTGGACGACGATCTGGGTGGCGATACCCGCGTGATCCGTCCCCGGAATCAGCACCGTGTCGGCTCCAAGCATGCGGTGGTAGCGCGTCAGCCCATCCATGATGGTCTGGTTGAATGCGTGCCCCATGTGCAACGTTCCTGTCACGTTGGGCGGGGGAAACTGGATGGCGTAGCTGCCGGCGGATGCATCGCTGCCTACGTGCCTGCCCGCGTCGAAGTATCCGCGCTGGTCCCATTGGGCATACCAGCGCGCTTCGATTTCGGCGGGCTCGAAGCTTTTCGACAGTTCCTGCGGCTCGTTTTGAGGTGCGGCTTTGTTCATTGCGCGATTCCGGCTGACTAACGGCCCCGGTCTGTTTTCGACGGGGCAAACCGACAATTTTAAGATGTAGACGCCAATCGCGGCGTGCTAGAATGTCCGGTTACTGTAAACCACGTAGAAGTCCCTGTTTTTATTGGAGTTTTCATGTCCACCGCATCGTCCTCAGAACGCACCCTCTCGATCATCAAGCCCGACGCCGTGGCAAAGAATGTTATCGGCCAGATCGTGGCCCGTTTCGAGCAGGCCGGCCTGAAGGTCATCGCCGCGCGCATGCAGCAATTGTCGCGTGCCGATGCCGAACGCTTCTACGCTGTCCACAAGGCGCGTCCCTTTTTCAAGGACCTCGTCGACTTCATGATTTCCGGCCCCGTGTTCGTGCAGGTGCTGGAAGGTGAAGGCGCCATCGCCAAGAACCGCGACCTGATGGGCGCCACCGATCCCAAAAAGGCCGAACCCGGCACGATCCGCGCCGACTTCGCCGAAAGCATCGACGCCAACGCCGTGCACGGTTCGGATGCTCCGGAAACCGCCGCCGTCGAAATCGCTTTCTTCTTCCCGGAAATCAACATTCACAGCCGCTGATCGCGGTTTTTGCCGAAGTCATGAACGATATCGAACGTGTCAATCTGCTGGGCCTGGATGGCGCCGAGCTGACTGCCCTGGTGCAGCAGTGGGGCGGCAAGCCTTTCCGTGCCCGTCAGCTGCAGCGCTGGGTGCACCAGCGCGGCGCCGACACGTTCGACGCCATGACCGACCTGGCACGCGATTTCCGCGCGCAGCTGGCGCGCGAGTGCACGATCCAGGCCCTGCCGGTCGTCACCCAGCAAAAATCCACCGACGGCACCCGCAAATGGTTGTTCGACGTGGGGCAGGGCAATGCCATCGAAACCGTCTTCATTCCCGAGGACGATCGCGGCACTCTCTGCATTTCCAGCCAGGCGGGCTGCACCGTGGCCTGCCGTTTCTGTTCCACCGGCCACCAGGGCTTCAACCGCAATCTCCACGCCAGCGAAATCATCGGCCAGCTGTGGTGGGCGCGCAAAGTACTGGAAAGCGATCTGGCCAGTGCCCGTCTGCCTTCCGACAAGGCGGGCGCCGCGGCACAGCCGGATAGCCGAGTGGTCAGCAACGTAGTGATGATGGGCATGGGCGAACCCCTGCTCAATTACGACCAGGTGCTGACTTCCCTGCGTCTCATGCTGGACGACAACGCCTATGGCCTGTCGCGCCGGCGGGTAACCGTGTCCACTTCCGGCGTGGTGCCCATGATGGACCGCCTGTCCCGCGATTGCCCGGTTGCGCTGGCCGTTTCGCTGCATGCGCCCAACGATGCGCTGCGCGATGAACTCGTGCCGCTGAACCGCAAATATCCGCTGGCGGAATTGCTCGCCGCATGCAACCGCTACCTGGAACATGCGCCGCGCGATTTCATCACGTTCGAATACGTCATGCTCGACGGTGTCAACGATAGCGACGAGCATGCCCGGGAATTGATCCGCATCGCCGCCCAGGTGCGTTGCAAGATCAACCTCATCCCGTTCAATCCATTCCCGCAATCCGGCCTGAAGCGTTCGCCCTCCGCGCGCGTCCGCCTCTTTGCGCAACGCCTGATGGACGCGGGTGTCGTGACAACCGTGCGCAAAACGCGTGGCGACGACATCGATGCCGCCTGTGGCCAATTGGCCGGCGAAGTGCGCGACCGCACGCGCATCACCGAGCGCATCGCTGCCCAGCGGCAGGCCATTCCCATCAAGCAGGTGCAGACCAGTACCTCCTTCGGGGAGGAGTCGCGCAGCGACAGGAGAGTAGTTCAATGACCGACAACGCCACGCCCGTTTCCGCCCAGCCCAGCCAGGATTCTTCAGGGGAAAAAGGGGTGGGCGGCGCGCTGCGGGCGCTGCGTATAAGCAAGGGCTGGTCGCTCGAAGAAGTCGCCGGCCGCATCAAGTTCGCACCGCGCCAGATCGCCGCCCTGGAAGAAGAACGCTGGGCCGATCTTCCCAAGGGTATTTCCCTGCGCGGGCTGATCCGTAGCTATGCGCGCCTGCTGGGTGCCGATCCCGACACCATCATCGCTTCGCTCGAACCCCAAATGCGCGGCAACGCGCCGGCACGCCTGGCCAGCCATCAGGGCGGCCTGCAGTCGCCGCGCGGCGCCCTGCCCGCCGAAGAAGAACGCAGCTCTTCTTCCTGGGGTTGGCTGATCGTTATCCTGCTGGTCATCGCGGCGGCCGTGGCGTACGGTATCTGGCAGGGCTGGCTGCCGGCCCATTGGTTGCCGGGCTGGCTCTCCCGCTCGGGTCATTGAAGGCGGACGGCCGCGCATCGATCGTTACCGACCCTTAAGCTCAACCATCGCGTTTCGAAATTCCGCCATGCAAGAATCGTCACTGCCCTGCCAGGATCAAGCGCCCCCGTCCGTGGGCCCGGCCTCCCGTCACGCCACGCGTGCGGTGCGGGTCCAATGGGGCGGCCGCGCCGTCACGATCGGCGGCGATACGCCGGTGGTCGTGCAGTCCATGACCAATACCGACACCGCCGACGCCATCGCCACGGCGATCCAGGTGCGCGAATTGGCGCAGGCCGGTTCCGAACTGGTGCGCATCACCGTCAATACGCCGGAAGCCGCGCGCGAAGTCGCCGCCATCCGCGAACAGCTCGATCGCATGGGTGTCGACGTACCGCTGGTCGGCGACTTCCATTACAACGGGCACAAATTGCTGACGCAATTTCCCGAATGCGCCCAGGCGCTGTCCAAGTACCGCATCAACCCCGGCAACATGGGCGGCGGCAAAAAGCGTGACGACAATTTCGCGCAGATGATCGAAGTCGCCTGCCGCCATGACAAGCCGGTGCGCATCGGCGTCAATTGGGGCAGCCTGGATCACGAGCTCATGGCGCGCAAGATGGACGAAAACAACAGCCGCGCCGTCCCCTGGGAAGCCCAGGCGGTAATGCGCGACGCGCTGGTCGTTTCCGCCGTCAGCAATGCCCGCCGCGCCGAAGAGCTCGGTCTGGCCGGCGACAAAATCATCCTGTCCTGCAAGGTCAGCCACGTGCAGGACCTGATCACGGTATACCGCGACCTGTCGGCCCGCTGCGACTATCCGCTGCACCTGGGCCTGACGGAAGCCGGCATGGGCAGCAAGGGTATCGTGGCGTCGACCGCGGCGCTGGCCGTCCTGCTGCAGGAGGGCATCGGCGACACCATACGCATTTCGCTGACACCCGAACCCGGCGGCGACCGCACCCGCGAAGTGGTCGTGGCGCAGGAAATCCTGCAAAGCATGGGATTGCGGGCTTTCACACCCATGGTGGTGGCCTGCCCCGGATGCGGCCGCACCAGCAGCACGGTATTCCAGGAACTGGCCGACAGCATCCAGTCGTATCTGCGCCGGCAAATGCCGCTTTGGCGTACTCGCTTTCCGGGCGTGGAAAGCATGAACGTCGCGGTCATGGGCTGCGTGGTCAACGGGCCGGGCGAAAGCCGCCATGCCGATATCGGCATCAGCCTGCCGGGCACGGGCGAAGTACCCGCGGCGCCGGTATTCATCGATGGCGAACGCACCGTCACGCTGAAGGGCGACCATATAGCGGAAGAATTCCAGGCTATCGTCGAAAACTACGTGGCGCGCCGCTACGGCTCGCAGGTCTCACAATAAAAGTAAAGGTATGGCGCTCCCGCCGCGGCTGGTGCCACGGCGCGCGCATCACGACATGACGCAAGCTTTCCAGAAAGTCGCCGCCATCCGCGGCATGAACGATGTCCTGCCCGGCGCCGGCGCCCGCTGGGAACAGTTCGAGGAAATCGTCCGGAACTGGCTGCGCGCCTATGGCTACCGCAATGTGCGCACGCCCGTCCTTGAGCACACGCGCCTGTTCGCGCGCGGCATCGGCGAAGTTACCGACATCGTCGAAAAAGAGATGTACACCTTCACCGACGCGCTGAACGGCGATTCGCTGACCATGCGTCCGGAGATGACCGCCGGCATCGTGCGCGCCTCCATCGAACACAATCTGCTGTATGACCGTCCGCACCGCGTGTATTCGCTGGGCCCGGTCTTCCGTCATGAGCGCCCCCAGCGCGGCCGTTACCGCCAGTTCCACCAGATCGACGTCGAGGCCCTGGGCTTCGCCGGTCCGGACGTCGATGCCGAACTCATCGTCATGCTTGCCCGCCTCTGGAAGCTGCTGGGCCTGACCGACGTGCGGCTGGAACTCAATTCGCTGGGCCAGCCGGCCGAGCGCGCCGCCCATCGCGCGGCGCTCATCGAGCACCTGGAAAAGCATCGCGACGTGCTCGATGAAGACGGCCAGCGCCGCTTGTACAGCAATCCGCTGCGTGTACTCGACACCAAGAATCCCGCCATGCAGGCCATGGCCGACAGCGCGCCGCGCCTCTTCGATTTCCTGGGCGAGGAATCGCGCGCGCACTTCGACGGCGTGCGGCGGCTGCTCGACGACGCCGGCATCCCATATCGCCTGAATCCCCGGCTGGTGCGCGGACTGGACTACTACAACCTGACCGTTTTCGAGTGGGTCACCGACCGCCTCGGCTCGCAAGGCACCGTGTGCGGTGGAGGCCGCTATGACGGCCTGATCGAGCTCCTGGGCGGCAAGCCCGCGCCGGCCGTCGGTTTTGCCATCGGCATGGAGCGCCTGCTCGATCTGTGGGAACAGACCGTTCCGGCTGAACCCGTGCCGGAATGCGATGTCTATCTCGTGCATCAGGGCGAGGATGCGCAGCGCCTGGCCGCCAAGGTGGCCGAACAACTGCGCGACGCCGGACTTTCCGTTATCGTCCATGCCGGCGCGGCCAGCTTCAAATCGCAGTTCAAGCGCGCGGACGCCAGCGGCGCCCGGGTTGCGGTTATCCTTGGCGCCGACGAAGTCGCGGCCGGCACGGCCGGCATCAAACCGCTGCGCGGCGACGCCGAGCAACGCCAGGTGCCGCTCGCGGAACTGGCGCAGGCGCTGCGCGGATAACGGCCCGGTCACCGGCCCAATTTTGAAAATGTTGATGCGGCAGGATATCTAAGCATGGCATACGACCTAGAAGAACAGGAAAAACTAGACGCCTTGAAAGCCTGGTGGGCCCGTTACGGCCTGCTGGTCTCGATCGTCGTCGCGGTGGCCGCCGTTTCCTATGGCGGCTGGATGGGATGGCGGACCTATCAGGCGCACGCCAGCCGCCAGGCCATGGGCTATTTCGAAGCGCTCCAGGATGCCGCCCGTACAGGCGGGGCCGACGCCAGCGCGCGCATCAAGGCGGCCGCCGGTACCCTGCGCGAAGACTATCCAAATACCGGCTATGCCGGCCGCGGTGTGCTGGTTGCCGCACAGGCCTTGCAGGCGCAGAACGACCTGCAGGGCGCGCGCGAACAGCTCGAATGGCTGGCCGCCCAGCGCAAGCAGATCGCACTGCAGCCCGTGGCCAAGCTGCGTCTGGCGGGCTTGCTGCTCGATCAAAAGCAATACGACGCCGCCCTGGCGCAGTTGCAGGATCCGCCTCCGGCGTTCGCCGCGCTTTACGCCGACCGCCGCGGCGATATCCTGGCCGCCCAAGGCAAGGTCCAGGAAGCACGCGCCGCCTGGCAAAGCGCCATCGACGGTCTCGGGACAACGAATGCCCTGACCCCTGTCGTGCGGTTGAAACTCGACGCCCTGAGCGGAGCCTGATCCAGATGCCTACGTTTGTTTTCCGCCGTCCCATCATCCTGGCCGCATGCGTCGTGGCCTTGCTCAGCGTCAGTGCATGCTCGCTGTTCTCCAAGGACGACACCCGCTATGATCCGGCGCCCTTGACCGAATACAAGCCTGGCATGTCCGTGCGCCAGGTCTGGTCCGTTTCGGCCGGCAGCGGCGGCGGTCTCGGTTTCTATCCCTCCGTGGTCGGCGAAGCGGTTTACGCCGCGACCCCCAATGGCACGGTGGGCAAATACGATCTGCTCAGCGGCCGCTCCATATGGCGCACCGACGCCAAGGCCGACCTGACCGCCGGAGCCGGCAGCGACGGCACGACCACGGTTGTGGCGAGCAACACGGGCGACGTCATCGCTTTCGACGACACCGGCAAACAGAAATGGAAGGTCCGCGCCACCAGCGAAGTAGACGAACCGCCGCTGGTCGACAGCGGCATCGTCGTTGTGCGCAGCGGCGATTACCGTATCACCGCTTTCGATGCCCGCAACGGCGACCGTGTGTGGAGCGTGCAGCGGCCCGGCCCCGCGCTGGCCCTGCGCACCAGTACCCAGATGATCATGGCGCAAGGCCTGGTCATTGCAGGCCTGCCCGGCGGCAAGATGATGGCCATCAGCGCCGACAGCGGCAGTGTGCAATGGGAAGGCACGGTGGCCACTCCCAAGGGCGGCAGCGATCTGGAACGACTGAACGACGTGGTGGGCGCGCCGCGCCTGATCGGCCCCTTGATGTGTGCCGTTGCCTACCAGGGCCGCATCGTCTGCTTTGACGTGTCGCAAGGTGGACGTCCGATCTGGGCCAAGGACTTCTCCGGCGCCATCGGCCTGGGAGCGGACGATTCCGCGGTCTATGCGCCCGACTCGCACAGCATCGTCTACGCCTACAGCCTGCGCGACGGTACCGAACTCTGGAAGCAGAGCGACCTGCGCAACCGCCACCTGACCGCGCCGGTGGCCATTGGCCCGGCAATCGCCATGGGCGATTATGATGGTTATGTGCATTTCCTGTCGCGTTCCGATGGCCACCTGCTCGCGCGCCTGTCGGTGGGTGGAGATGCCGTGCTGTCGCCGTTGCAAACCACGTCCCAAGGCGTGCTGGTCCAGACCGGAAACGGTAATCTGGTCCTGATCGGCACCAACTGAACCTAACCCGCTTTTTATTCCGTGCCATTCAAGCCTGTCGTCGCTCTAGTTGGTCGTCCCAATGTCGGGAAGTCCACCCTTTTCAATCGCCTGACGCGTTCGCGCGCCGCGCTGGTCGCCGATTATTCGGGGCTGACGCGCGATCGCCATTACGGCGAGGGCAGGGTGGGGGACTATCCCTTCATCGTCATCGACACCGGCGGCTTTGAACCGGTAGCCAAAGACGGCATCCTGCGGGAAATGGCGCGCCAGACGCGCCAGGCCATCGCGGAATCCGATGTCGTAGTCTTCCTCGTCGACGGCCGTGCCGGCGTCAATGGGCACGACCACGAAATCGCCGAACTGCTGCGCCGCTCGGGCCAGCGCCGTGTCCTGTTGGCGGTCAACAAGGCCGAAGGCATGGGCATGGCCGCCTCCACCGATTTCCATGAACTGGGCCTGGGCCAGCCGTGGCCCATTTCCGCGGCGCATGGCGATGGCATTGTCGACCTTATCGAGCGCGCGCTTGAAGGCCTGGTCGAACCGCAACCCGAACCGTCCGAGGACGACGAGCTGGACATCGCCGAAGGCGACGATGACTCCCTGCCTGAAGGAAAATTCAGCGAACCGCCGCCGGACCACCGTATCAAGCTGGCCATCGTGGGACGCCCCAACGTCGGCAAGTCCACCCTTATCAATACCCTGCTGGGCGAAGAGCGCGTTATCGCTTTCGACATGCCCGGCACCACCCGCGATGCCATCGAAATCGACTTCGACCGCGACGGCAAGCGCTACACGCTGATCGATACGGCCGGCCTGCGCAAGCGCGGCAAGGTATTCGAAGCCGTCGAAAAGTTTTCGGTGATCAAGACGCTGCAAGCCATTGAGGCCAGCAACGTCGTGCTGCTCATGCTGGACGCGCAGACCGAGATCTCCGACCAGGACGCGCATATCGCCGGTTTCGTGCTGGAAACCGGGCGCGCCGTGGTGGTGGCCATCAATAAATGGGATGGCCTGGATGTCGAACAGCGCGAGCGCATCCAGCGCGAATTCGAACGCAAGCTGCGCTTTCTGTCCTTCGCGCGCCTGCACACCATCTCGGCCCTGAAAGGGGCGGGCGTGAAAAATTTGCTGAAGTCGGTGATCGGCGCGCATGCCGCGGCCTTCGCCAAGTTGTCCACCCCCAAGCTCACGCGCGAATTGCAGGCAGCCGTCGAACAGCAACCGCCGCCACGCAAGGGCATATTCCGTCCCAAGATGCGCTATGCGCACCAGGGCGGACAGAATCCGCCATTGGTCATCATCCATGGCAATGCGCTGGACGATATTTCCGACTCCTACCGGCGCTACCTGGAAACGCGTTTCCGCAAGGCCTTCGACCTGGGTGGCACGCCGCTGCGCATAGAATTCAAGTCTTCGCGCAATCCCTACGCGCAAGACAAATAGCAGCCAGCCACACACAGCAGCCAAGGACTAGCCATGAGCCGTTACTGGAGTCCCATCGTCGCCGGGCTCAGCCCCTATGTCCCCGGCGAGCAGCCCAAGCTGGTGAACCTGATCAAGCTCAATACCAACGAGAACCCCTTCGGGCCGTCGCCCAAGGTGCTCGCTGCCTTGCGCGCGGACTGCGACGACCGGCTGCGGCTTTACCCCGATCCGGGTTCCGAGCGCCTGCGCCAGGCCATTGCCGCGCACTACGGCGTGGCATTGCCGCAGATTTTCGTCGGCAACGGTTCCGACGAAGTGCTGGCCATTGCGTTCCAGGCGCTGCTCAATCACGCCGAGCCATTGCGTTTCCCGGACATTACCTACAGCTTCTATCCGGTCTATTGCGGTCTGTATGGCGTGCAATACCAGACCATCCCGCTCACCGACGACTTCCGTATCGACGCCCAGGACTATCTGCCCGCCGATGGCCAGCCGCGGGGTCCGATTCTTTTCCCCAATCCCAACGCTCCCACCGGCCGTGCGCTGCCGCTGGCCGACATCGAGCGCATCGTTGCCGGCAATCCCGATGCGGTCGTCGTTATCGACGAGGCCTATGTGGATTTCGGCGCGGAATCGGCGATACCGCTGGTCAACCGCTACGAAAACGTGCTGGTGGTGCAGACCCTGTCAAAGTCGCGCTCGCTGGCGGGCCTGCGTCTTGGCTTCGCCATCGGCAGCCCGGTGCTGATCGAAGGGCTGGAGCGCGTGAAGAACAGCTTCAATTCCTACCCGGTCGATCGTCTGGCCGAAATCGGCGCGACCGCCGCGATCGAAGACACGGAGTACTTCGACTTCACCCGTTCGGCTGTCATCCATACGCGTGAAGCGCTGGGCGCATCGTTGCGGTCGCTGGGCTTCGACGTGCTGCCGTCCGCGGCCAATTTCGTGATGGCCCGCCACCCGGCGCGTGACGCGGCAGAGCTCGCTGCTGCGCTGCGGGAAACGGGCATTATCGTGCGCCATTTCAGTCACCCTCGCATCGTTCAGTACTTGCGGATTTCGATCGGAACCGCCCAGGAATGCGATGCTTTGGTGCATGCATTGCGCACGATTTTGGGGTGAACTTTTGGTGTCATGTTGCGTCACATCATTCAGTGGCACCGCCCGGGAAAACCCTGTAGAGTAGCTATTTCGGCGTCCGCCACTATCAAAACAACACCCCAAAACAACACAATGGAGCCTGGCCAATGAGCAATAAA
>DATJHN010000134.1:0-2673 GCA_035493915.1 Bordetella sp.
ACGATGCCGTGCGGCTGGTGGATCAGGCGGTCCAGCCGCGCGAGCACGCCGGGCGCCATGCCCAGGCTTTCCAGGCGCAGCCGTCCGGCTTCCTTGTCCAGCAGGCGCAGCACGGCGCGTTCGCCGTGGCCGGTGGGTAGCGTGGAGACGCGCACGTCGATGGGCCGCCCACCTACCCGCAGGGCGATACGACCGTCCTGGGGCAGGCGCTTTTCCGCGATGTCCAGGTTGGCCATGATCTTGATACGCGAAATCAGGGCGTGATGCAGCGCGCGCCTGGGACTGACCACATCGCGCAGCGTGCCGTCGACGCGGTAGCGCACCATCGAATGGGTTTCGAAGGCTTCGATGTGGATATCGCTGGCGCCATCGCGCGCGGCCTGGGTGAACAGGGCGTTGATCATGCGGATGACGGGCGCGTCGTCCTGGGTATCCAGCAGGTCCTCGATTTCCGGAATGTCCTGCATCAGGCGATCCAGGTCGATCTCGTTTTCCGCGGCGCCCATGACGGTGGCGGCGTCGCCGGCCTGGGCGTAGGCCGCGGCGAGCAGGGTTTCCAGTTCGTCGTCGGCGATTTCGCGTTCCTGCGCCAGCGGTTGGTGGCGCCGCGCCTCGGCGCGCGCCCATTGCGGCGTGCGCGGACTGAACGTCAGCTGGGCGCCCTCCGGGCGGATGGTCAGCAAGGCACGCTGCGCACGTGCCCAGGCATATGGCAGGGTGTTCATCGCATGATCTCCGGATGGCTGGATAGGGCGTTCATCGCGCCATGCCGGGGCGGCAAGGCAGCGCGTTCACCGTACGATCTCCGGCGGCTGGCGCAAGTCATTACCGCACCGTCTCCGGCTTGTAGCCCATCTTGGTCAGCATCTCGGCCGCGGCGCCGGCCGTTGCCGGATCGCGCGATACGCGTGTGCGCACCAGCACGCCGGCGCCGCCCGGTGCGACTTGCGTGTAGGCCCGCAACCCCGTGCCATCCACGCGCTGCACGATCTGCTGCGCTTGCGCGGGGGAGTCGGCGCGAGCGATCTGCAGCACCAGGGCCTGCCCGCTGTTGTCGCCGTTGCCGGCCTGGCTGGCCACGGCGGGCAGGCCTTCCAGCGACGTCGCCGGTTGGGGTACGCGGGGCGCGGCCGGATAGACGTGCGTATCGGTGGTCGTCGGCGGTGGATTCTGCATCAGGGTCTGGTCGGCGTTGCTGGGACGCAGGTCCAGCGGACGCGAGGATAGCGGCTGGCCATCGGCGCCCAGCGCCGGCAGTTGCGGCGAATCGACATCGGGCAGCGGCCAGCTATGCGGTGTCTGCGCGTTGTCCTGCACGCGGCGCATGTAGTCGTAGCGATCCAGCGTCAGGCGCTGGCTGTCCTGGTTGGTGCGCACGATGTGCGGGCGCAGGAAGATCATCAGGTTGGTCTTGGTGCGATGCCGGCTGGTGTAGCGGAACAGCGAGCCGATGACGGGGATGTCGCCGAGTATCGGCACCGATTGCGTGCCGTCGGTGCCCGAGTCTTCCAGCAGGCCGCCCAACACGATGATCTGGCCATCGTCGACCAGCACGCTGGTATCCAGCGCGCGCTTTTTCGTGATGATGCCGGCGGTACTGGTGGCGGTGTCGTCGATGCTGCTGACTTCCTGGTACAGGTCCAGCTTGACCGTGCCGCCCTCGGAAATCTGCGGGCGCATCTTCAGGGTCAGGCCGACATCCTCGCGTTCGATGGTCTGGAACGGATTGCTGGAGCCGTCGCCCGAGTTGGTGACATAGGAACCCGTAACGAAGGGCACGGTCTGGCCGACGATGATGCTGGCTTCTTCGTTGTCCAGGGTCAGCAGGTTGGGCGTGGACAGGATGTTGGTGCCCTGTATGCCTTGCATGGCGCGGGCCAGCACGCCCAGGTTGATGATCTGGTGGCCCAGCGCATCGACCGTGCCCTTGACCACGCCCAGGTTCAGGCCCGAGCCCAACGCGTCGATGGAAGTGGCGGTGCTCGATGACAGGTTCAGGCCGCTGCCGTTCAGGTTGGTGCCGCCGAATGCCGTGGTGCCGCTGCCATTGAAGCCGTTGCCGCCGAACATCCACTGGATGCCGAACTGCGCGGCGTCGTCGCTGGAAACTTCGACGATCAGGCTTTCCACCAGCACCTGCGCGCGCCGCTGGTCCAGTTCGTCGATGACTTCGCGCAAACTGCGGTACAGCGGTTCGGGCGCGGAAATGATCAGGGTGTTGGTGGTCGGGTCGGCGGTCACGGTCGCGCCGTTGGCGGAGAAGGCGCTGCCCTGCGCATCGCGGTCGCCGTTGTTGGCGCCCTGGCCGAAGCGTTGCGACGCATTGGCGCTGTCGGAACTACCGCCTATGCCGCTTTGCGATGACGTCGATTGCGAGGTGTTCGAGGTCGATGAACCGCTGCCGAACGGGCTGCCGCCATAAGCCCCGCCCTGGCCGCCGCCGCCGATGCCGCCGCCACTGGCGCTACCGCCGGTACCACTGCCGCCACGGCTGTCGGATTGCCCCGTCAGCGCGCCGCGCAGCACGCCGGACAGCTTGACGGCCTGCGCGTTGCGCAGATAGACCACGTGCAGATTGCCGGCATGGGTTTGCGGGTTGTCCAGGCGGCCCACCAGTTGCCGCGCCAGCTGGGCGCGGGCAGGATCGGATGCGCGCACCAGCACGCTGTTGCT
>DATJHN010000135.1:0-16509 GCA_035493915.1 Bordetella sp.
CCCAGACGGTTGGGGAAGTTGCGGGTACTGGTCGACATGACGGTCGCGCCTTCGCGCACCTGTGCCTGGTTACCCATGCACAGCGAGCAGCCCGGCATTTCGGTGCGCGCGCCGGCGGCGCCGAAGGTGCCGTAATGGCCTTCTTCCGACAGTTGGCGGGCATCCATCTTGGTGGGCGGAGCCACCCACAGCTTGACCGGGATATCGCGCTTGCCTTCCAGCAGCTTGGACGCCGCGCGGAAGTGGCCGATATTGGTCATGCAGCTGCCGATGAACACTTCGTCGATCTTGGCACCGGCCACGTCCGACAGCGTCTTCACGTCGTCCGGATCGTTGGGGCAGGCAACGATCGGTTCCTTGATCTCGGCCAG
Organism: Bordetella sp.; assembly: GCA_035493915.1. Taxonomy (GTDB): domain Bacteria; phylum Pseudomonadota; class Gammaproteobacteria; order Burkholderiales; family Burkholderiaceae_B; genus Bordetella_C. Next base: position 372 of record DATJHN010000135.1, read on the forward strand.
GTCGATCTCGATGATCGCCGCGTATTCGGCGTCGGCATCGGGTTCCAGCAGCTGGGGATTGGCCAGCCACGCTTCCATGGCCTGGATGCGACGGCGGATCGAGCGCTCATCTTCGTAGCCGTTGGCGATCAGCCACTTCAGCATGACGATGTTGCTGTTGATGTACTCGATGATCGGCTCTTTGTTCAGGCGCACCGTGCAGGCCGCGGCGGAACGTTCGGCCGACGCGTCGGACAGTTCGAAAGCCTGTTCGCACTTCAGGTCGGGCAAGCCTTCGATTTCCAGGATGCGGCCGGAGAAGACGTTCTTCTTGTTCGTCTTTTCAACCGTCAACAGGCCTTGCTTGATCGCGTACAGCGGGATCGCGCTAACCAGGTCGCGCAGCGTCACGCCGGGCTGCATCTTGCCCTTGAAGCGCACCAGCACCGATTCCGGCATATCCAGCGGCATCACGCCCGTTGCGGCCGCGAAGGCCACCAGGCCCGAACCGGCGGGGAAGGACATGCCGATGGGGAAGCGGGTGTGCGAATCGCCGCCCGTGCCGACGGTGTCGGGCAGCAGCATGCGGTTCAGCCACGAGTGGATGACGCCGTCGCCCGGCTTCAGCGAAATCCCACCGCGGGTGCTCATGAACTGCGGCAGCGTGTGGTGCGTTTTGACGTCCACGGGTTTGGGATAGGCGGCGGTGTGGCAGAACGACTGCATCACCAGGTCGGCCGAAAAGCCCAGGCAGGCCAGGTCCTTCAGTTCGTCGCGCGTCATGGTGCCGGTGGTGTCCTGGCTGCCGACGGCGGACATGCGCGGTTCGCAGTAGCTGCCGGGACGCACGCCCTTGCCTTCCGGCAGGCCGCAGGCGCGGCCGACGATCTTCTGCGCCAGGGTGTAGCCCTTGCCGGTATCGGCCGGGTTGACGGGCAGGCGGAACTGCGTCGAAGGCGGCAGGCCCAGCGCTTCGCGCGCCTTGGTGGTCAGGCCGCGGCCGACGATCAGCGGAATGCGGCCGCCGGCGCGCACTTCGTCGAACAGCACTTCGGACTTCACTTCGTATTCGGCGATGACCTTGCCGTCCTTCAGCACCTTGCCTTCATACGGACGCAGTTCGATCACGTCGCCCATATTCATCTGCGACACGTCGACTTCGATCGGCAGGGCGCCGGCATCTTCCATCGTGTTGTAGAAGATCGGGGCGATCTTGGTACCCAGGCAGACGCCGCCGAAGCGCTTGTTCGGCACGTAGGGGATGTCCTGGCCCGTGAACCACAGTACGGAGTTGGTCGCCGACTTGCGCGACGAGCCGGTGCCGACCACGTCGCCCACATAGGCGACCAGATGGCCTTTTTCCGTCAGCTGCTTCAGGAACTTGATCGGGCCGACCTTGCCCGGCTCGTCCGGTTCGATACCGGGACGTGCGTTCTTCAGCATGGCTTGCGCGTGCAGCGGGATGTCGGGGCGGCTCCACGCATCGGGGGCAGGCGACAGGTCGTCGGTATTGGTTTCGCCGGTCACCTTGAAGACCGTCACGGTCAGGCTCTTCGGCACTTCCGGACGCGCGGTGAACCACTCGGCATCGGCCCAGCTCTGCAGCACGGCCTTGGCATTGGCGTTGCCCTTGTCGGCCTTTTCCTTCACGTCATGGAAGGCATCGAACATCAACAGGGTGGTCTTCAGGCCATTGGCGGCAATCGCGCCGACCTGGGCATCGTCCAGCAATTCGATCAGCGCGCTGATGTTGTAACCACCCAGCATGGTGCCGAGCAGTTCCGTCGCCTTGGCGCGATCGATCAGCGGACACGATTCCTTGCCCAGGGCCACGGCGGCCAGATAAGAGGCCTTGACCTTGGCGGCATCGTCCACGCCGGCGGGGACACGGTGGGTAATCAGTTCCAGCAGGAAGGCTTCCTCGCCGGCGGGGGGCGCCTTCAGCAGTTCGATCAGGTCGGCGGTCTGCTGGGCCGACAGGGGGAGAGCGGGGACGCCCAAAGCCGCGCGTTCGGCGACGTGTTGGCGGTAGGTAGCAAGCATGGGTTTGCCCTGGTCGTGGTTGGGGGAATATCGGCCGCGATTGTAGTAGGGCACGGACGCCGGAGCAAGGGGTCTTATATCTTATATAAGAGTGACGCAGCCGCCCCGCAACGCCAGCACGACGCTCTGCGAGACGATGACCCAGAAGCTGCCGTAGACGCGCGGCCCGTAACTGACGCCGTCCGGTGTTTAATACCGGGGTTCCGGCCCGCTTTTCCGGCCAATGTCGACCCGGCGCCGCCTCTTGCCGCGCGCCGCCCGTTTGCGAGGTGTCCACCATGTCCGTCTCGTCATGCACCCAGATCGTGCTCGCCGCCCGTCCGCAGGGCGCCGTGCGCGCCAGCGACTTCCGCCTGGAAACCGCGCCGCTAGCGGAACCGGCGGATGGCGAAATCCAGGTCCAGGTGCGCTACCTGTCCCTGGATCCCTATATGCGTGGCCGTATGGATGAGCGCAAATCCTATGCGCCGCCGGTCGCCCTGGGCAAACCCATGGAAGGCGAATCCGTCGGCCAGGTTGTTGCCACGCGCCACCCGGATTACGCGGTGGGCGACATCGTGCTGGCGCGTACCGGCTGGCGCAGTCACGCCAACGTGGCCGCGCGCGGCCTGCGCAAGCTCGATCCGTCGCTCGCTCCCATCACCACGGGGCTCGGCGTGCTGGGCATGCCGGGCTTCACCGCCTACAGCGGCCTGCGTTTCATCGGTTTGCCCAAAGCCGGCGAGACGGTCGTGGTGGCGGCCGCCAGCGGCCCCGTGGGCTCGCTCGTCGGCCAACTGGCGCAGATCCAGGGCGCGCGCGCGGTGGGCATCGCGGGCGGCAAGGACAAGTGCGCCTACGTCAAGGAAGAACTGGGTTTCGACGCGGTGGTAGATCACCGCGATCCGGATTTCCCCGCGCGCCTGGCCGACGCCTGTCCCGACGGCGTGGACGTCTATTTCGAGAATGTGGGCGGTGCGGTATGGCAGGCGGTCCTGCCGCTGCTGAACAAGTATGCGCGGGTGCCGGTCTGCGGCCTGATCGCGCAGTATGACGGCGCCGCCGCCGATGGATCGAACCTGTTGGCCGCCACCATGCGCGAGGTGCTGTCGCGCAGCCTGACGCTGCGCGGCTTTATCAATTTCGAATTCTCCGAGCATTTTCCCGACTTCCTGCGCGAAGTCGGAGAAGCGGTGGCAAGCGGCCGCATCCGCTATCGCGAGGATATCGTCGATGGCCTGGAGCATGCGCCCGAGGCCTTCATGGGCATGCTGAAAGGCGCGAACTTCGGGAAGCTGCTCGTTCGTGTTTCCTGATCGCTTGTTTCTTGATCGCGTGTTCCTCGATCGCGTATTTCTTGACCGTAATCTCCGCCGCGCCGCGTTGGCGGCCGCTTTTGCTTCTTCGCTCCTGCTGTCCGGCTGCGCGACTTCACCGCCGCGCAATCCGGACGACATCTGCGCCATCTTCCGCGAAAAGGACGATTGGTACGAAGCCGCGCTGGACGTGCAGAAAAAATGGGGCGTGCCGGTACAGGTGCCTTTCGCCATCCTGTTCCAGGAATCCGGCTTCCGTTACGACGCCAAGCCGCCGCGCGATTATCTGCTGGGCTTCATCCCCTGGGGCCGCGTCAGTTCCGCCTACGGCTATGCGCAGGCCAAGGACGAGACCTGGGATGACTACGTCAGCCAGAACAACCGCTGGTTCGCCAGCCGCGACGACTTTGACGACGCCATGGATTTCATGGGTTGGTATATCGACAAGACCCAGAAACTCAACGGCGTATCGAAGTGGGACGCCTATGGCCAGTATCTGAATTACCACGAAGGCTGGGGTGGCTATCGCGCCAAGAGCTATAACCGCAAGCCCTGGCTGATCACCGTCGCGCACAAAGTGCAGGCGCGCGCCGACCGCTTCCGCCAGCAGTACGCCGGCTGCAAGGACGAACTAGGTTCCGGCTTCTGGCCGTTCTAGCCTATCGAGACGGCGGCGCCGGCTTTCCCCAGCACCGGGCACGCCTGCCACTCGAATCGGATGCCCATGATCGGGCAGGTCGATCTACTCGGTATCCGGTGCGCCGCCGGGCCGCGGTTCCCCTGCCTGGCGCGGCTCCGCGGCGCCGGACGTTCCTGCCGTGCTGGCGGAAATCCCCGGCAGCAGCGGAGTCGGCGCGCTGACCAGCATGGTCGGCGGCTTGCCCAGGCTGATGTCCGCCGCCGCCAGGCGCTGCAGCACCTCGAACAGCAGGGCGCTGCGTGTGCCGTAAGCCTGCCGCGGCGACCCGACGTAGCCCGTCGCATTGAACATCAGGTTGCCGGCCTCGATGCCGTCCAGGAACACATTGGGCGCCGGCGTTTCCAGCACGTCTTCGTGATCGCCGAAGGCGGAAAGAATGATGTCGCGCGCCTTGGCGGCGTCCGTGCTCAGGGGCATGGGAAGCTTGATTTGCACCAGGCCCAGGGGATTCGCGTGCGTGACGTTGCGCACGGTCTTGGTGATGAATTCCGAGTTCGGCACGATCACCGTGGATCGGTCGCCCATCTGGATTTCCGTGGCGCGCACGTTGATGCGCCGGATATCGCCCTCGACACCGCCCAGCGAGACCCAGTCGCCCACCTTGACCGGCCGTTCGGCCAGCAGGATCAGCCCCGACACGAAGTTCTGCACCACCGCCTGCAGGCCGAAACCGATACCGACCGAGAGGGCGCTTGCGACCCAGGCCACGCGTTCCAGTCCGATACCCAGCGCCGAAAGCGCCAGGCCGACGGCAACCACCACGCCCGCATAGCCGAACAGCGTGGTCGCGGACGTTTGCATGCCCGGGTCCAGCGTGGTGGTCGGCAGATAGCGCGAGATCAGCCAGCGTTTCAGGATGCGTACGCCCAGCAGGCCGCCGATCAGCACCAGGATGCCCTGCACCAGCGCCGCGGGACGCAATTGCACCTGGCCGATCGACAGGCCATTGAGCAGCTGTTCGGCGCGTTGCAGCAGTTCCACCGGTCCTTCGGCAAACTGGCCCAGCACCATCACGAAAGCGAGCAGGCCGATCAGCACGCGCGCCACGCCGGACAGCACCACCGCGGCCTGATCGCGTATGCGCGGTTCCTGGCCGCGTTCTTGCGCCTCGGTGTCGCGCTTGGAAATACCCAGCACCGACATGAAGAAGTCGTCCGCCAGCACCGTCAGCAGATAGGCGGAGCTGAGCACGATCAGCGTCCACACCACCTGCTTTGCCAGGAAGTTGCCGAACGCGACATATCCCGTCAGTACGGCGATCACGCCGACGGCCATCATCACCCACACCACGCTGACGGTAATCAGCAGCCACAACTGGCGGGGCGGCGCATGGCCGGTGTCCGGGTCGCGCAAGGCCGCGCGCCGCGTGCGTTCCAGGCGTACCAGCCCTGCGGCGACGATGGCGATCAGCAGGAACGCGACCAGGCAGTTGACCGCGATGGTCGTGCTCAGGCTGGCGTTCAACGAAACGGGCAGGTGGTCCAGCAGCCAGACGAGGACGATCAGGGGCCCCAGCACGTGCGGGAACCAGGACATTTTCTCGGCGATCATGTCCGGGATGTCCGGCAGTCGCCATGATGGGCGCCTCGGCGACAGCAGCGCCCGCCCCAGGCCGGTCACATAGCCGCCCAGGCACAGGATGGCGGCAAATCCCGACACCAGTTCCTGCGTGGTGTCGGGCAGTTGTCCCTGCCAGTCCAGGCCGATGGAAATCAGTTGTCCGATCAGGCCGGGCACCAGCGTTGCCACCAGCACCACGATCAATGCGTGAAAAGAGCGGCGCAAGCGGCCTGCCGGAACACGCGACGCCGTGAAACGCCGCATCACACGGGCGACCGCCACCGCGCCACTGATAATGACGATCGTGGCCAGCACCAGCACCGCCCATACCCACAGCGGCGTGCCGCTCAAAGCCGCGAGCAGTTCATCGCGCAGGCTGTCGAAGCGGCTCAGGTCACGCGGGAAGTCATCCTTGAGGTTGCCGTGGAATTCCGCGCCCAGTATCGACGGCCGCCGTTCTCCCAGCCGCGCCTGGAACTGCGAGCGGCGCATGGTGGAGATCATCTCGGCGGTTTGTACGCCTTCCACGGACAATAGGCGCGCCAGCTTGATTTCCGCGTCCAGTGATGATCTGTTTTTTTCCAGATCGGCGCGTTGCGCCGCGATGTCGCGCGCTTCCTTGCCGGTATCGGTGGCCGGTCCCAGTTCGGTCAGGCGCGCCTGGACGGAAGCAAGGATGGGGGTCAGCCTTTCCGCTATGGCGTCCGCCTTGGACTGGATATCCATCGCGGCGGCACGCCGCCGCAGCAATTCCGTGTCATCCGTCTGCTCCGCCAGGCTTTTGCGCAGGCCTTCCATCTCCTTGCGCGCGGCATCCAGGGCCTTGTCGGTCTCCTGTTGCGGCGTCGGCGTCTGCGCGTAAGTCAGCGCCGGTCCCAATGCCACGAACAGGCAGATCAGCAGGCGTATCGCGAGCCACGGAAAAGATGGGGTGGTCCGCCGGCAAGGCGCGGCAGACGGTCGGTGAAGAGAAAAACGCATGGGGGGCGGTGCGGGCTCGGAAACGCGGCAGCATACCGCGCGGGGTCGGACGGCGTTGCAACAAATTATGCGCGGGTTTTGCCCTGTGCCTCAGGGTTTCCCCGCCTCATGGAACAAATATATTTAAGATATCTTCGACGTTTGTATCTAATATGGTGCAGGCCGGTGCGGTATCGCGCCACGCACCAGCCATACAAGGGGAAGTACCATGCAGCGCCGTGAATTCTTGAAGAAATCGGCCGTTACGGCCGTCGGTATGTCCGCCGCGGGCCGGTTGTCGCTGGCCGCCGCGCAGTCGTCCGGTACGCTGGCGATGATGACCTGGGGCGGCCTGTGGGGTAACGGCATGGCGCAATACGTCGATGCGCCGTTCGCCAAGCAAACCGGCTACACCATCACCCAGGATCGCGGCCCCACTCCCGTCGAGCGGGTGACCAAGCTCAAGATCAACCTGTCGAACCAGCCCTATGATCTGGTACAGCTGCATGACGGTGTCGTGCCGCTGGCCGAATCGCAGGGCGTGCTGGAACCCCTGGATCCGGCCTCGCCCAATCTGGGTTTTCTCAAAGCCATTCCCGACCGCTTCAAGCGTCCCGGCTGGGTCGCGATGATTTATTCCGCGCTGGGCATCGTCTACAACCCCAAGGAAGTCAAGAATCCGCCGCGCAGCTATGCGGATCTGTGGCGCCCGGAGTTCCAGGGCCGCATCGTGCTGCCCGAGATCACGCATTCGATCGGTCCGTACATCATCCCCATCGGCGCGATGGCTGCCGGCAAGGATCCGAAAGACGAGAAGGCCGGTTTCGACATGCTGCGCAAGATGGTCAAGCTCGATCCGATCTGGGCCAAGGATACCGACACCATCATGAGCTCGCTGCAGACCGGCGAGGCGGTCGTGGGCCTGCTCTACAAGTCGCAGACCTACACCGTGCGCGAAAAGGGCACCCAGGCGGAATGGGTATTTCCCGCCGAAGGCGCGATTTCCTACGTGGCCGGCACCGGTATCGCAAAGGGAACCAAGCACAAGGCCCTGGCCGAGCAATACGTCAATATGACGTTGAACCCCGAATATCAAACCTGGGTCGCCAAGGTATTCAATTACGCCGGCTCCAATCCGGCGATGCTGAAACTGCTGTCTCCCGAACTGCAGGAGCGTGTGCAGTTCTCCGACGCCGAGGTATCGCGCATCATCGATCTGGACCAGGCCTTCATTTCCTCGCATCGCGCGGACTGGACCGACCAGTGGAACCGCGTCATCAATGGCGCCTAAGGCCTGTTGATAGCGGAAGGAGCCTCATATGAGTACGCAAACCGGCGCCTAGGATCTTATGTCGTCCCGGCTTTCCTGGTCGCAGCATGGCGACGCCCTGGGCATCGCCGTGCTGGCGCATCGCGCGGCGGCCCTCGGCCACCCCATTCATCTCACGCCCGACGGCTATGCCGGTCCCGACAGCCTGGCCCTGGCGGCACGGCAGGCCGGCTTGGCCGCCGCGACGGTGCCAGGCGACGGCGCATCGCTTGCGCAGGACGAGCGCGCGCTCGCATTGCCGCGCATCGTGCTGTATTGCGGCGCCGCCATCGGCTATCCGTATTACGCGTATTACTCGCACTGCCTGTGGAGCCTGGGCCTGCCGTACCGGCGCGCGACCGCGGCCGACATCGCTGGCGGCATGCTGGCCAGCGCCGACGTCTTGATCCTGCCCGGCGGTTTCGCCACCTGGGGCCTGGACCGCATCGAGGGACAGCCAGGCATCGACGATGAAATCCGCGCCTTTCTGGCGCGCGGTGGCGCGGGCATCGGTTCTTGCGGCGGCGCCTACTATTTCTCGCAGGGGCGGCCGCATTGGCTGGGCGTTCTCGATGCCAAGCCACGTTATACGCATGAATACCTGTACACCGGCGCCGGCCTGCTCAATGTCCGTCTGGACGATGCCGAGCTGCGCCGCGATCTGCCTGAAACGATGGAGCTGGCGTACTACCACGGTCCCGTCTACGAACCCGGGCATCGCCGCGCGCGTACAGGTGCGACCTTCGAAAGCCACATCATGTCGACGCGGCTGTTCATCGACAACCCGCTGGATGCCGACCGCTTCGACCGCATCATGCGGGATCGGCCGGCGATCTTGTCGAGTACAGCGCCGCATGGGCGCGTAGTCGGCTTTTCGCCGCATCCGGAGATGGGCGAGTTTCTGCGCAAGGCCATGGCGCTCGACGGCTACGTGCGCAAATACCTGCCGATCCGCGGACGCAAGACCATGGACGAAACCCTGCGCTTCTACGCCACGGAGGATTGCCTGAGTTTCCGGCTGGTCCTTAACGCCGCATTGATGTTGGGCGCGTTTGATGGCAATGGACGTTCGGCCGGCACGGCGGATCCCGAGGCACTCGCCCCCGCGTCTAAGCAAACCGGTTGGGCTCAGGACCTGTCGCGGGCAGTGCAGGCCTGGCGCGCCGGCGCGGATGGCCTGGCCAGCCGCCTGGCGGACGAAGAACCCGAACTGGCCGATCTCATGGGCGACATGTTGCGCGCCCTCAGAGATGAATGGGAATCCCTGGCCGCCTCGGCGGAAGCCCAGGGGTGGTCCGACGATGCGCTTTCGGCCGAGCTCGGCCTGGTGCTGGAGGACGCCATCCTGTCCCTGCAGGGGCCGCCGCGCCGCGCCGTGGAGATGATGGTCCTGTTGGAATTGCCCGTGCGCCTGCTGGCCGCCGTGGCGCGTATCGCGCGGTTCGACCGCATCGTCAAGGAGTTGATGTGACCGTGGTGGCAAACGCGGCGGCCGAAGCCGCCGCACGGACGGCGGATGCCGCGTCCCTGGATGTGCGTTTCGACAGTGTGGAAAAGCGCTTCGGCCAGGCCGTCGCGCTGCATCGCCTGGATCTCGATATCGAACGCGGAACGTTCTTCTCCCTGCTGGGCCCCAGCGGCTGCGGCAAAACCACTACGCTGCGCCTTATCGCCGGCTTCGAACAGCCGACCCGCGGCGATATCTATATCCGCGGCAAACGCGTTACCGGCGTGCCGGCGCACAAACGAAACTTTGGCATGGTGTTCCAGAGCTTTGCCCTGTTCCCGCACCTGACGGTGGCCGAGAACGTGGCTTTCGGCCTGAAGATGCGCCGCGTCGATGCAGCCGGCATCGCGCGGCGCGTGGCAGGCGCGCTGGACATGGTGGCCCTGGGCGGTTTCGGCCAGCGCTACCCCCGTCAACTGTCGGGAGGGCAGCAGCAGCGCGTCGCGCTGGCGCGTGCCATCGTTTTCGAGCCCGACGTACTGCTGCTCGATGAACCGCTCTCCGCATTGGACAAGTTGCTGCGCGAACAGATGCAGGTTGAATTGCGGCAACTGCAGCGCCGGCTGGGCACCACCACCGTGTTCGTGACCCACGACCAGGAAGAAGCCCTGACCATGTCGGACCGCGTAGCGGTCATGATGGACGGCCGTATTCAACAGGCCGGCGCCCCACGTGAGATTTACGAACGCCCCGGCACGGAATTCGTCGCCACCTTCCTGGGCGCCAGCAACATCCTGCGTGGTGAAGTCCGCGGCCACGATGGCGACAAACTGGTCGTCGGCCTGGGCGGCACCTGCCTGACTGTCGCTTCGCCAGCCGCAAGCGGCCCGCGCCATGCCATCGGTGACACCATCAAATTGGCACTCCGCCCCGAAAAAGTGCGCCTGGATGCACAGGGCAGCCTGGCGGCCACGCTCAAGGAAGTGGTTTACCGAGGCGCGCAAACCCATTTGTATATGGAAATGGACGGCGGCGTCATTGCCGCCCATCTACCGAACAACACCGTGACTCCGATGAATCTGGCGCCGGGCGCGGTGGTGCGCCTGGCCTGGGACGACGCCAGCGTGGTGGCGCTATCGCCCGCGGCGGCGGATGCCGACGCGCAAGCCGACGCCCCCATCCTTCACGCAAGCGGGCAAGCATGAGCGGGGAACGTGGGTCAGCGCATCATGGGCATGATGGCCAGAGCGGGGCACATCGGCCAATGCGTCATGGCAATGACGGCCAGCCCCCGCGGCGCCTGCTGCCGCGTACTGGATTGATGTGGGCGGTCGCGGCGCCGCCGGTCCTGTTGCTGCTCGTCTTCTTCGTCCTGCCGTTGGGCTATCTGCTGTTCGTCAGCTTCATGACGAACTCCCAGTCCTCGCTCTACGACCTGCAGCCGACACTGCGCAACTACGTGGAGATCGCCACCGACCCGTTCTACCTTCTCATCATCCAGCGCACGCTGCTCGCCACCGGCGCGGTGCTGATCGCCTGCCTGTTGCTGGGCTACCCGGTCGCCTTGTATGCATCGCGCCTATCGCCGCGCGGGCGCATGATCATGCTGCTGCTGATGATGTTCCCGCTGATGGTCAGCAACGTCGTCCGCGCCTACGGCTGGGTCAGCATCCTTGGCCGCACCGGCATCGTCAGCGTTACCCTGCGCGACACCGGCCTGACGGATCGGCCCATCCAGTTCCTGTACTCCTTCGAAGCCGTGGTCATCGGCCTGTTGACCATCCTGCTTCCTTTCATGATCGTGTCCATCACGAATTCCCTTACCGCCATCGATCAGCGCTACACAGAAGCCGCGCAGTCGCTCGGCGCCGGCCCCTGGCAGACCTTCTTTCGCGTCACGCTGCCGCTGTCCAGCCCCGGCGTGACTTCGGGATTGATGCTGGTGACCTTTCTGATGCTCAGCGCCTACGTCACCATCGCGCTGCTTGGCGGTCCGCGTTTCAAACTGCTGGTCAGCCTGGTATTCGACAGCGCGGCAACCTTCCGCTGGCCGCGCGCGGCCGCCTTGTCCTTCGTGCTGCTGGCCATCGCCCTGGCAATCGCCGCCATTATCCAGGTCGTGATGCGTCCGCAAAGAGTGCAGGGGAAGGGAACATGATCGTGATGCAATCGCAAAGGATGCAGGAGCAGGGAGCATGAACGTCGGCCGCTTTCTTCTGCGCCTGGTCACCGGCATCGCACTGGTCCTGATCCTGGGCCCGATCCTGGTCATTCTGCTGTTCGCCTTCAGTTCGGCCGACTCGCTGGTCTTTCCCCCGCCTGGCTTTTCATTCCGCTGGTTCCAGGCCTTCTTCACGATTCCGGAGATGCGGCAGGCCTTCGTGCTGAGCCTGTGGCTGGCATTCGTCTCCGCGACGCTCGCCGGGCTGCTTGGCTTGCTCGCGGCCGTGTATGCATCCCGGCGGCGCGGCTGGCTACCCAATCTGCTGCAAATGCTTTTCATGGCGCCGCTCGTCTTTCCCACCATCATCCTGGGCCTGGCGCTGCTGCTGCTGTATCGCACGATCGGCGTCTCCATCCTGCCCGGGCTATTGATCGCGCACGTCGTCGTCTGCCTGCCCTATGCGTTTCGCACCATCGTCGCGGCCCTGCAGTCCTTCGACACCGCGCTGGAGGAAGCAGGCCAAAGCCTGGGCGCGGGCCCGGTCAAGTCCTTCCTGCTGATCACCATGCCCATCATCTGGCCGGCGCTGCTATCGGGCTGGCTCTTCGCCTTCATCGTGTCCTTCGGCGAACTGAATGCCGCCCTGTTTCTTACCGGTCCCGGCATTGTCACGCTGCCCATCGAGATATTCAGCTATCTTCAATTCCAGGGCAGCCAACTGGTCGTCGCCGCAGCGTCCGCGCTGCAGGTCATCATGATCATCCTGATCCTCGTGCTGGCGGAACGCATCGTCGGCGCCCGTCGTATCGTGGAGCGATAGATCGGCGTTTCCCTCGTCGCCGACCAGCCGACGGGTACAGTGTTTGCTTAGCGTCATCTTTCCCCGCGGAGATGCAGCGATGACACCTTACGACCTCTGGTACTGGAGCGAAATTCCGGGGCGCGGCGAGTTCGTCCGGCTCGCTTTGGAAGCAGGCGGCATCCCCTATCGGGATCGGGCACGCGAACCGGGCGGCGACGGCTCCATGGTCCGGGATATGAAAACCCGCGATCATCATCCGCCGTTCGCGCCGCCCTATCTGGTGGGAGAAGGCATATCCGTCGGCCAGACGGCCAACATTCTGCTTTTCCTTGGCGAAAAGCACGGACTGGCGCCGCAGGATCTGGCCGGCCGGCTATGGGTGCATCAAATACAGCTCACCATTGCCGACCTTGTCGTCGAAGCCCATGACGTCCACCATCCCATCGCCAGCAGCCTCTATTACGAGGATCAGAAAAAAGAAGCTGCCCGCCGCGCGAAAAATTTCCGTGAAGAACGCATTCCAAAATTCCTGGCCTGGTTCGAACGCATCCTGGTGCATGAGGGCATGTGGCTGGCGGGCGGCGATAAATGGACCTACGCCGACCTGTCTCTTTTCCAACTGTTCGATGGGTTGCGCTTCGCCTTCCCCCAACGCATGGCGACCCTGGCGGGCCAGTATCCCAAGGTACGGCGCCTGTACGAACGCGTCGCCGCGTTGCCAGAGCTACAGGACTATCTGGCCAGCGATCGCCGGGTACCGTACGGCGACGGCATATTCCGACACTATCCGGAACTCGATGCGGGCTAGTTGTGCGCAAGTTCCAACGTCCCGTATGAGCGTGAGACGGAGCGCTTACCGGCGTTCAATGCTATATGCGATGCGCCGTGCGTTCTTAAGTTCAGCGGTCCCGCTGCCGCAGCGCGGCCCGCGAGGATTCCAGTTCTTCATGTATCCAACTCCGCAGCGCCGCCAAGGGCGGCCAGTCGCGCAAGGCGGGCGGATACACCAGATGATAGGCACGCGCGCTTTCATACTCGACCGCGATCGGCGACAACCGCACCAGTTGCCCGTCGCGCAGCGCATCGGCGGCCAGGAGCTCGCGCACCACGGCTAATCCCAGCCCTTGCTCCACCGCGGAAAGCAGTAAGCCCGCATCATTGAATACAGCCACGGGTGTCACCTTGCGCCGCAACCCGGCAGCGGCGAACCAGTGTTCCCATAGTCCGCTTTCACCCAGCAGCGGTTCGTTCAGATACGCGTCCGGTGGCGCGCCGGCCAGGCGGCGCGCCATCGCGGGGCTGGCGACCAGTATCATCGACATTGACCCGTCGAAGAGGCGCTCCGCTGCCAGACCTGGCCAATTGCCCAGGCCCTGCCGTAGCGCGGCATGAAAACCATCGCGCTGCAGATCGGCCACCTGCTGCGACGTTTCGATCTCCAACGCCAGATCCGGATGCCGTTCGCGCCAGCTTCCCATGCGCGGCAGCAGCCAGCGCTGCGCGAACGACGGCAGCACGCTGATACGCAGCCGCTGCTCCGTCGTCCCGGCCGCCGCCGCTGCTGCCTGCACGCCTTCATCCAGCAGCGCCATCGCACCCTGCACCGCGCGCAACAGGGCGGCGCCTGCGCCATTCAACACCACGCGCCGTCCACGCCGATCGAACACTTCATATCCCAACCGCGTTTCCAGCAGCCGGATCTGCTGGCTGACGGCGCTGTGCGTCAGGTGCAGCGCTTCCGCCGCCGCACGCAAGTTCTGCGTTTCAGCGACCACGCGGAAAACGGGAAGGGTATTCAGCGGCAGGCGGGCCATACTGGTAAGAATAACTGACCAGATTGTCCAGAAGAAAGCGTTTCTCTAAAGAAAATCGGTTCGCTATTCTAACCAGCAGGATGTGGGACGCCATGCGGGCAACGCCAAGGCCTAGGCGGGAAAGAGCGTACCGCTATGGCGGAAAGAGGCCATGTCGCCGCGTCGGCGGATTCGCCAAGGCGTAGGCGCCGGCCCCGCGCAGGCGGAAGGATGTCGGGCAGCGCCCAATTTTCGGACCAGTTCAGGGAATTTTCAGATGACTAGCGGTGACTCCAACGGCTTACCGTCCTATCCCGTGAGCGGGCTTCCTCCGCAGACGCGCGCAGGGCGGCAAGACCTGTCCAGCACCTCTCTTTCTTTTGATCAGGAGCCATCGATGTCCGATAACTCAACCGCCATGGCTGTCGCTTCTCCCTCCGCCTTGGCTGTCCACTCTTCCGCCGCCGTGGAACGGTCTGGCCCGTGGCGTAGTCTGCTCGCGCTGTTGGCGTCTCCCTTCACCTACGTGTGGCAAAGCTGGTCCACGCCGGACAATACCCTTGTGCTGCACGAACTCAGCGAACAGGCACTATCGGATATGGGCGCATCGCCAGAGCTGCTCGCCGAAGCGCAGGCTGCTCGCGAATTCGAACTGCACCGCGCCTACGCTTTAAGTCTCTATCACTGGTAATCCGCCCATCCCGTGGGGGCCGCCCCGTCCGCGGCGCCCACGCTTCTTTATCTATCACCGCCCAGTTCGGTAGGCGCGTCATCCGGCGGCTGGATATCGAACGCACCCAGCGTCATCGCGATCAGCGTGTAGTAGCCGGCGACGCTGACCAGATCGATAACGCCAGATTCGCCCAGCACATGCACGATGCGATCGTACAGTTCCTGCGGCGTTCGCCTGGTCTCATGCAGAACGGTCAGAAATTCATGGACCAGCGCCTCGTCCGCATGCGTGTACGGTACGGGCATGCCTTCACGCAAGGCGGCGATCATCGTCTCGCTGACACCGGCCTTGATCGCGCGGGGCTTATGCGCCCACCACTCATATTCCGAGCGCCAGTGGCGTGCCATGATCAGGATCGCCCATTCCGATAGCCGGGTCGGAAGGCTGGTCTCGTAGCGGCAATACTCGCCCAGTGCCTGGGCATGTTCAGCCATCGCGGGGCGGTGCAGCCAGACGGCCAACGGCCCGCGCACCTGCCCGCGAGGCCCGGAAGTGATCACGTCATGGATACGCTTTTGTTCGGGACTCATCTGCGCGGGTTCCAGCAAGGGAACGCGGGGCAAACGGGGGGTGGTCATGCGGGTCTCCAGGGCTGGGCTCTCGAAATTGCCAACCGACAATGCTTTTCGCCGGCGGTGCGAGCGGACAGCAGATCTATTGAATCGATATTGTGGCGGGTGCGCCCCTACATCGATCTGAAATGACTTCGTTTTGAAATGCTTCCCGGCGAATCGCCGTGTCGGCAACGATTTACAGCGACAGGATTAGGCCTATGGCAGCGGGGTGGTGGGGCCCGCGACTTCTTCCCGATGTCGAGCGCCATTGGAGTTCGTCCCAGTGTTGAGGTTCTCCGCCATGCCAGGGCTCTCTCACGACACGCGCTTCCGCGCTTGTGCTATAGTCGCGCCCCTTCGCTGTTCGCGAACCGGATGCATCATCCCGGCGACGCGAGTGAGTGTGGTGCGGTCCTCATAGGATGCGTTCCACAGGATCTCGAGGCCGGCATAAGCAGCCTGGTGGGCAAACAGTGGGGCCGGGGTTGTTAAGAAGTACCGGGCAGTGAAATCGAAGCAGCGCTTGATTTGACAGCCCAAAAAAATGTCTTCATAATCTCGTTTCTCTGCTGCTGACACAGCAAACGACGCAAGCGAAACGCGGTGGCAACGCCGGGCGACGCGGCAAGTAAGTGAAGTCAGCGGGGTGGTCGGGCCAAAAGGTCAGATTGCTCCAGGATCGCAGATCCGGATAGTAAGTTTGGGTGCAAACCCGATCCGCTCTTTAAAAACTAAACAACCGATAAGTGTGGGCGCTTGATAGATTGCGGCGCACCTGTCCTGGCTCGATGCGTCAAGC
>DATJHN010000136.1:0-6100 GCA_035493915.1 Bordetella sp.
GGCTTCTTTCTGCGCCTGCGCGTGCGGATTGACGCCGACCTGGATGATGGTCTTGACGCCGGCCATGGTGCCGAGCGTGGCGGCCCTGACGGCGCGCAGCGCGCGCACCTGCCCGCCGCTGATGTTGCCTTGCGAGGAACCCTTTGTGCCCACGGTGACCGTATCGCCGGCATTCACCTCGCTCTGGCGGATTTCGCTTTCGACCTCGACATCCTTGCCCGCGTTGATGGACGCATTGCCGATGAAGCGCGCCTTGACGGATCCGCGCGCCGTGATCTGCGCCAGGCGCGCGGCGGAATCCGCATTGGTGGCGCCTTCGGCCACGCCCAGGATCCCGCCCTTGACCACCACGTTGCCGCCGGCATCGATGTGGGCCGCCTCGACAGTCCCGCTGACCAGGACGTCGCCGGTGACCTTGACCGTCATGCCGGTCGTCACGTCGCCGCGCACCTGCAGCGTCCCCTCGAAATTGATGTTGCCGGAATTCAGGTTGACCGCGTCGACCTCGACCACGGGATTGACCGATATTCCGCAGGGCAACAGCGACGGCGCGCCATCGATGGCGGCGACCAGGACGTCTGGATCTTCGGCGTCGCGCACGACCCCCGCGAGATTGTCGTCGTACGGCAGGTCCTCGGGCGCCGGCGCGGGCGCCGGGTTGCCGAAAACGTCGATGCCGTCCGTCCCCGCCGTGCCCGGGATACGCCGCATCAGGCGCATGCCGGTCTTGACCAGCACCAGGTTGCCCATGGCGCGATAATCCACCAGGGCGTTCTCGTCCAGTTCCGGCGCGCCATGGTCGCGCGACAGCAGGCTTTCGAAACGCGTCGGCAGGCCATCCTTGGGCGGAATGCCGGAAGCGATCAGCGCCCCGTCCGTCCCGCCGCTTTCGACGGCCTACAGCAGGGTCTGCTCATCGATGCCATAGCCGATGCCATGCTGCGCCAGGGCGGCGCGCACGTCGCCCAACTGGACGGCGCGGCCGCCCTTGGCCGGATGCAGCGTCAGGTAGACCTGCAGCTTGTCTTCGGTGACTTCCAGTTCGAAGGCGCCGTCGACGACCTCGCCGATCACGGCTTCCACCACGCCGGGGTCACCGCCGGCCGCGGGCATGGTGCCCGGTTCAGGGGCGTCCATCAGCTCCAGCGCGGCGCCCAGGCGTGCGGCATTGGACTCGATCGCCGCCAGCTCGCCGGACACCTGCTCGGCCGCGGACGCAGCGGCTGCCACCGCCGTCCCGGCCTGACGCAGGGCATCCGCGCTGATGCGCGCCGCGGCCTCCTGGCAGCGCGCCAGGAAGTCGGCCACGGCGGCGCTGTTCAGGGCGTCCACCGTCCAGCCGCGAGCCGCCAGCGCGGCCTGCAGCATGTCGCTGTCCGGCGGCTCCACCGCAGCGGCGGCACGAAAGCCCGCGCGCAGCTCGCGGGTAGCCGGATCCAGGGTCAACCAATAGGATTGCGTCACTGCCGTGTATCCTCGAGAAATTACCAACGTGGGAGCTGCGGCTGTCTCCGTGTCGGCTTGGTATCGTTGTGTGGACCCGAAGGTTTTTTCCTGCGTGTCGACAATTTGCTCAACGCAGCACGTATTTCAAAATATTAATGGTGAAACTTCAAGTTGCGACCCTTTTTTTCTAAAAATTGAGTATTTTTTCGGATTGCACCCTACGGATGAGCAGATTTCGCCAGCTTTCCGTCAGTTTCAAGGTCAACCTACCCTGCGGGAGACAAATATCATGGATCTGGGCATCAAAGGACGTACCGCGCTTGTCTGCGCATCCAGCAAGGGGCTGGGGCGCGCCTGCGCGCTATCGCTGGCCCGCGAAGGCGTGCGGGTTGTCATGTCGGCGCGCGGCGCCCAGGCGCTGGAGGAAGCGGCCGACGCAATCCGCCGCGAAACGGGTGCCATGGTAACGACGGTAGCCGCCGATGTAACGACCGCGGAGGGCCGCGCCCGGCTGCTCGCCGCATGCCCTGATCCGGACATCCTGGTCAACAACGCGGGCGGCCCCAAGCCTGGCGACTTCCGCGAATGGTCGCGTGACGACTGGGTCAAGGCGCTGGACGCCAACATGATCACCCCCATCGAACTGATCAAGGCCACGATCGATACGATGATCGCGCGGCGCTTCGGCCGCATCGTCAACATCACATCCGCGGCCGTGAAGATGCCCATCGATCACCTGGGCCTGTCCAATGGCGCGCGCGCCGGCCTGACCGGCTTCGTCGCAGGCCTGGCGCGCCAGGTCGCGGAACACAACGTGACCATCAACAACTTGCTGCCCGGCCCCTTCGACACCGACCGCCTGCGCGGCACGGCGATCGCCAATGCGCAGAAGACCGGCAAGTCGGTAGAAGAACTGCTGGACGAGCGCCGTCGCACCGTGCCCGCCGGGCGCCTGGGCGACCCGGCGGAATTCGGCGACGCCTGCGCCTTCCTGTGCGGAGCGCGCGCGGGCTACATGACGGGACAGAATCTGGTGCTGGACGGCGGCACCTATCCGGGCACGCTTTGAGCCAACCGGGCCGGGCAGCGCGGGCAGGGATACACGCGGGCGGCGTCATCACTATAATTTCGCGATTCAGCCCAGGTTCCGCCTGGCCGCCCCACCTGTTTTTTCCGGCTCTTTACACGCACCATGCCCGACCTGGATCAAGACACCGTTTCAGCACTTGAAGCCCCCGAATTCGCTGCCGCGCAGTTCGTGCGCTGGTTTCGCGAAGTCGCGCCTTACGTCCATGCCTTTCGAGGCAAGACCTTTGTGGTGGCGTTCGGCGGCGAACTGATCCAGGCCGGCGCCCTGAATACGCTGGTACAGGACTTGTCGTTGCTGTCCGCGCTGGGCATACGCCTGGTGCTGGTGCATGGGTCGCGTCCGCAGGTCAATGAACAACTGCGCCTGAAGGGCTTTACCCACCAATTCGACCGCGGACTCTCGCCGACCGATGCGGCTTCGCTGGAATGCGCCAAGGAAGCCGCCGGCGAGATCCGCCTGGATATCGAGGCCGCGTTCAGCCAGGGACTGCCGAATACGCCGATGTCGCATTCGCAGATCCGCGTCATTTCGGGCAACTTCGTTACCGCGCGGCCGACCGGCGTGATCGACGGCGTGGACTACCGGCACACGGGGCACGTTCGCAAGATCGACGTCGACGCGATGCGCTTCGCGATGGAAAAGGGATCGGTGATTTTGCTGTCGCCGCTGGGTTTTTCGCCGACGGGCGACGCCTTCAACCTTGCCATGGAAGATCTGGCGACCAGCGTGGCCGTCGGGCTGCGCGCGGAAAAGCTGATTTTCCTGTCGACCACCGACGGCGTGCGCAATGAAGACGGTTCCATCGATACCGAACTGGCGCGCGTGGATGCCGATGCCCTGTTGGCCAAGGGAGGCCTGGACGAGGACACGGCATTGTTCGTGCAGTACAGCTCGCAGGCGGTCAAGCGCGGCGTGGCGCGCGCGCACGTTGTGCCCTTCGGCCTGGATGGCAGCGTGCTGCTGGAAATATTCACGCACGATGGAGTCGGCACCATGGTGGTCGAAGACACGCTGGACGATCTGCGGCCCGCGACGGTGGACGACGTAGGCGCCATCCTGAGCCTGGTCGAACCCCTGGAAGCCGACGGCACGCTGGTGCCGCGCGGCCGCAGCACGATCGAACGCGACGTGGAAAACTTCACGGTGCTGGAACACGACGGCGTCATCTATGGCTGCGCGGCATTGCACCCCTATCTGCATGAGCACATGGCGGAAATGGCCTGCCTGATCGTGCATCCGGAATGGCAGGGCTCCGGCGAAGGCGAATTGCTGCTGCGCCATATGGAATCGCGGGCGCGGGCGTTGGGCGCCAAGCGGCTATTCGTGCTGACCACCCGCACGTCGCACTGGTTCATGAAGCGCGGCTTCGTCCAGGGCGGCGTGGCCGATCTGCCGCACGACAAGCAGCAGCACTACAACCGGTCGCGCAATAGCCTGGTGTTTATCAAGCGCTTGTGACCGCAACGCCCGTGCGCGCGTTTCGGTAAAATCGACAATCCAATATTCATCCGGCAGCGACATTCATGACCCGTACCGTTCATTGCGTCAAACTCAAGCGCGACGCCGAAGGCCTCGATTTCCCCCCCTACCCCGGCGCACTCGGCCAGCGCATCTGGCAGGAGATCTCCAAGGAAGCGTGGGAAGAGTGGAAAGGCGTGCAAACGCGCCTGGTCAACGAAAACCGCCTGAACCTGGCCGACGCCCGGGCGCGCAAGTATCTGCAGCAGCAGATGGAGCGTTTCCTGTTCGAAGACGGCAGCGTCGAGGCCCAGGGCTACGTTCCCCCTTCCGCTTGAGGAAAAGCCCCCACGCGCCCCCCAAGGTGGCGCTTTTCCGCCTTGGGACGGCCCGGCGGCGGAAAAAAAGCAAAAGCCCACGCGATGAACTGACGTGGGCTTTTTTTCGTCCAGGATCTACCCCGGCGAGCCGTGGGCGAAGATCCCGGCGGATCGGCTGGACGGGCCGGAATTCCTTCCGGGCCGTCTGCCCATCCGGTGTTATTCCGTGGTCTCGGTGCTTTCCTCTTCGCCGCGGGCCTGGCGTTCCGCGTTCTTGGCGCCGGTGTGGCGCACATCAGCGCCGCGGACCATGTAGATCACGCGTTCCGACATGTTCTTGGCATGATCGCCGATGCGCTCCAGCGCGCGCGCGATGAAAATCAGGTCGATCGAAGGCGTGATCGTGCGCGGATCCTCGATCATGAAGGAAATAAGCTGGCGCAAGGCGGCCTTCCATTCCTTGTCGACTTCCTTGTCGCTACGCACCACCGCGGCGGCTTGCATCGGATCCAGGCGGGCGAAAGCGTCCAGCGATTGACGCAGCATATTGCGCGCGCTATTGGCCATGTGCCGCAGGTCCACCATCGGCAGAGAGCGGATTTCGCCGTCATGGATTCGGCGCGCGACGGTGGCGATCTTTTCCGCCTCGTCGCCCGAACGTTCCATGTCGGTCAGCATCTTGGACACGGCCAGCAGCATACGCAGATCGATCGCGGTGGGCTGGTGGCGCGCCAGGATGTAGCTGATGCGCTGGTCGATGTCGATCTCGTAGCGATTGACTTCTTTCTCGCGGTCCCGCACTTTATCGACCAGGTCCAGATCGCCGTTCGCCAAGGCATCGCCGGCATCCTGGATCATGGCCTCGACCAGGCCACCCATTGCCAGAAACTGCGAACGGACGCCTTCCAGATCGGCATCGAATTGTTTGTTTGTGTGCTCGGTCATCCGGGCTCCCTGCGGGGTTGACGATGGTTCCATTGCCATGCGCGCCTCCAAGAAATGCCATCAGGAAAGTCCCCGGGCCGCATCGGTCGGCTAGGTTATGACTTCCATGTGACAAGATTATGAACCGCCCAAGGCCCTCTTTTACGAGCGGACGAGCCTGCGTATACCTTGTTGCGTGGCCAGCAGCGCGACATCGGCGCCGGGCTGCGTGAACAGACCGCAAGTGACGACGCCGGCCAGGTTATTGATCTGCATTTCCAGTGCCGGTGCGTCCGTGATGCGCAAGCCTGCCACGTCAAGTATGACGTTGCCGTTGTCGGTGACGAAGCCCGCGCGCAGCGCCGGCCGGCCGCCCAAGGCCGTCAGCTTGCGTGCCACCGCGGCGCGCGCCATGGGAATGACTTCCACCGGCAGGGGGAACGTGCCCAGGCGTTCGACCAGCTTGGATTCGTCGGCGATGCAGACGAATCGGTCGGCGACGGACGCGACGATTTTTTCGCGCGTCTGCGCTCCGCCCCCGCCCTTGATCATGTGCAGCCTGCCGTCGATTTCGTCGGCGCCGTCGATATATACCGGCATATGGTCGACGTCGTTCAGGTCCAGCACGGGGATGCCCAGCGCCGCCAGGCGCGCGGCGCTGCGTTCCGAACTGGCGACGGTGCCGCGCAGGCGTCCCTTGAAGCGGGCCAGGCCATCGATGAACAGATCGGCGGTCGAACCGGTGCCGACGCCGATGATGACATCCGGTCCGGCGACTTCGTCGACGATCTCCAGGGCCGCGGTGGCGGCCTGCTGTTTCAACTCTTGCTGGCTGAGCATGTGGACACTCTATGAATAAAAA
>DATJHN010000137.1:0-10659 GCA_035493915.1 Bordetella sp.
TTTCCGCCGCGCCATGCGCAAGGTGGACTCCGAATACGGCCGCAACGATTGGTGGTTCAAGGTCTGGGGCCCGAATCGCCTGGTTTCCGACGGCATCGGCAACCGTGACGATTGGCTGCTGGAATCCGGCGACCATTGGCATGGCTTCGGCGATATGGCCGACGGCTTCAACATGCTGGACCCGATCAAGGCCACCATCATCACGCCGGGACTGGATATTTCTGGCAGCTTCGGCGAAACCGGCATCCCGGCCGCCCTGGTGTCCAAGTACCTGACCGAGCATGGCGTGGTGGTGGAAAAGACCGGCCTGTATTCCTTCTTTATCCTGTTCACCATCGGCATCACCAAGGGCCGCTGGAATACGCTGCTGACCGCCTTGCAGCAGTTCAAGGACGACTACGACCGCAACCAGCCCATGTGGCGCATCCTGCCGGAGTTCTGCCGCGACCACCGGCGGTATGAACGCATCGGCCTGCGCGACTTGTGCCAGCAGATACACGAAGCCTATCGCGAGAGCGACGTGGCCCGCCTGACGACCGAGATGTACCTGAGCGACATGGTGCCGGCGCTGAAACCGTCCGACGCCTTCGCGCGCATGGCGCACCGCGAGGTGGAGCGCGTGGCGATCGAAGAACTGGAAGGGCGCGTGACCGGCGTACTGCTGACGCCGTACCCGCCTGGCATTCCCCTGCTGATTCCGGGCGAGCGCTTCAATCGCACCATCGTCCAGTACCTGCAGTTCGCGCGCCGTTTCAACGAACGCTTCCCGGGCTTCGAAACCGACATCCATGGCCTGGCCGAGGACGTCGATGAAAACGGCGAGGTGCGCTACTACGTCGACTGCCTGAAGGAAGACCAGGGCAGGTAAGGACATACGGTACGGATGTACGACGTCGCCATCATCGGCGCCGGCGCCGCGGGCATGATGTGCGCCGCGGTGGCCGGCCAGCGCGGCCTGCGGGTCGTGCTGATCGACCACGCGGACAGGCTGGCGGAAAAAATCCGCATTTCCGGCGGCGGCCGCTGCAATTTCACCAATATCGGCACCACGCCGGCGAATTTCCTGTCGGAGAATCCGCATTTCTGCCGTTCCGCGCTGGCCGGCTACGGGCCGCGCGATTTCCTGGACCTGCTGCGGCGCCACCGGGTCGACTGGCACGAGAAGCACCGCGGGCAGTTGTTCTGCGACGATTCCAGCGAATCCATCATCGAGGTACTGCGCGCGGAATGCGAAGCCGGCAATGTGCAGTGGCGCATGCCCTGCGCGGTGGCGGAAATCGTCCGGTCGGGCGAGCAGGGCTACGAGCTGCATACGACGGGGCATGGCGTGCTGCGCGCCGCCAAGGTGGTCCTGGCCACCGGCGGTATGGCGATCCCCCAGTTGGGCGCCACCGATTACGCCTTGAAAGTGGCGCGGCAGTTCGGCCTGAAGGTCGTCGAGCCCAGGCCCGCGCTGGTGCCGCTGACCTTCGACGGCGCGCAATGGGCGCCCTTCGCGACCCTGTCCGGCGTTGCGCTGGAGGCCGACGTGCGCAGCGGCCAGGGTGAATTCCTGGAAGACGTGCTGTTCACGCATCGCGGGCTGTCGGGGCCCGGCATCCTGCAGATCTCCAGCTATTGGAATCCGGGCCAGCCGGTGGCGCTGGACCTGGCCAGCGGACGCGACCTGGCGCGCGAGCTGATCGATGCCAAGTCCGGCGGCCGCCAGCACCTGGGTACCGCGCTGGCGGCGCTCTGGCCGCGCAGGCTGGCGGAGCAATGGCTGGCCGATGCCGTCGATGCCCGCGGCCAGTCCCTGGCGGCCGCGCGCCTGGCCGATATCCCGGACAAGACACTGCGCACCCTGGCGCAGGACATCCATGCCTGGACCCTGGTGCCCACCGGAACCGCCGGCTATAAGAAAGCCGAGGTGATGCGCGGTGGAGTGGATACCCGCGGCCTGGACCAGAAAAGCATGCAGGCGCGCAGCGTTCCCGGCCTGCACTTCATTGGCGAGGCGGTGGACGTAACCGGGTGGCTGGGCGGCTACAACTTCCAGTGGGCCTGGGCGTCCGGCGTCGCCTGCGGCAAGGCGCTGTAGGCTGGCGTAATGGGACGCTGAACCTGCCCTGATCGCCGCGGCGCGTTTTTTGCTACCGGCCCGGCATATCAAACGGGACGCGACATGAACACGCATATCCGATCGCTGGCCGAAGCCAGCGCCGGCAAGGCCGCGATGGTCATCTTGCTGGTGCTGGGGGGCTTGGGCTCCTGGTGGCTTTGGCTGCTGCTGCGCGATGATTATCCGCAGGTTGCCAATGCCTGGCTGGGCGGCCTGGTCGCGGCTGGCGCGACGGCGGCTGGGACCCTGCCGGTGTTGTTTTCCCAGCGGCTGTCGGAACGGGTACAGGACACCATGTTCGGCTTCGGTGCCGGCGTGATGCTCGCCGCCAGCGCGTTTTCTCTGGTGGTGCCCGGCCTCCAGGCCGCGCGCGACCTGGGCGCCGGTTCGTGGGGCGCGGGATTGACGGTGGGCGCCGCCATCCTCCTGGGCGCGGCCGCGCTGCTGTGGCTGGAGCATTCCGTGCCGCACGAGCATTTCATCAAGGGCAGGGAAGGCCACGACGGCCGTATGCTCAAGCGTACCTGGCTGTTCGTCTTCGCGGTCATGCTGCACAACCTGCCGGAAGGCCTGGCCATCGGCGTTGCCTTCGGCGGCACCGATCCCATGCGCGCCAGCGCGCTGGCCACCGGTATCTCGATCCAGGACGTGCCGGAAGGGCTGGTCATCGCCGTGGCGCTGCTGGCGGCCGGCTACGGCAGGACGTTTTCCGTCATCCTGGGCATGGTTTCAGGCTTGATCGAGCCGGTTGGCGCGTTGGCCGGCGCCGCCGTGATGACCTGGTCGACGGTGCTGCTGCCCTGGGGGCTGGGTTTCGCCGCCGGCGCCATGCTCTTCGTTATCAGCCACGAGATCATCCCCGAATCCCACCGCAAGGGGCACGAGGTCTACGCAACCGCCGGCCTGATGCTGGGTTTCGTGCTGATGATGCTGCTGGACACCGCCCTGGCCTGAGTTGTATCCTTCGCCACGCTGTCACGCATCGTGCGGGAGAGAGCGGTCGCCCCAGGCGCGCCGCCGCCGAAGGCGCAATTCGCCCGGAATCGCTCAGGCAACCCATACCGCAGCATGCCTTGCCCAGGCCGCGCCGTTTCCGGTGCCCGGGGCGAACACAGCGCTCTGGAGAGAGCCGGCCATTCGCGCGACGCGATGCGCCCGGACGCCGAAGGTGCAAACCCGCCATGCGGGGCAACTCTCAGGCAAAAGGACAGAGGGGCGGAAACATTGCCGGTCATGGGCGCTTTCCCGTTTTCTGCTCCCAGGCCGGTATTCCGTTATCCCGCCGCTGTCCGGAGCCTGCCATGTCGAATTCCCTGAAGAACACTCCCCTGGCGCAAACGCATATCGATGCCGGTGCGCGCATGGTCGACTTCGGCGGCTGGAATATGCCGCTGGCCTATGGTTCGCAGCTGGAAGAGCATCATGCGGTGCGCAAGGATGCCGGCATGTTCGACGTCTCGCATATGCTCAACGTCGACGTGACCGGCGCCGATGCCATGGCCTTTCTGCGCCGCCTGATCGCCAACGATGTTGCCAAGCTGGCAGGCCTGCCCGGCAAGGCGCTGTACAGCTGCATGCTGAACCCCGAAGGCGGCGTCATCGACGACCTGATCGTCTATTTCTTTTCGGCCGATCGCTGGCGCGTCGTGGTGAACGCCGCCACCGCCGACAAGGATGTCGCCTGGATGCAGCGCATCGCCGTCGCCTGCCGGCTGGACGTATCCATCGCGCCGCGCCGCGATTTGTCCATGATCGCGGTGCAAGGGCCGAACGCGCGCGCCAAGGTCTGGGCCGCGCGGCCCGCCTGGAAGGCGGACACGGAAGCGTTGACGGTGTTTACCGCGGCGCGTTTCGAGCCCGATACCCTGGTGGCGCGTACCGGCTATACCGGGGAAGACGGCTTCGAAGTCGTGCTGCCCGCCACCGATGCGGTTGCCTTGTGGAACGACCTGGCGGCGCAGGGCGTGCGCCCGTGCGGACTGGGCGCGCGCGACACGCTGCGCCTGGAAGCTGGCATGAACCTGTACGGCCAGGACATGGACGAAGTCACACAGCCTGCCCAAGCCGGCCTGAGCTGGACCGTCTCGCTCAAGGACACCGCGCGTGCCTTTATCGGCCGTTCGGCCATCGAGCAGTTCGCCACGCCTGCGGCCTTCCTGGGATTGAAGCTGAATGAACGCGGCGTCATGCGCGCCCATATGCCGGTGCGCACGGCCCTGGGGGACGGAGAAATCACCAGCGGCACGATGTCGCCTACCCTGGGTGTTTCGATCGCCTTTGCGCGTTTGCCGCAGGGCGTCAATCCGGGCGACGCCGTCCAAGTGGATATCCGCGGCAAATGGGTGCCGGCGACAGTATGCAAATTGCCCTTCGTCCGTAACGGAAAAGCGGTCGAACAACCGTAAACTGGCGTTGCCCGTGCCGGCGCGTGCCGAGCATGGGCCGGGCGCGCATTTCTTCTCTATACATCCTCCATACGGTTTTTGAATTCTTAGGAGCTGCTTCCATGAGCCTGCCTACCGATCGCAAGTACACCGAATCGCATGAATGGGTGAAGGCCGAAGGCGACGTTTTCGTCGTCGGCATCACCGACCAGGCCCAGGAACAACTGGGCGATCTCGTTTTCGTCGGCGACGTCAAGGTCGGCGCCAAGCTGGCCGCCGGCGACACCGCGGGCGTGGTGGAGTCGGTCAAGGCCGCGTCGGATATCTATGCACCGGTCGCCGGCGAGATCGTCGCCTTCAACGATGCGCTGGAAGCCGATCCGGCCCAGATCAACGGGTCGGCCTATACCGCCTGGATTTTCAAGATCAAGCCGGACAACGCCGCCGATCTCGACAAGCTGCTCGACGCCGCCGGCTACGAAGCCCTGTAAGGCCACTTTTTCAAGAGATACCATGTCGCGCCCCCTCGACACGCATACCGATTTCATCCCCCGTCATATTGGTCCTTCGGACGCCGACCAGGCCGCCATGCTGCGCATGCTGGATGTGGCCAGCCTGGACGAACTGATCGGCCAGGTGGTGCCGCCGCGCATCCGCACCGACGCACCGCTGGCGCTGCCGCCCGCGCGCAGCGAACCGGACGTGCTCGCCGAACTGCGCGACATCGCCCGCGGCAACCAGGTCTATCGCAATTACATCGGGCAGGGCTATTACGGCACGCATACGCCCAACGTCATCCTGCGCAATATCCTGGAAAATCCCGCCTGGTACACGGCCTACACGCCCTACCAGCCGGAGATCTCGCAGGGCCGGCTCGAGGCATTGCTCAACTACCAGACCATGGTGGCCGACCTGACCGGGCTGGACATCGCCAATGCATCCCTGCTGGACGAAGGCACGGCGGCGGCCGAGGCGATGACGCTGGCGCGCCGCGGCGCGACCTCGCGCAGCAATGTGTTTTTCATTTCGCGCCACTGCCATCCGCAGACCATCGAGGTCGTGCGCACGCGCGCAGAGGGCCTGAACATCGAAATCGCCGTCGGCGACGAAACGCGCGAGCTGCCGGACTGCTTCGGCGTGCTGCTGCAATACCCTCACAGCCTGGGCGCGGTGGTGGACTATCGCGCGCTGGCGGAAGCCGCGCACGCGCGTGGCGCCGTGGTGGCCTGCGCGACCGATCTGCTGGCGCTGGCCCTGCTGGCGCCGCCGGGATCCTGGGGTGCGGATATCGCCGTCGGATCGGCGCAGCGCTTCGGCGTGCCCTTCGGCTTCGGCGGCCCGCATGCCGGCTTCATGGCCTGCAAGGATACCTACAAGCGCAACCTGCCTGGCCGCCTGGTCGGGGTGTCCAAGGACGCGCAGGGCGGCCATGCGCTGCGGCTGGCGCTGCAGACGCGTGAACAGCATATCCGCCGTGAAAAAGCGACTTCCAATATCTGTACCGCACAGGTGCTGCTGGCCGTGATGGCCGGGATGTATGCCGTCTGGCATGGCCCGGCCGGCATACGCCGCATCGCCCAGCGGGTGCAGCGCACCGCCGCGGTATTGCGCACGGCACTGCAGGACATGGGGGCGAAGGTCGTCAACGACAGCTTTTTCGACACCCTGCTGGTGCGCACGGGCAGTTCCACGGCGGCCGTGCTGGCCGCGGCGGACGCAGCGCGCATCAACCTGCGCGCGGTCGATGGCGAACACCTGGCGGTGTCGGTGGACGAAACAGTCACCGATGCCGATCTGGCTGAACTGGCCGGCGTGTTCGCGCGCGGCCTGGGCAAGCCGGCTGCCGTCCTGGATATCGATGCGCTGGACAAGCGCGCCGCAAGCGGCATCGCGGCGGCCGTGTCGCGCCAGGGCGAAATCCTGTCGCATCCGATTTTCTCCAGCGTGCAATCGGAGACCGACATGCTGCGCTATCTGCGCAAGCTGGCGGACAAGGATCTGGCGCTGGACCGCAGCATGATCCCGCTGGGTTCTTGCACCATGAAATTGAATGCCACGGCCGAGATGATTCCGGTCACCTGGCCTGAATTCGCGCAGATCCATCCCTTTGCTCCGACTTCACAGACGGCCGGCTATAGCACGCTGGTGGATAAGCTGTCGGCCGCGCTGTGCGAGATCACGGGCTATGACGCGATCAGCCTGCAGCCCAATTCGGGCGCGCAGGGCGAATATGCTGGCTTGCTGGCGATCCGCGCCTATCACGAAGCCAATGGACAGCATCAGCGCAATGTCTGCCTGATTCCGTCGTCCGCGCACGGTACCAATCCGGCGTCGGCGCAGCTGGCCGGTATGCAGGTGGTGGTGGTGGCCTCCGACAGCAACGGCAATGTCGACGTGGCCGATCTGCGCGCCAAGGTCGCCCAGGTCGGCGACCATCTGTCGGCATTGATGATCACGTATCCGTCGACACACGGCGTGTTCGAGGAAGCCGTCACGGAGATCTGCGAGATCGTGCACCAGGCCGGCGGCCAGGTGTACATGGACGGCGCAAACATGAACGCCATGGTGGGCGTGGCGAAGCCGGGCAAGTTCGGGTCCGACGTTTCGCACTTGAACCTGCACAAGACGTTCTGCATTCCGCACGGCGGCGGCGGACCGGGCGTGGGTCCGGTGGCTGTGCGCGGGCATCTTGCGCCCTATCTGCCTGGCGTGCTGGATGCCGCGGGCAAGCTGCCGGAAGGCGCCAAGGTGGGGCCGGTATCGGCGGCGCCGTTCGGCTCGGCGGGGATACTGCCGATTCCGTATATCTACATCGCCTTGATGGGAGCGGAAGGGCTGCTGCGGGCCACTGAAGTCGCC
This sequence comes from Bordetella sp., assembly GCA_035493915.1. GTDB lineage: Bacteria > Pseudomonadota > Gammaproteobacteria > Burkholderiales > Burkholderiaceae_B > Bordetella_C. The sequence goes on from DATJHN010000137.1 coordinate 7,345, forward strand.
ATCCTGAATGCCAATTACATCGCGCATCGCCTGCGCGATCATTATCCGGTGCTGTACTGCGGGCGTAACGGGCGAGTCGCGCACGAGTGCATCCTGGATGTGCGTCCGCTGAAGGACAGCAGCGGCATTTCGGCCGAAGACATCGCCAAGCGTTTGATCGATTATGGCTTCCATGCGCCGACCATGAGTTTTCCGGTGGCGGGCACCTTGATGGTCGAACCCACGGAATCCGAGGGCCTGGCCGAACTGGACCGCTTCGTGGATGCGATGATCGCGATACGTGGCGAGATCGCGCAGGTCGAAGCCGGCAAGCGAGATCGCGAAGACAACGTGCTCAAGAACGCACCGCACACGGCCGCCATGCTGATGGCCGACGAATGGCACCACGACTACACCCGTCGCGAGGCGGCTTATCCCTTGGAATCGCTGAAGGACGGCAAGTATTGGCCGCCCGTGGCGCGGGTCGACAATGCGTACGGCGATCGGAACCTGGTGTGTTCCTGCTTGCCTATCGAGGCTTATGCCTGATGCCTGATATCCGGGGCCCGTACCGGCCCCGGACACACCGGGCTTATTACTTCGCCACCGGCATCGTGAATTCCGCGCCCTTGGCGATGCTGTCGGGCCAGCGTTGCATCACGCTCTTGTAGCGCGTGTAAAAGCGTACGCCTTCCTCGCCGTAGGCGTGGTGATCGCCGAACAGGGACCGCTTCCAGCCGCCGAACGAATGCCAGGCCATCGGCACCGGGATGGGGACGTTGATGCCGACCATCCCTACCTGTATCTGGCGCGCGAAGGCGCGTGCGATGCCGCCGTCGGAGGTAAAGCACGATACGCCGTTGGCGAATTCGTGTTCGTTGATCAGCTTTACGGCGGCAGCGAAATCCGGCACCCGCACGATGCAAAGGACGGGGCCGAAAATTTCCTCGCGGTAAATGTTCATCGTCGGCTTGACGTGATCGAACAGCGTGCCGCCCAGGAAGAAACCTTTTTCATTGCCGGGCACCGCTACGTCGCGTCCGTCGACGACCATGGTCGCGCCGGCGGCGACGCCGTCCTCGATGTAGCCGCGCACTTTGTTGCGATGCTGCGCTGTCACCAGCGGGCCCATTTCGGCCTGCGGATTCATGCCATCCAGGATTTTCAGTTCACGCACGCGCGGCGTCAGGCGCTCGACCAGTTTGTCGGCCACGCTGCCCACCGCCACCGCGACCGAAATAGCCATGCAGCGTTCGCCTGCCGAGCCATAGGCCGCGCCCATCAGGGCGTCGGTGACCTGATCGAGATCGGCGTCGGGCATGACCACCAGATGGTTTTTGGCGCCGCCCAGTGCCTGGACGCGCTTGCCGCGAGAGGTCCCCTGCGCATAGATGTACTGCGCGATCGGGGTTGAGCCGACGAACGACAGGGCCTGCACGTCGGGATGGGCGATCAGCGCGTCGACGGCCTGCTTGTCGCCGTGGACGACATTGAAGACGCCGGGCGGCAGGCCCGCTTCGGTAAGCAGTTCCGCCAGCCGTACGCATGTGGAAGGATCGCGTTCGGACGGCTTCAGGACAAAGGTGTTGCCGCAGGCGATGGCTACCGGGAACATCCAGGCGGGCACCATCATGGGAAAGTTGAACGGAGTGACACCGGCCACTACGCCCAGCGGCTGGCGCACGCTCCAGTTATCGATGCCGCCGCCGATCTGCTCGGTGTACTGGCCCTTCAGCAGATGGGGGATGCCGCAGGCGAATTCGACGACTTCGATGCCGCGCATCACTTCGCCCTTGGCGTCGGAGAAAACCTTGCCGTGCTCACGGGTGATGAGTTCGGCCAGTTCATCCTGGTGCTTGTCCAGCAGGGCCTTGAAGTTGAAAAGGATGCGCGCGCGCTTCAGCGGCGCGGTTTCCGACCAGGCCGGGAAGGCTTCGCGGGCGGCGGCGACAGCCAGGTCGACATCGTCGGCGCCGGCCAGCGGGACCGTGGCGGTAATTTCGCCGCGCGCGGGGTTGAATACGTCGCCATTGCGACCGCTGCGGCCGTCAAAGGCTTGTCCGTTGATGTAATGAGGAATGGTATTCATGGTCAGGCAATTTCCTTCAGCACCGAGCCGATGGTATGGAAGATTTCGTCGATCTGCTTTTCTTCGATGATGAGCGGCGGCGAGACTGCCAGGATGTCGCCCGTATAGCGGACCAGCAGGCCGGTATCGAAGCAGCGCTGGAAGGCTTCCGCCGCGCGCGCGCCGGGTGCGCCGGGCCGCGGCGTCAGCTCGATGCCCGCGACCAGGCCGATGTTGCGCACGTCGATGACGTGGCGCGTGCCGTTCAGGGCGTGCGCGGCGCGCTCGAAAGCGGGCGCCAGTTCGCGCGCGCGGGCGAACAGGTTTTCGCGGCGGTAGATGTCCAGGGTGGCCAGGACGGCCGCCGACGCCAGCGGGTGCGCCGAATAGGTGTAGCCATGGAAGAATTCGATGCCCATGGGGCCGCCATCGACGATGGCGTCATGCACTTCACGCTTGACCGCCACGGCGCCGCAGGGCACCACGGCATTGCTGACACCCTTGGCCATGGTGATCAGGTCCGGCGTGACGCCGAAGAATTCGCTGGCGGTGGCCGAGCCCAGGCGGCCGTAAGCGGTGATGACTTCGTCGAAGATCAGCAGAATGCCGTGCTTGGCGGTAATTTCGCGCAGGCGCTCCAGATAACCCTTGGGAGGAACCAGCACGCCGGTGGATCCGGCCATGGGCTCGACGATTACTGCCGCGACGGTCGACGGATCGTGCAGGGTCAGGATGCGTTCGAGGTCATCGGCCAGGTGCGCGCCCCAGGCGGGCTGGCCCTTGGAAAACGCATTCTGTTCCAGGTTGTGCGTGTGCGGCAGATGGTCGATGGCGGGCAGCAGGGCGCCCGAGAATATTTTGCGGTTGGGCGAAATCCCGCCCACCGAAATTCCGCCGAAGCCCACGCCGTGGTAACCGCGCTCACGGCCGATCAGGCGGGTCCGCTGGCCTTCGCCGCGCGCGCGGTGATAGGCCAGGGCGATCTTCAGCGCGGTATCCACCGATTCGGAACCCGAGTTCGTAAAGAAGATGCGGTCCAGGCCCTGGGGCATCAGGCCCGCCACCGCGCTGGCGGCCTGGAATGCCAGAGGGTGGCCCAGCTGAAAGCCGGGCGCGTAATCCATCGTGCCCGCCTGTTGCGCGATCGCCTGGGTGATTTCGTCGCGGCAGTGGCCGGCGTTCACGCACCACAGTCCCGACGTGCCGTCCAGGATCTGGCGATTGTCAAAGGATGTGTAGTACATGCCCTTGGCGGCGACCAGCATGCG
>DATJHN010000138.1:0-10155 GCA_035493915.1 Bordetella sp.
CCGCGCACGTCGCGTATGCCCGCATAGGTATTGATGATGACCGGGAAAATGGCGTTGGACACCAGGATCACGATCTTGCCGGTTTCGTCCAGGCCCGCCCACAGCATGATCAGCGGCACCAGCGCGATACGGGGAATCGCGTAGAAGGCATTGACGAAGGGATCCAGGATGTACTCGACCAGCTTCGACTGCGCCATGGCGATGCCCAGCACTATGCCGCCGACGATGCTAAGCGCCATGCCGATGAAAAAGGGATGCAGGGTCGCGACCAGCGCGCGCCCCAGTTCGCCGCTGGCCGTTAGTTCAACCGCAGCATCGAAGATGCGGCTGGGCGGGGCCAGGAACAAGGGATCGATGCGGCGGCCGAAATATTCCCACAGCAGCAGGAAGATGGCCAGCGAGGTACAGCGGACCAGATTGGGACGCGCGGTCCACCATTTGACGCCGCCCACGGTGGTTCGTGGCGCGGACGTATCCTTGGGCGCGGTCGTGGCTGAACTGTTCATTGCGGCGTCTCCATCAACATCCGGCGCAACTCGTTGCGTGAGTCGCCATAGGCCTTGTGGCTGCGGGGGTCGCCGCCCAGGCGCTCGCCGGCCAGGGGCGACGGCACGATGGCCTTCAGGCGGCCCGGGCTTGGCGTGAAGACGAAAATGCGATCGGAAAGCACCAGGGCTTCGTCGATGCTGTGCGTCACGAACAGCACCGTCGTACCGATCTTTGCCCAGATTTTCAGGAAGTCTTCCTGCAGTTTCTCGCGCGTCTGCGCGTCCAGCGCGCCGAAGGGCTCGTCCATGAAAAGCACCTGGGGCTGGCGCATCAATGCGCGCGCGATGGCCACGCGCTGCTGCATTCCGCCCGACAGCTCGTGCGGATAGTGCGATGCGTACTTGCGCAGGCCCACCAGGTCCAGCAATTCCAGTCCGCGCTCGCGGCGCGCCGCCGTCGACACGCCATCCAGTTCCAGCGGAAAGCCCACGTTATCGATCACGCTGCGCCACGGCAGCAGGCCGAAATGCTGGAACACCATGCAGGCATCCTTGCGCGGCCCATCCACCGGCTGGCCGCCGATGGAGATGCTGCCCTCGGCCCACTGCGTCAGGCCGGCGGCGATGCGCAGCAGCGTGGTCTTGCCGCAGCCGCTGGGTCCCAGCAGGGAAATGAATTCGCCGCGGCCTATGGTGGCGGTGACATTATCAAGCGCCACGATGCGCGTGGGGGCGCCGCCGCCACTGACATCCCGGCTGTAGTAATACTTGGACAGGCCGTTGATCTCGACCATCGGCGCAGCCGCCGACGTCCCGGCGGACAGTTCCGCCGTCATGGCGCTGTCCGCGCGCAGCGCGGTAAGAGTGCCCATTTCATTTGTCTCCAGCTTCTTTCAGAGCGGCGTCGATAAAGCGATAGTCGAAGATCTGGGCGGTATCGACATTGCCTTTCAGCATGCCCGTGCTCTTGAAGGTATCCAGCGTCGCATTGACCGATGCCTTGTCGATGCCGCCGTTCACACCCCACACCTTGTTGCGGTTCAATTCCTTGACTACGTCGGTGGCCAGGGACTTATCCAGGTCGGGATAGCGCTCCAGCAGAATCTGCACGGATTCGTCGGGATGTTCCATGATGAAGCGCGACGCCTTTATCCCCGCGGTGGTCAGCTGCTGCAGGCGCGGCTTCAGGTCGGGGCTGTCGACGCGCTCGGCGCGCACCAGGTTGTAGACATAGCCGATCTGCGGATATTCGCTACCCATGCTGGCCAGGATCTTGACCTTGCCCGACTGCGTACCCTGGATTGCGCTGAGCGTATTGACCATGCCGGCCGCCGCGCGCCCCGCGATCACGGTCTGCACAATGTTCGCGTGGCCGCCGGAAACCGCGATAAAGCGGATCTTGGAAACGTCGACCCCATTCTTGCGGAACAGCAGCTTGCTGAATTCTTCCGGAGGGCCGCCGGGACCGGTGCCCGCGAAGATCTTGCCCTCGATGCCCTTCATGTCCTGGATATCGCTGGCGACCACCAGCTCGTAGTCGTTCACACCCTGCCAGGTACCGATCGCCTTGAACTTCGCGCCTTCCGCGGCGGCGGCGAAGGCATTGAACGCCCCCACGATGGCAACGTCGGCGGTACCTGCCAGCAGCGCCCGCACGGCGTTGGAATCGCCGCTGACCTGGATCGCCTCGGCATCCAGCCAGCCTTTTTTCTGGGCGACCAGATAGGGCAGCGCCAGCGTGGCCGAAGACGTGGGAAACACGATCTTGAGTTTGTCGGCAGCGGACGCGGCACCGCCCGCGATCATGCTCACGCAAAGCGCGGCAGTGAAAAAGAATCCCCGATATTTCATGTTCCCTCGCATATTCGAATCCATGGATGAGCTGTTCGAACGGCGCCGTCCAGTCGTGAAGATTATTGACTACATGGTTAATCAATTCAAGAAAAAATCGACGAACCCGATGCAGTGTTTACCCTGTGTACCCCGTTATATAAGACACCATATTGGGGAATGGCGCACCAATGCGGTGACCGAGCCAATAGTTTGTTGACTATATAGTTAAGTTAAACCAGAATTTGTCGCTTCATCTGGGCAAAACGGACAGGAGGCCGGCACCATGGAGATGAGCAGCGAACAACACATACCCGCGCCACGCGATGACGTGTGGCGCGCCCTGAACGATCCCGAGGTGCTCAAGCGCTGCATTCCGGGCTGCGAGTCCATCGAACAGGAATCCCTCGACAGCTTCCGCATCACCATGCTGGCGGCCGTCGGGCCGGTCAAGGCTCGCTTCAACGGCAAACTGGCCATCCAGGACTCCGTGCCGCCTAAAGGTTATGCACTGGCGTTCGAAGGGTCCGGCGGCATGGCCGGCTTCGGCAAGGGCACCGCGACGGTGTCGCTGTCCGAGGCGGACGGCGGCACGCTGCTCAACTACACGGCCAGTGCGCAGGTCAGCGGCAAGCTGGCACAGGTCGGATCGCGCTTGATCGACGGCGTCGCCCGCAAGCTGGCGGCCGAGTTCTTTACCCGCTTCAATGCGACCTTCGCGCCCAGCGCCGCGGCGACCGCCGATACCTGATCGCGTGCTGTAACGGCCGCACCCCACCCGCGGCCCTGCTCCACCTGGAACAGGGCGCGCGAGGATCCGGTTTCAGTACGGTCCAGTGCGATCCGGCCGCGCCTTCAGGCGCGGTCCAGCTGCTCCACCAGAGCCACCGGGTCGACGGGAATGGCGGCGATATGCACGCCGAAGTCCGCCAGGGCATCGTCGATGGCGGACGCGATCGCCGACGTCACCGGGATCGTTCCCACTTCTCCCACGCCCTTCACACCCAGCGGATTGGCGTCCGTTGCGCTCTCGGTAAAGAGCAGCTCCAGGTGCGGAATCTCGGTCGATGTCGGCAACAGATACTCGGCAAAGGTCGTGGTAAGCGGCTGCGCATTCTCGTCGTAACGCATGAACTCGAACAGCGCGTTGCCGATGCCGTGCACGATCCCGCCGTGGATCTGTCCTTCGACAATCAAGGGATTGATCAGCTTGCCGCAGTCGTGCAGGCCCACGTAGCGCGTGATGGCCACGCCGCCCGTATCGATGTCGACTTCCACCTCGCAGGCATGAAATGCGTTGGCATAGGTCATCGCATCCGGCTCCCAGTACACGGTTGCCTCCAGGCCAGCGCCCGCGCCGGCCGGCAGGTCGTAACCGGGGATGCCGCGCAGGGCGCGCGCCACCTGGGCCAGCGTGACGCCTTTCTCCGGTTGGTCGCTCAGGTAGACACGGCCACCCTGCATCGTCAGGACGCTTTCATCCACGGACAGCAACGCCGCCGCGACCTTGCGGGCCTTCGCCTGGACCTGGCGCGCGGCCAGCAGTATCGACGATCCCGCGGTCACCGTCTGGCGGCTGGCGAACCCGCCTATCCCCATGGAAATAAAGGACGTATCGCCGGAGATGACCTGCACGTGGTCGATCTCCACCCCCAGCACGTCGGCGACGATCTGCGCCATGGCCGTGCGCATACCCTGCCCCATGTGCATCGCGCCGGTCGCGACGCTGATGCGCCCGGTCGACGATATCTTCACGCTGCCGGACTCGAAAGGCCCGCGGCCGGTCCCCTTGACCGCATGCGCCAGGCCGATGCCGATGTAGCGTCCTTCGGCGCGCGCCGCTGCCTGGCGCTGGCGGAAGCCGGCGTAATCGATGGCCTGCAACACCGTTTCCTGGCTTTTCAGATAATCGCCGCTGTCCAGCGTGATGGCCTTGCCGGACCGGATTTTCAGCGGCTTTACATACGGCAGCTTATCCACCGGCACCAGATTGCGGCGCCGCACCTCGGCGCGATCCAGCGACATGCCGCGCGCCACGCTGTCCAGCAGGCGTTCCATGACGAAGGCGCCTTCCGGATAGCCGGCCCCGCGCACCGGGATGGTGTAGACCTTGTTCGTCTGCGCCACGACCGCGTCGATGGCGTAATTCGGCACGATATACGGTCCGGTCACCCCGGTTACCGCGTTGTAAGGGCAGTTGATGCCTTGCGGGGTATAAGCCCCCTGATCGTGCACCATGCGGCCGCGTATGCCCAGCACCTTGGCCTGCGCGTCCACGGCGATTTCCACATCCCAGTACTGGTCGCGTTCCTGGATGGAGCTGACGAAATGCTCGGCGCGGTCCTCGATCCATTTGATCGGACGGCGCATCTGCATGGCCACGGCGGCCACGGCGATTTCCTCGGGGTAGATCAGGAACTTGGCGCCGAACCCGCCGCCCACGTCCGGCGCGATCACGCGTATCCGCGTTTCGGCCATGCCCAGCATATCGGCCAACGTGAATTGCAGCTCGTGCGACATCTGGGTCGACGACCATACCGTCAGCGTGTCACGCACCGGATCGAATTCCGCCACCAGCCCACGGCCTTCCATGGGATGGGCGCCGCCGCGGTGCTGGTGCAGGGATTCCTTGAACACATGCGCCGCCTGGGCGAATGCCTGATCGCAATCGCCGTAGGCAACGGTAAAGCGCGTCAGCACGTTGTCGGGCGATTCGCGCCGCACCGGCGGCGATTCCGGCTTGTCGGCGTCACGGCAATCCGACAGCGCGGGCAGCGGCTCATAGTCGACATAGACTTCCCCCGCGCCGTCCTCGGCGGCGTAGCGCGAGGTCGCGATCACCATGGCCACGGCCTCGCCGACGAAACAGACTTCGTGCGGCGTCAGCACGAAGGGCGTGATGTCCGGCGGCAGCGCGGCGGTCGGAAAACCCAGCGGCATCCGCAGGCGGGTCAAATACTGTTCCATCTCGCGCGCCGTCACGACAGCCACCACACCCTCGCGCGCCAGCGCGGAGGCGGTGTCCACGCCACGGATCTCCGCATGTGCGTGCGGACTGCGCACGAAGGCGACGTGCAGCGTGTCCGGCAGCGACACGTCGGCTACGTACTGGCCCCTGCCGCGCAGCAGCGGCGTGTCTTCGATGCGCCGCACGCGCTGGCCGATGCGCGTGCCGGTCCGCGGCGGCGCTTCAATGCCATCATCGGCCGAATGGGGGCCTTCTCCCCGCGGTGCGGGTTCGCCCGCGTACCGGTACAAAATACTCATTGCCCCCGCTCCTGTCGCTGCGCGATTACTCCCTCCGGCGGCCGCGCGGACGCGCTGGGACTACCCTCCGATCGCTGCGTCTTCAGCGCCGCGAGGGCCGCCGCCACGATGTTCTGGTACCCCGTACAGCGGCACAGATGGCCGGACAGCACATCGCGCACTTCCGCCTCGCCGGCGTCGGGCTGGTCGCGCAGCAATTCCGTCAGCGTCATCAGGATGCCCGGCGTACAGAATCCGCACTGCAATCCGTGCAGTTCGCGAAAGGCCTGCTGCAGCCTGTTCAGCATGCCGTTTTCTTCCAGGCCCTCGACCGTACGGATTTCGTAGCGTTCCGCCTGCCTGGCCAGCATCAGGCAGCTGCGCGCGCTGCGGCCTTCCACCAGCACGGTGCAGGCGCCACACACGCCATGCTCGCACCCCAGGTGCGTACCGGTCAGTCCCAGATCCCCACGCAGGCAATCCGCCAGCGTGGTGCGCGATTCCACCTTGGCAGCGCAGGCGCTACCGTTCACCTTCAGGACGATGTCGTGCAATACGACCGTCGTTTCCGTGCTCATTACATTCTCCCGGACGCCTCGGCGGCGCGCGTCCACGCGCCCCGGATGGCGGTTTGCAGCAGCCTGCTCGCCAAGCGCTGGCGATACCACGACGGATAGGCGGGATCGTCCAGGGTTTCGCAACGCGCGGCAACGTCCGCCGCGGCACGCAGAGCTTCGTCTTCGCAGCGGGTGCCCACCAGGATGGCCTCGGCGGCCGGCAGGCGCACCGGCGCCGCATCGATGCCGCCCAGCACCAGCGCCGCGCGCGCGACCGCGCCGGCGGCATCGCGCTCGATCAGCGCGGCGGCCGATACAACCGCGAAATCGCCATGGCGCCGCGCGAACTCGATGAAATGCCAGCCGTGAGCCGGCCCCCAGGGCCGTATCCGCACTTCCGTCAACAGCTCGTCCGGCGCCACGCAAGTGGACATGAAACCCTGGCCGAAATCGGCCATGGGCACCACCCTGCGGCCCTCATCCCCCTGGCCTTCGCGCTGTATCACCAGTTCGGCGTCATGCAGCATGCAGACCGTGGGCAGCTCCGCGGACGGGTCCAGGTGGCACAGGCTGCCGCCCAGCGTGCCGCGGTTGCGCGTCTGGCGGTGGCCCACGTTGAGCACCCCCGCGCGCATGACCGGCAGCCGCCGCGCGACCACATCGGAAAACTCGATCTCGCGCTGGCGGGTCATGGCCCCGATGGCGATCGTGTCGCCCTCATCGCGGATATGGCTGAGGCCGTCGACGCCGTTCAGGTCGATCACGTCGTCGGGCAGCGCCAGGCGCATATTCAGCATGGGCATCAGCGACTGGCCGCCGGCAATCACCCGCGCGTTGTCGGCCTGGCCCAGCAGGTGCAGGACTTCCGGCACCGTGCGCGGCAAATGCAGATTAAAGGGCGCGGGTTTCACTTCAGCCCCTTAGATCTTGGTCAGGTCCAACGAGGACGGCGCGAACAGCTCGGCGGGATCCACCTTGCGCGCGGACAAACCCTGCTCATGGTGATAGCGGGTGAACGTCTCCAGCACGTGCTTGTTGGCCTCGTAACCGTAGCTCCAATAATCCTCGCCCATCAGCGCGCGCGCCGATTCGAATTCCGCCACGCCCCATGGCAGGCTGTTGAACAGATGGCCGATCTGGCCCAGTTCATACATGGCGAATTCCTTGGCGCGGATGAATGCCTTGAACACGCTGACCGGCAGCCAGGGATGCTGTTCAACCAGCGTCTTGCGGATGCCGATGACGTGCATGGTCGGGAAGATGCCGGTGCGCTTGAAGTAGTCGGCCTCCGTCTCGCGGTAATTGGGAAACAGCCGGTCGACGTTCGGTGCGCCCTGCAGGAAACACGACGGCGCGCGTGCGCTGATCAGGCCATCAAGCTCGCCGTCGGCCAGCATGCCGGACAACGTTTTTTCGTCGGGAATCTGCTGTAGATCGATGTCGGCCGGCAGTTTCAGCGGCGCGCGCTCGCCCCGCCCTGCATCTTCCAGGCCACCGCGCCGCCAGTGCACGGACGACGGACGCAGGCCGAAATCGTCCTCCAGGATGCCGCGTATCCACACGTTCGCGGTGATCTGGTATTCCGGCAGGCCCACCTTCTTGCCCGCCAGGTCCGCGGCGGTACGAATACCGCGGTCGGTGCGGATATAGACGCCCGAATGGCGGAACAGCCGCGATACGAAGGCCGGTATGCCCACGTACTCGTTCTGGCCGCGCGAAGTCATCATCGTGTGGCTGCTCATCGACATTTCCGTGATGTCGAATTCCTGGAAACGGAAGGCCCGGTGAAAGGCCTCTTCCGGTTCGACGGCCACGCCGATAATGTCGCAACCTTCCACGGGCGCACGCCCGTCCAGTACCGCCCGCGTGCGATCGTAGTCGCAGACGCCCAGACTCAATTCCAACTTAGCCACGATTTCTCCCGTCGATATAGTCTTGCCGCGCAGGCGCGCCCATCGCGCCTAGCGCACCGTTCCTTGCGCCCGATCGCGCATGAACGCCATGATTTCCGTACCCAGCCGGTCTTCGGCCGTATTGAACTGCGCGATGATGGACGTGTGGTTGTGTCCGCGGGCATAGGCCACGCGCGGCGCCCGGCGCTTGGCGACCGCCAGGCGATGTGCCAGCTCCAGGCAATACAGATCGATCAGCGGATTTTCATATTCGGCGAACGCCACCATGGTGGGTACGCTGTCGGCATCCACATGGGACACCGGGGAACAATCGTCGTAGCGCGAGGCATCGGTGCCGTAATAGGCCTCTACCTTGCGTGCATTCGGGTTGTCCGCGCCGTTGTCCGCGCGAACCCGGCCGCTGACCACGATCAGGCCGGCCAGGCCAGGGCCATCCGCCGGTTGATAGCGGCGGTCGTAGGCATACGAAGCCGCGTGCGCGGCTCCCGCGGAATGCCCCATCAGGTAGATCTGTTGCGGGTCGCCGCCGTAATCGCCGATATGCCGGCGCACCCACTCCACCGCGGCCGCGACATCGAGCGTTCCGCTCGGATAAACATTGGCCGGCGCCAGCCGGTATTCCATGTTGACACCCACGCAGCCCTGGCGCGCGAAGTAGTACAGGACATTGGCATAGATCTCGTCGCTGCGGTTGCGATGGCCGTCGACGAAGGCGCCGCCGTGCAGGAACAGCACCACCGGCCGCGCGCCGCTTCGTCCGGTCGTGAAGACGTCCAGCTGCTGGCGCGGATCCTCGCCATATGCCAGGTCCGTCACGACTTGAACGCCATCCTTGGGCGCATGCGCCAACAAAGGAGAAAACGCATCCACCATGCGGCGCACATTGCCGGGCACGTCCTGCGCCCAGCGCGGCCCCACGTCCGCCAGCAGACGCCACAATGATTCAGGGATTTCAGGTGCGGCAGCCACGACTTACACCACGGGGCGAATGCCGATGAACTTGAGCTGCGACAGTTCTTCCATCGCGTAGCGCACCCCTTCGCGGCCAAAGCCGGATTGCTTGACGCCGCCGAAGGGATACGTATCCAACCGGAAACGGCTCGCCTCGTTGACCCACAGCGAGCCGACCTCGAAGTCATCCGCGAAGCGCAGCGCGCGGGCGATGTCGCGGGTGAATACCGCTCCCTGCAAGCCGAAAGGCGAGTCGTTCGCCAGCATCAATGCCTGCTCCACGTCCTTGGCGCGCTCGACCACCACCAGCGGGCCGAAGACTTCGTCGCACCACATACCGGCACTGCGCGGCACGTCCACCAGAATGCCCGGGCTGACGATGCAGCGATCCTGGCGCGGCTCCAGCGCATAGCGTCCGCCCTTGGCAACCGCGTCGCGGGCCATGGCCATTACGCGGTCGGCCTGCGCCAGCGAGACCATGGGCCCCAGGTCTGTTTTCGCGTCATAAGGGTCGCCGGTGCGCAGCTTTTCCGCGGCGGCAACGAAGCGCGACAGGAAAGCGTCGTATACGGGCTCGGCCACGATAATGCGTTGCGCCGATACGCACTGCTGGCCGCTGGCCTCGAAACCGGCGGCGGCGATGCGCGTGGCCGCGTCATCGAGATCGGCATCGTCCAGCACCACGTTGGCCGCGTTCGACCCTAGTTCCGCGATGAATTTTTTGGCACCTGCGGCGCGGATCAAGGATTCGCCCGCCTTGGTGCCACCCGTGAACGTCACGACGGCCACCTTGTCCGCGGCGGCCAGCGCCTGCGCCGGTGCGCGGTCGCCCGTCACGACATTGAAGAGTCCCGCGGGCGCGCCAGCTTCATGGAAGAGCCTGGCCACCGCGAGCGCCACGCGCGTACCCGCCGGATGCGGCTTGACGACCACGGAGTTGCCCACGGCCAGGGCCGGCGCGACTTTCTGGATCAGCAGGTTGATGGGCGCATTGAACGGCGTAATGGCGCCGACGACGCCATAAGGCACACGCCGTGTGAAACCGATATGGCCAGCCCCCGGCGGCGTGATGTCCAACGGCAGCGATTCGCCGCCCAGCGATTGAGCCTGGGCGACCGTGACCCGGATGAACTGCGCGGCACGGCCGACTTCGAAACTGGCGGCGCGGTG
>DATJHN010000139.1:0-10080 GCA_035493915.1 Bordetella sp.
CTCGTCTTCGTGTCGCGCAAGGCTGCAAACCAATTATCGAAAACTTCGGTGGTAAATACGGACAGCGAGGACGAACTGTAACCCATAGGAGACAGCCGCGCAACCTGTCGCGGCGTTGGTATTGATGCGCGGATGCGCTCAGTGTCCCTAGGGCGACCGTGGTTCCCGGCCTCGCTTTCTTCGTTCCCTGCGCCCTGCGATTGATCGCGACCACACCAGGTACGAGTAGGCGTAAAGCGAGCACTTGGCAATTGTTGTTGAACAGGCTCGTAATACCAGCGGTAGCACGGGCCGACAGACCGGCTCGGGGCGGTACAATGCGCCACCTCGGAGATACGGCAACATGGATATGCGGTCCAGCCACTCCGCGGCGGCACCGTACCGCCTAGCCCGAGTGGTGAAATTGGTAGACACAGAGGACTTAAAATCCTCCGGCTTTAATCGGCCGTACCGGTTCGATTCCGGTCTCGGGCACCAAATACAAGGGTTTCAAGCGAAGCGCACGCCGACAAAGGCAAGGCGTTCCGCGTTTCGTTCCGCCGACGTTCCGCATTTTCAAATGTCGGATCAGCAGGCGAGCAAATGCGGGCTCGATTCGATGCAATACAAAGGAACGATGTATCGATGCATGACTCGCGTTTGCACGAGCACCGCCGGCAAGGTCCTATAAGTACGTGATCTGCTAGGTGTTTACCCACGCGCCTGTTGATTCAATGGCAGCCCGGCCCGTTACATGCAGTCGCGGGCCCTTCAAGGGCGGTTGGGTACGGGTGATACCTTGATCCCGCGGAAGTTCGATGGTTTTTGCAGTGCCATCGCAGCGAGCGCAAACACACTTTCACCACGGGCTTCGCCCGTGGCTTTTTTTTGGCTGCCAAAATGTGCAAGCTCGCAGCGGTGTATCCGCTAGTGAAGATCCCGGCGCTCCGCATCAGTCGGGCGGCCTACCAGCCACAGCGCCAAGTTCCTCACATACTGTCGAATGACGCGTTGCGCTTCAGCCGAACTGGCCAACCGATCACTGGGGGCCTCGCTCACGAAGCTGGGCTTGCCCTTGGAAATATCCCAGTTGTAATCGACGAAATGATGGAAGGTGGATTGCGCCAGCGCACGCCCGCCCGCGTCTGACGCCTCAAACGCCACTGCGACGTTGAAAGGCGTCTGGGTGGCTTTGCTCTTGCCTGTCGCGATCACCCGGGCAGACGGATCCTGCGGCGGCGCATCGATGTCGCCCTCGTGCGGATGCGCAGGAAGGAAATGGATGCGTCCGTCCTCCGCCCAGGGATCCGTCAGCACTGGATGCAACGGCCCGACCACGGCGATTTCCTGATAATCCCCGTTGGCGCCGGAATGGTAGTTCGGCCAGAGAATGACCGAGGTATAGGGATCATCGATTTTCTGGCGATTGACGTCAGGGTTGATGTTCTTGGTATGAAAATGATGCGCCTCGCCCACCCCGCCCAAAGTGCAAAGCGACGAGCCCAGATCCATGTGATCGCGGGTGGCCATGATGCCGCCGCCACGCTGGCGAAACTTGGTCAACCCGGCACAGTCCTCCGACGTCAAACCGTCGCCGGCATCCACGCCGAACAGCCATATTGCCTGGTAGTCGGAACGGTCGAGCGTCGACAGCACAGGATCCGGCGAGTCCGGCGATACGCGGTCGCGCGCCGTCACGGCGAAAACCTTATTGCCGGACTCGTCTTCCATCGATGACAAGAAATCGGTCAATAGCGAAAAGCGCGCGATGGACCAATCGTCCTGGATTGTCGGTATCGTGGTTTGCAACAGGATGCGGGCGGGAGCTTTCACGATCAGCCTCCGTAGTAACGCGGTATGGGGCCGCGCTGCGGTGTCTGGTCGGGCAGTTCCACCATCACGTCGTCGACGAAACAGTAGCCCCAGCCTTCGGGCGGATCGTAGCCCTCGATGATGGGATGTCCCGTCGCGTGAAAATGCTTACGTGCGTGGCGATTGGGCGAATCGTCGCAACACCCGACATGTCCGCAGGTGCGGCAAAGCCTTAAGTGCACCCAATGCGCGCCCGTGCGCAGGCACTCCTCGCATCCTTTCGCGCTGGGTTCGACCGCGGCAATCGCGGATTCGTGCGTACAAGCAGCCATGGCACCTCCTTTCGGAAAACATGCCGGTGGCGCGGGACAGACCCGGCGCCGCCGTGGTCCGGTGACAGGACTTTTTGTATCACAGCGGGCTGAAATATAGATGCATTTTCCGGACTAAGCACCGTATGCGGCACCCTTTGTCCGCCGCCTTTTACTCTTCCATGGCGCATCGTCGAGGCTTTCCGCGCATGCCCCCAGTGCCGCGCCGGCGCCGGGGCACGGATCAGTTGCGGATATCCTGGATAAACCACTCCAGCGGCAGTTCATGGCCCAGGCCCTGTTCCTTGGCCTTCTTGTAGACCACGCCGCCCACCGATGAAAACTGCACGCCCCAGTTACCCACCGTGTAGTAGAAGGTGATCTGGTCGTCGCTCGTGCGGCCCGGCGCCTTGCCGGAGATGACATCGGTGTACACCGGCCAATCCTGCGTCGGCAGCTTTGACTTCTTGGGCTTGGGCAGCCGCTGCTGCTCTTCCGCCGTGCCGGCCACATATGCGCCCGGGCTCCCGGAAATTCCCTTGCGGAAGCGTTCGGTCTCGGGCATGGGCAGCTCTTCCTTGCCCTGCTGCACCGCCACGTCAAAGCGCTGCACGATGGACGCGTCGATTTCGCGCGGCGTCAACACCACCACGTGCATGCCGGGCTCCAGCCAGTCCGCTTCCAGCACCGGCGTCATGCTGTCGGTGCAGGTGGCGACGATGTCGGCGCCCCGCACTGCTTCGCGCGGCGTGCCCACGGGTACGATCTCGACGCCGAAGCGTTCGCCGCATTCGCGGGCAAAGCGTTCGCGATTTTCGGGGTTGCGGCTGTAGACACGCACGCGTTTGATATCACGCACGGCCAGGATGGCTTCCAGGAACGTGCGCGCCATGCCCCCCGAGCCGATGATGCCCAGCTCGCGGGAATTTTCACGCGACAGCAGGCGCGTGCCGATGCCGGCGGCGCCACCCACGCGCATGTGCTGCAGATGGCCGTCGTTCAACAGCGCCAGGGGTTGGCCGTTGCCGGTGCTGAACAAAAACACCAGCCCGCAGTACGTGCCCGGTTCGATGCAGTACTTCTGCTCGCTACCGCCCGCGCCTTCGTTGCGCGGCCACACCAGGATGTCGGATTTCAGGCGGACCGCCAGGATGCCGTCGCTGGTACCGTCGACCGTTCCCCAGCGGTAATAGCCGTCGTCACGATCGCACGGCACATACATATCCACGCGGGGACGGCCGATGGCCGCGCCGGTCAGCAATCCGGCAAAGGCGCGCTCCTGTGCCTCGATGCACTCGCGCATGGTCAGCACTTTTTCGACGACTTCGTTATTGATCAAAAGCATGTTTTCTCCAAGGTGCGCCACCCGGCGGCACCGTTACTGCGGCTCGATGCCGGACTTGCGAATGACGTCTCCCCAGCGCTGGCTTTCGCTGCGGATGAATTGCTTGAACTCCTCGGGCGTCGATCCCTTGGGCTCCGCGCCTTCCTCGACAAGCATCTTGTTTACGGCGGGGGCGTGCACGAACTTGACGATCTCCCGATTGATCTTGTCGATGATGGGCTTGGGCGTGCCCTTGGGCGCCAGCACGCCATACCAGACGCTGGCCGCATAACCCGGCACAGTTTCGGCGACCGTCGGCACGTCGGGCAACGAGGGATTACGCTGGGGCGTGGTTACCGCCACCGCGCGCAGCTGATGATTCTTGACGAAAGCCAGTCCGGCCGTCATATCGGCGAAGGTCATGGTCACCTCGCCCGTCATCACCGCCGTGATCGCCGGGGCCGTCCCTTTGTACGGCACGTGCAGCATGTCGGCGCCGGAAAGCACCTTGAGCAACTGCGCGGACAGGTGCGCCGTCCCACCCAGGCCCGACGACGAGAACGTAAGCTTGCCGGGCTCCTTGCGAGCCATGTCCAGCAGATCCTTCACCGTGTGGATGGGTGAGTCTTCCTTGACCAGCAGTACGGCCGGCACATCCGCGATCAGGCTGATGGGCTCCAGGTCCTTCTGCGGGTCATAGTTGAGCTTCTTCATCAGGTAAGGCGCAACCACCAGGGGTGACGGCGAATCCAGGACCAGCGTGTAGCCGTCCGGCGCCGCGTTGGCCAGAAACTGCGTGCCCACCACGCCACCCGCGCCCGGCCGGTTCTCCACCACCACCGATACGCCCATTTCCTTGGTCAGGTTCTGCGCGACCAGGCGCGCCATGATGTCCACCCCGCCCCCGGGCTCGTAGGGCGAAATCAGCCGTATCGGCCGGCTGGGGTAAGAGCCGTTGGACGCGGTTTCCGCATGGGCGGCACAGTAGGGACTCAGGGCCAGGATGGTATACAGGGCCATGCGGACAGGCAGCTTCATATCATTGTCTCCGATCACACCTTAAGGGCTGGCCGATGTCTCCGCGACCCGGCCGTATTTGTTAGGTATTCTACGGTATACCATCACCCCCTTGAACCGGGAATGATGGACTATTCGCCATGACATACGGCTTAATCGCCAATGAAAAAAGGCGCCCCCGGTTGTCCGTGGGGCGCCTGTCGATCAGCCGGTTGTCCGGCGCGACCATGCCTTAGGTATACCGGCGCTTGTCCGGCGGCGGCGGAAAGTACTGATACAGCCAGGTTTCGCTGAGTACCTGCTTGTCGCTGATACGCCGAATGAACGCGCGCATCTCCACGGGCTCTGTGCTGCCGCTGGTGGGATACCAGTCGAACATGGCGCGAAAGCCTTCCACTTCGGGATGCAGCGCGAAGATCTGGAAGTCCTGCGCGCGGCCTTGCGAAACGGTAACCACTGACTCGATACGTTCGTTCTTGCTCATGCCGTGCAAGGGTCCGCCGACGAAATCGATGGCGAAACGGCGGGCCCAGACATCGGGGTAGTGCTCCCCAGGCGCCCAGCCTTCGGTAAAGCCGCCCATTCCGGTGCGCGTCGCCAGGACACGCGCCAGAGTGGGCTGCACCGGCGCCAGCGCGGCCCAGTGCAGCTTGTAGCCGTAATGCAGCGACTGGCCGGCCTTGACCGGTTCCTTCGGATTCCAGAACGCGACGATGTTGTCCAGGGTTTCGCCCGTGGTCGGCAACTCCATCAGGTTGATGGCGCCCTCACCCCAGGCCGTGGTCGGCTCCACCCACAGGCTGGGACGGCGGCTATACCAGTCGACGGTATCCTGGTACGACGCGAAATTGTGATCCGTCTGCAACAGGCCAAAACCGCGCGG
This sequence comes from Bordetella sp., assembly GCA_035493915.1. Classification (GTDB taxonomy): domain Bacteria; phylum Pseudomonadota; class Gammaproteobacteria; order Burkholderiales; family Burkholderiaceae_B; genus Bordetella_C. The sequence continues at coordinate 5,327 of DATJHN010000139.1, forward strand.
ATTGTTGTCCAGGTACACGTTGAACTGGATGTGTTCCGGGTTGTTCAACGGCCGGCATATCCATTCACCGTTGCCGCGCCACATGGATAAGCGATCGGAATCGTGGATCTTGGGATGGATGGTGTCGCACATGCGGCGCTCGTTGGTGCCGCAGCTGAACATGCTGGTCATGGGCGCAATGCCCAGTTGCTTGATGTCCTTGCGCGCATTGACGTGCGCGTCGATGTCCATGATGACGCGATCGTGCAGGCAGGTGATATCGAAGCGGTAAGCCCCCGTGGCACTGGGCGAATCCATCAACGCATACAGCACAAAACGCGTGCTGTCGTGTGCCGGCGTTTCGAACCAGAATTCGACAAAATCGGGAAACTCTTCGGTGGTTCCGATATAGGTATTCACGGCCAGCCCGCGCGCCGACAGCCCATACTGCCCGGTGTTATCCACCGCGCGAAAGTAGCTGGCGCCCAGGAAGGACACGATGTCGTATTTGTCGATGTTCGGTTGCTTGAATACCTTCAGGCCGGAAAACCCCAGGTCGTCCTTGAGCTGGCCGACGTCGACGCCGCTGCTCTCGTAGTCGAACAGTTCCGGCCGGAAATGGACTTCCTTGGCGATACGGGTTTTCGGATCGATGCTGTGCATGCGGACCGGGGTACGAAACCCCATGCCGACATGGAAAAACTGCACGTCGAGCTTGCCTTTGCGCCCCCACAGGGAATGTTCGGCATCGTACTGGATGGCATTGAACTGCTGCGGCGTCATATTCGCCAGCGTCGGCGGCAAGACTTCGCGGGTATCCACATAAGGGCGGGTGGCCAGTTCCTTGGCGCGATCCTGCAGGCGCTCGAAACTGAAGGGTTTGGCTTCGCCGTCGGCAATGTCCGCGTAGGCGCGGGAGGCGAACAGGAAAGAGGCTGGCAAACCCGTGCAGGCCGCCAAGGCCGAAGAGGCTTTGAGCAGTGATCGTCGGTGCATGGATACCTAAGGAAAACATAGCCAAAGAAAAAGCGTGGCCGGAACCGCGCCACGCCCGTGCAGCCATATTGAACCATAGGTCGCCGCCCGCCGACGGCCAGACAGCCCTATCGCCGCCCTGATGTGGCAGCACGTCACCACCTGAAAAAGCCGTTTACTCCGAACTACCCAGAATCGCGACCATTACGCATGCATCGCGACCCAGCGATTGAAAATCGGCCCCAGCGCTCGGACCTTGGCCGCTGACGACAATGAGCTTGGGATCGAGGCCCTTCTCGACGAGATACTCCTTCACGGCCGTGGCACGGAGCTCTCCAGTCTGGGGAGACATACGCTCAAAACCGATGATATTCACTGTTTCGACGCTCAGCCCCTCTATCTGTTCGACGATAGTGTCCAGGTAGGAGCGATGTTTGGAACTGAATTCATCCTTCTTGGTGGGCATAAACCTGACCAGGAAGGCCGCCAGCGGCGTTGCCTCACGTTTGCCGCGGCCCAGCCCCGCATTTAAAACATTGGTCGATCCGTAGTTCTCGAATTCCTGGGAGATCCCGGACATCCCTTTGCCGAGCGGGGCCACGGTAGAACCTGTGTGTGCATCGATAGCCGACATCGGCGGTACTGCCGTTACTCTGGAAACGTTCATAGTCATTGCTCCATGGAGAAACTACTGGCCTGACGCTGCCGGGTAGCCCGGTTCAAAGTCGGTATTGCCTACAGACCACGGTTTTTTCAAATGAAAGAAATCAGACGAGCAGGAGTTTCCCGCGAACGCTTCGCCGGCGAGCTACTTTCATGGAGCGGAACGTTCTGCTTGGGCGAACCGTAGATTTCAATCACCACGGAGTGGCGCATCGGCCGCGCATGCCTTACCGTTTTGCGGCTACGATATCGTCCGATCACCCATCGGACGCCCACGCCAGGCAACCGTTTTTTCCAGCATAGCCGTGCCCAGCCTGCAATCTCCTCATTCCGCCCCGCAGCTTGTCGTCCTGGACGCCTGTGTCCTGATGTCCTCCATCGTGCGCCCCTTGCTGCTGCGCCTGGCGCGCGCCGGACTGTTCGCGCCGGTATGGAGCGCCCGCATAGGCGAGGAATGGATACGCAATGCGGCCCGGCTATGGGAAGTCACGACGGAAGAGGTCACCGCCCTGTGGGATGCCATGCGCCGGGAGTTTCCCGATGCCGATGCGGGCGACGTAGCGCCCTACGAAACCGGCCTGCGCTACAGCGACCCCAAGGATCATCACGTTATTGCCGCGGGCCTGGCGAAGCGCGCCCGCTGTGGCCTGCAACAGCCGCCTGCCGTGCTGGTGATGACCTGGAACCTGAAGGATTTCAACCGTTCGGAAATGCGCCGCCTGGGACTGGACGTCTTCAATCCGGACCGGCTGCTGTCTCAGTGGTGGAGCCAATCGCCCGCCGCGCTGCGGCTGGCGCTCCAGGACACCGCCGCCGACGCGGTGGCGATAGGCCGCGAACCCGAGCCGCTGGAGACAACGTTGCACCGCGCTCGCCTGTATCGCCTGCGCGCGTTGGTGGGCCAGGATGGTGCATCCGTGACAGCGATGGCCAGTGCCTGATCGCCGTTGACTGTGTCGGGGGGATGCCGATAAACCGTGCCTGGACACCGATAACCATATTCGGGCGACCCGCGTTCGGATGCCCAAACCGTGCAGGCGCCAATAACCGCGCCGCCTGCCCACAACCGCGCGTCAATGATCGTGGTTGCTCGCCGCGAAGCCAGCCGCGTTCAAGCGCTCGATGACTTCGGCTATGTGCTCCGGCCCGCGCGTCTGCATCACGAAATCCACTTCCACGTTGCGCACCGGCAGCGCCGTAAACGCGCGCTGGTGATGGACTTCGGTGATGTTGGCGTGCGCATCCGCGATGACGGCGGTGGCGTGCGCCAGGGCGCCGGGCAGGTCTCGCAAGTCCACGCGGATGCGCGCCAGCCGGCCGGCGCGCACCATGCCGCGTTCGATCAGCTCGCCCAGCATCAGCGGATCGATATTTCCGCCCGTCAGCACCAGCCCCACGCGCTTGCCCCGGAAGCGCGTGCTGTCCTGCGCCTGATCGCGCAGCATGGCCGCCAGCCCGGCGGCGCCGGCGCCTTCAACCACGGTTTTTTCGATTTCCAGCAGCACCACGATGGCGTGCTCGATGTCGGCTTCGCTGACGAGTTCGATGCGATCGACGTGGCGCGCGACGATTTCACGCGTGAGCTCGCCGGGCGAGCGCACGGCGATGCCTTCGGCGATGGTGTACTGACCATGCGGCAGCGTAACGCCCTGGGTGGCTTCGTACATGGACGGGAAGCGTTCGGTTTGCACGCCGACGATTTCGATATCCGGCCTGATAGCCTTGGCCGCGACCGCGATGCCGGATATAAGCCCGCCGCCGCCGATGGCGATGACCAGCGTGTCCAGATCCGGCTTGGCCTGCAGCATTTCCAGCGCGATCGTGCCCTGCCCCGCGATGACGTCAGGATCATCATAGGGGTGGATCATAACGAGCCCTCGTTCCTGCGCCAGGGTAAAGCCATGGGCCTTGGCGTCGTCGAACGTATCGCCGGCCAGAACCACTTCCACGCCGAAACGGCGGGTGTTGGCGACCTTGACCGTCGGGGTGAAGCGCGGCATGACGATGACTGCGGGGATACCCATGCGCTGGGCATGGTAGGCCACGCCCTGTGCATGGTTGCCCGCGGAGACGGCGATAACGCCGCGGCCGCGTTCCTGCGCATTCAGGTTGAGCATGCGGTTCAGCGCGCCGCGCTCCTTGAACGAGGCGGTGAACTGCAGGTTTTCGAACTTGAGCCAGACCTCTGCGCCCAGGATGTCGGACAGGGTGCGTGAATGCGAAAACGGCGTGTTCAGCACTTGCCCTTGCAAGCGCTGGTGCGCGGACTGGATGGCGGACAGGTCGATCACGGTTGTCTCCTGGTGGATCAGCGGCGCCGGTCCCGCACCGGCCGCGAGCGTCAACGCACCGGCAGAAAATTGAAGAACATCAAGCCTTGCGCGTAGTTGATGCCAACACGCCGGCCATTTTCCCCCAGCAGATTGGCAATCAGGTCCAACCTGCCGATAATCGCACCAAATTCGCGCTCGAAGCTCAGGTTGATCGCGTTGGCGCTGATTTCGTTGGCCAACAGCAAGGGCTGGCCGGCATTGTCGCGGCGGCTGGCCAGCAGCCAGGCGGCAGCCTCGACGTTACGGGCGGCATTGTAGACGCGCTGACTGTCCAGCACATCGGATACATAGAAGCGTGTCTTGCCGTTGTGCGCCGCGATGATGGTATCGGCCAGGCCGTAGATGAAGACCTCCACGCGGTCGCCCTGGAAACCGGGATCCAGCGATACGGCCAGGATCTGGATGTCTCGCAAGCCGGCCAGCGATGCGGGAGGCGTGCGGTTATCGATCATGGTGTGCAGGCGGGCGATGGCGGCGGCCTGATTGGCCAGGCCGGTCTTGCGCCATTCGCGAGGATTGCGGCGGTAGAGCTTATCGGCCAGCGCGTACAGGCTGTTCAGGTTGTCGCGCATTTCCAGGGTGACGGTGCGGTTGAAGTCCGTCTGCATCAACTGGTCGGCGGACATCGATTCCGCGTCGGGCTTGCGCCCGTCGCTGGAAGGTTCCTGCGAAGACATACAGGCCGCGAGCATCATGCTCGCGCCAATTGTCGCCAAGGCCATGCGCCCGCGCCGTCTCATGCCATATATGCCCGTATTCTCGATGCCGCGTGATGCGGGCGCCACGCCGTCGTACGCGCGCGCC
>DATJHN010000140.1:0-21991 GCA_035493915.1 Bordetella sp.
TCAAGCCGGCCCACCGCCGCGTCGATCTGTCCGGCCGGAATGGGAACGCCGGGGGTCTCGTTGGGCGGCAGGGCATCGCCAGCAGCGGCCTGCGCGGAACCGCCTCCCACGGCGGCGATGGCACACATCAGCAAACGGACCAGGGACAGGCGATGGATCGTCATTCGCACTCTCGTCGTGGGTGCATCAGCCGCGGGCCGGCGGCCCCAGGCCGCCGTGGCCGCCGCTGAATGATCCGAAGCACCTTACGGGCAAGCACGGTCGCTGCAAAGTGACTCTTTAGACGAAATGCGAATTACACCTGATCCCCGGGAAATATGCCCTGGATAGCTAGTGCGCTTGATCAGCCCGCGACTATCGGCTCGCCCCGTATGACGGTGCGGTATAACACGCGCGCCTGGCTGGCATCCACTTCCCCGCGATAGTGCATCGTGCAACGGTTGTCCCACAGCACGACGTCGCCCAGCCGCCATACGTGGCCCCATGCGTATTTGGCCTGGGTCGCATGCTCCCAGAGGCGGTCGAGCAGGCGTTCGCTTTCCTCGTTGCTCATGCCCAGGATGTAGTTCGACGGCCATTCGCGCCGGCGGCCCAGGTACAGCGCGCGGCGGCCCGTCGCGGGATGCACCCGCACCAGCGGATGCACCGGGCCGGGAACTTCTTCGGGGCAGGTCGGCAGTTTGACGGTGGGCCGCAGGATCCCGGCGCTATTGCGGCTGGCATCATGCAGCTGCTGACGGCCGGCGATGGCCTGCTTCAGGTCCTCGGGCAATTCCTCGTACGCCAGGTATTGATTGTTGAACCAGGTATCGCCGCCGCCATCGACCGGCAGCCGCACCGAATACAGCATGCTGCCGGCGGGCGGTACCTCGGCATACGAGTTATCGCTGTGCCAGACCACCTCGTAGCTGCCCAGGGTGCCGTTGTCCATGACCGGATCGCCGTTCTCGTCCAGATTGGAGATCAGCGAAATGCGCGGATCCAGGGCGATACGCGTCCCGCCCACGACGAAGCCGCCAGCCACCTGGAACTTGCGAGCCGCGGGCTCCTTGGTCTCGCCGAATATCGCGGCCGCGTCCAGGAATGTCGCCCCCGGAAGGTTCTGGCCCCGCCACAGGAGCACGCAATGATCGGCCCAGGCCTGGCGCAACAGGGCGCGCGTTTCCTCCGGTATCGGCTGCGACAGGTCCACACCGCGGATTTCGGCGCCGACCGCGGCGCCGGTGGGATGGATGGTGACGCCGTCCGCGGCATTGACGCGAGCGGTAGCAGGTGCTTGCATGGATGTCTGATGATTCATGGTTGCATGTCTCGTTGAAAGATAAAGGAGCGGCCCCATCACGGCCGCCGGATATCGCTTGCGCGCTCTATATCGAACGCAGGCCGCCGCCGTCGACCGCCAGGCATTGCCCGGTGATGTAGGAAGACAAGGGCGATGCCAGGAAGAAGATCGCTTGCGCCACCTCGTCGATAGTCCCAAGCCGCTTCAGGGGGACATTGGCCGTGCGTGGAGCAAGGAATGCTTCCAGCGTCTTGTCGGGTGCCCAGCGTGCGCGCCCGGCCTCCATCTGCGCTGTCAGGATGCCACCCACGCTGACTACGTTGACGCGAATGGCGTCCTCCGCCAGTTCAAGTGACAGCGCCTTGCTCAGGTTCATCGCTGCCGCCCAGGCCACGCCCGAAGTCACCACGCGCGGCGGCGGTTGGCGACCCTTGATCGACGTAATGTTGACGATGCTGCCGCCGCCTGCCTTGCGCAGCGCGGGAAGGGCGGCGCGCACCACGCGCACCATGCCCAGTAGTTTTTGCTCTAGCGCCGCGCGCCATTCCGCATCCTCGATGGATTCGAAGCGGCCAGCGGGCAAGGGTTGTGACACGGCGTCCACCGCATTGACCGGCCAACGCACGCCGTCGACGTCGCGCTGCGAGGACTCGCCAGCGTTGTTTACCAGCGCATCGATGCGGCCGTAGCGTGCCACGGCGGCACTGACAAAGGCCTCGACCGAAGCCGTATCCAGGATGTCCGCCGTCTGGGCCAGCACGGGAACGCCGCAGGTGTCGCGTAGCATCCGGGCGGCATCCTGCAGTGCAGCGTCGCCACGCGCGCATAACGCCAGGGACGCGCCTTGCGCGGCGAACAGCCGCGCGGCAGCCAGTCCTATTCCACGGCTGCCGCCCGTGATGACCACGACCTTGTCTCGCATGAGCTCCATCGCCTTATCCCCGCATCTGGGTGAAGTAGCGATAGGCCGCCTTGCGATGCACGCCGCGCCGTATCGCATCCACGGCTATCACGTCGGCGGGCGAGACGCTGGCGAAATTGATCTCCGGTCCATAGCGCTCGACCAGCCACGCCGCCTTGTCCTGCGCGTCGATCAGGCCAAGCTCGAACAGCAGGTATTCATTGCGGCCCAGGCCCGCGATCTTGTCCAGCGCGGCGGGATCGGCCTGGTACAGGGCCTGGATTTCGCTGCTCTCCAGGTAGATCTTGGAGACGCCGAGTTCGATATCGCCAAGGATCTGCGCGCATATCTCGTCGGCGTCAAAGGGCACGTCGACGTTTTTGCGCCCCATTTCGGTCATGACTTTCAGCCCCATGTCCAGCGCGCGCATGATCAGGTCCCTGCGCTGGGCGGGTGCCATCGGCGGCATGGTGTCCTCGCTCATTTCCACCCCGGCGAAACCCAGATCGAGCATGGCCTGGAGATACGCCGGCGCCTGGCCTTGCATGACGGCGATCTGGAACGGTATCCCGCCAGGAATCACCGGGATGCCATGCGCGTTGTACAGCGCGACCTTGCGGCGTATCCAGGTGGCGTCCAGCCGATCGATCAGGCCCACGTGATCGGTGAATTTTGCGTAGTCGATCAGGGATCCCGCGATTTCGATCAGGTCTTCGGTGGCGCGCAACGGAATGCATGTCTCGGACATGACGATCATGCTGTGGCTGCGGGGCTTGTCGGGGATGCGTGGCACCTGCAACATCGGGTAGGCGGTAGGCATAGAGGGTGTCCTCATCAGATAAAGAGTGGATGCAAGGCGGCTATTCCAGGACCATGGAGGCCTGCGTAAAGGCCTTGGTCCATGCATCGCTCTCGTGATGCATGCGTTGCGCGAAATCCGCTGGACTGTCGCCCACCGGTTCCGCTCCCAAGGCAATCAGCTCGTTACGTACCGACGGGTCGGCCAACGCCTGTTCGACCGCCGCGTGCATGCGTTCGACGATGGCGTGCGGCGTGCCTTTCGGTACGGCCAGGCCGAACCACACGGAAATATCGAAGCCGGGCAGACCGGACTCCGCGATCGTCGGGACGTCGGGCAGGAACATTGAACGTTTCGCCGTGCTTACTCCCAGGGCACGCAGCTGATGGTTCTTCACATAGCTGAGGGCGGCCGGCGTGTTGAAGAACATTAGGGATACGCGGCCCGTCATAAGATCGCTGACGGCGGGTGGCCCGCCCTTGTACGGAATATGGGTCAGGTCCACACCTGCCTCGGATTCGAAGTACAGCATCGCCAGATGCAAGGATCCGCCCACGCCGGAAGAGGCGAAATTGATCTCATGCGGCTTCTTTTTTGCCATGGCGATCAGTTGGCGCACGTCTTGTGCGGGAAAGCTGGGGCTTGCGACCAGCAGTTGCGACGTCTCGGCAATGATCGTGATGGGCTCGAAATCCTTGTCGGGGTCAAAGGTGGGATGGCGGAAGAACTGCTTCTTGATCGTGTAGGTGGTATTCAGCGTGAACAGCTGCGTATAGCCGTCGGGGCGTGCGTCCGCCACTGCCTTGGCGCCAACGCGACCGCCCGCACCGGCGCGGTTATCGATGACGATCTGCTGCCCCAGGATTTCGGAAAGCCTGCGGCCGACCACACGGGCCACGGCGTCGATGCTGCCGGCGGCCGGGAAGGGCACGATCCAGTGGATGGGCTGCGTCGGAAAATTTGCTCCCGTGTCGCCATCAGGCTGGGCATGGGCCATTGCGGGCAACGCCGATAGCGCGGCCCAGGCGGCAATACGGGAAATCGATCTCCTCATGGTGGTGTCTCCGTCCTTTCCTTGTCGATGCCAGTCATGCGCCGGCGTTTCTCGTGCGATCGCTGCCGCATCCATGGAGGACGACTATAGGGAGCCTGGGGGATATTGAATAGAATATGGATAGGCTATCAATTGATATAACTTGGATATCATGCGCAAGAAGTCTCCTGAACGCCTGGAAAGACGCCATGTCGATTTGCTGCTCGCTATCGCGCGGCACGGATCCATCCATGCCGCGGCGCGCTCGCTCGACATTCCACAGCCGCTGGCAACCTATCTGTTGAAAGATTCCGAGCGCATCGCCGGCAAGCGCCTGTTCTCGCGCAGTCACCGTGGCTGCGTTCCACTACCGGACGCGCACGAGTTGCTGCGCGGCGTGCGCTATGCCGCCAAGGCCTTGCACTCGCTGGATATGCACGATGGCCAGCCGCAAATCAAGCTGCGGCTGGGCTGCATTCCGCGCGTGACGCATACCTTCGTGCCGGAGCTGATGGATGCCCTGAAACGCGAAGCGCCGGGCGTCGCCGTGGACATCGTCGAGGGAACCACCGCGGCCCTGGATACGCAGTTGAGCGACGGCGAAATCGATGTCTTCATGGGTCGACGGCCGCCCGGGCTGCTGCCGGGCGACAGCCACTACGTCATCGAAAACATGTACGAGGAAAAAACCGTTGTCATCGCCGCGCAGGGCCACCCGCTGGCAGCCAAGGGCAGGGCGTCTCTGGAAGAGCTCGCCGCGTATCCATGGATCCTGCCGCGGCAGCAGAGCTATTCGCGCAATATATGGGGCGAGCTGTTCGTACGGGCTGGACTGGCGCCGCCCCGGGCGATGATCGAGTCGCTATCGTTCTTGTCGAACGTGCACCTGGCCGCGCGCAGCGCCTGCCTTTCGATCGCGCCCGATCGCATCGCCGCGCAATTCAGCGGCACGGGCCTGATATCCATCATCGAGACCGGCCTGAATCTGGGCGACTATATGGTCGTACTGGTGCACCACGAAACGATCGCCGCCCATCCGTCCTTCGAACTATTCATGGCGGCGGCGCGCAGCGCCAGCGCGCGGCTGTCCACGAGCGGCAAGCCGAAACGCGCCAGGCGCGGCAGGGCCTAGTCCACTGGCACACTGAAATCGGCGGCGCTGGTCACGGGTAACGAGCAACGTTTCGGTGGGCCTAATTCTTCGCCGGAGCAATAGCGCCGGAGTCGATCAGGGGCTGCAACTTGGCGGTCTCGGACGCCAGCACCTTGCTGAAGCTGTCGATATTGCCGGGCGCCACATCGGCGCCGACCTGGCTCAGCGCGCGCACCACCGCCGGATCGGCAAGCGCCTTGTTCAGGGCCTCGTTCAAGGTCTGCCGCATGGCCAGCGGCGTGTCCTTGGGCATCATCAGCACGGTCGAGGTCACCATCTCGAAGTCCTTTTTGCTCAGCTCCGAGATAGTGGGCACATTGGGCAAGTCCTTGGTGCGCTTGCCCGCCGTGGAAGCGATAGGCAGCAACTTGCCCGCCTGGATCAGCGGCTGGGAACTGGTCAGTTGATCGACGATGGCGTCGGTCTGGCCGCCCAGCAGATCGGTAAGCGCGGGCGTGGAGCCCTTGTACGGAATGATGTTGGTCTTGATGCCGAAATCGCGCTCCAGCAGCAATTCCGCGATGTGGTTGGTGGTCCCCAGGCCGGAATTGGCCAGCGCCACGTCGCCAGGGTGATCCTTGGCGTACTTGATGAACCCGTCGAAATCCTTGATGCCGTGCTTGTTGTCCGCCTTGACCTCCAGCACGGAGGGCACAACCGCCATCATCCCCACTGGAGCGAAGTCGTCCAGCTTGACCTTGGACCCCGGAATCAGCGTGGGATCGGTGATCAGCGCCACGATGGTGGTGCACAGCATCGTATAGCCGTCCGGCTTGGCGCGCGCCACGTAACCCGCACCCACGGTGCTGCCGGCGCCGGCCATGTTCTCCATGACGATGCTTTGCTTCAGCTCGCGCGCCATCGCGGTGCCCACCGCCCGCGCGGTGATGTCGACGTTGCCGCCCGGCGCGTAGGGAATGATCAGCCTGATAGGAGCTTCGGGATATGCCGCCTGGGCCATCGGCACTTGGACACCCAGGGCGAAAAGGGATGCGAAACCGAGGGTCCGCGCTGTTTGAATGAATCTGCTCATGGCCTGTCTCCTTGTTATCTAGGCTGCGGACGCGGCCGGCGTATCCGAGCATTGCCTGGCCGCGACGTGCCGATGGTAGCCAAGACACGCCGTCCAGCGAAGATTTTTTGGAAACGCCGCGTTCGCTTTATGCGATCGCGGCGCGGCAATTCGCGGAAAGGCGGCCTAGTGAAAGTCCTGGTTGACCTGGACGGGAGCATCGCCGCAAACTTGATGCACCGTAACATGTCACGAACCTAAATTTCAGAGATGCTAGACCTCGATGTCCCCGACACCCCTGGCCGCCTGAAACGCGACCACGCTTACGAAACGCTGCTGCTGGACATCATCTGCGGCGTCCTGCGTCCACGCGAGGCAGTGGATGAGCTGACCCTGGCCGAACGCTACGGCGCACCGCGCGCCGGTGTGCGCGATGCGCTGACCCGCCTGGCCCTGGAAGGCCTGGTCGACCGCCGTCCCAGGCTGGGCAGCATAGTGGCCGATCTGGGCGCGATCGAGCTGCAGCAGGTGTTCGAGCTGCGGGTGCAGCTGGAAGGGCGGGCGGCGGGCCTGGCCGCGCAGCATGCCAGCCGCGGCGATCTGGCTGCCATCCGCGGCAGCCTGGACGACGTGGATGCGGTCATCGACCGCCGCGACTATCGCGAGCTGATACGCATGGACCTGGCCTTTCACCAGGCGGTCGGCGAAGCCAGCCATAACCGCTGGCTGGCCCGGGTCACCAACACCCTGAACATCAACGCCTTGCGCTTCTGGCATTACGCGCTGCCGCGGCGCAGCCAGGAGACGCTGCGCCGCGAAATCGACGCCCATCTGCGCATCGCGGACGCCATCGAGGCCCGCGACCCCGGCGCCGCGCAACTCGCCATGCGCGCGGTGCTGGGCGAGTTCCCCTCAACAGTCAAGGATGTATTCGCAACTTCCCTGGGAGAGACGCTGTAATGGAAGGCATCGACCTGATTCTGCACAACGGCAAGATCCTTACCATCGATGAGCGTTTCAGCATTGCGCAGGCCGTGGCGGTGCGCGGCGACCGCATCGCGGCGGTCGGTAGCAGTGCGGAGCTGTGTGCCAAGGCCGGCCCGCATACGCGCATGATCGACCTGCGGGGCAAGACCGTGATGCCCGGTTTGATAGACGGCCACGCCCATCTGGACCGCGAAGGTCTCAAGAATGTTTTTCCATCCCTGGGGCGGGTGCGCGGCATAGGCGATATCCAGCGGCGCATCGCCGAACTGGTGGCCCAGGCCAAGCCCGGCGAGTGGATCGTCACGATGCCGATCGGCGATCCGCCGACTTATTTCGACGTGCCCGGCATCCTGGCCGAAGGCCGCTTCCCGACGCGTCACGATCTGGACGTGGTGGCCCCCGACAATCCCGTCTATATCCGGCCGATCTGGGGCTTCTGGCGCCACACTCCGCCACTGGTATCGATCGCCAACAGCAAGGCGCTGCAGCTCGCGGGTATAGGCCGTGACACGCCGTCACCGTCGGCACTGGTCACCATCGAGAAAGACCAGGCGGGCGAGCCCACCGGCGTATTCAGCGAAAACACGATGATGCCCATCGTCGAACTGACGCTGCTGCGCGCCATTCCCGGTTTCACGCGCGGCGACCGCGCGCACGCGCTGCCGCATTCCTTCGCGTCATACCACGCCTACGGCACCACCAGCATCTTCGAGGAACATGGCGCGGCCACCGAGCTCATCCGCGCCTACAAGGATGCGCGCGCCCACGGCAATCTCGATATGCGGGTAGCACTGGTGCTGAGTCCGAACTGGGACGCCGCGCCCAAGGTACCGCTGGATACCTTCGTGCAAGCCTGGTGCGGCTGGCTGGGAGAGCCCGCGCTGGGCGACGATTTCCTGAAGATGACGGGGATGTTCATCGATATCGATCCCGTCGCCGACAACCGGGCGCGGGCGCAAGCCTTGCCGTATACCGGCTGGGCAGGCTTCAACTACGACACGGCGATGACACGCGAGCGCGCGGTCGAGCTGCTGCTAGCCTGCGCGCGCAACGACATCCGCGCGGTGGCGATCTGGCCCAACATGCTGGAGCTGTTCTACCAGGTCCACAAGCAGATACCGCTTAACGGACGGCGCTGGGTGATGGGCCACATCGCCTCGCTCGACGCGCGCCAGATCGACATGGTCGTGGAGATGGGCCTGGTGGTGACCTCGCACACCAACCGCTACGTCTACAAAGAAGGCCATCTGCTGAAACAGCGCCTGGGCGCGGCGCGCGAGAACGAAATATCGCCGCTGCGCAGCCTGGTCGATCGCGGCGTGGCTGTGGCGCTGGCCACCGACAACGTGCCGGTATCGATGTTCTATCCAATGTGGCAGGCCGTGGCGCGGCGCTGCCGCTACGCCGACGAGCCGATCGCGCCGGGCCAGGCACTGACGCGTGAGCAGGCCTTGCGGGCAGCGACGATCAATGGCGCGTGGCTGACGTTCGACGAGACCAACAAAGGCTCGATCGAACCCGGCAAGTTGGCGGACCTGGCGGTGTTGAGCGCCGATCCGCTGACCTGCACGGACGATGACCTGAAGGATATACACGCCGAGATGACGTTTCTGGGAGGACGGCTTGTGCATGACGCCGCATCCCATGCAACGGGCGCGCGATAAACGGCGCGCTGCTTTTTCCTGACTGGATGCGCCTGCGCGTCTGCTCGGTTCGCAATGCCGGTTTTTTCATACAAATGGATCGCGGCCTATCGCGACAAGGGGAATACCATGCAGGTGGTCAAATCGCGGCGCACGCGCCGTCTGTTGGCGGTATTGGGATTCGGCCTGGCTGGCCTGGGATGGGCCGCGCCTGGTAGCGCGGCGGATAACTATCCGGACAAGCCCATCCGCTTTATCGTGCCCTTCGCGCCCGGCGGCACCGCCGAGCTGGTCGGTCGGGTGGCGGCAGAGGAACTGTCCAAGCAGCTGAACACCAACGTGATCGTCGAGCTCAGGCCGGGCGCCGGCGGCAATATCGGAGCCGAGACCGTGGCGAAGAGCACGCCGGACGGCTACACCATCCTGCTCGGATCGAGCAGCCTGGCGTCCAACATCAGCCTGATGAAAATGAACTTCGATCCGCGCAAGGACCTGATCGCGGTCGCGGGCATCGCCATGGTGCCGAACATCATGGAGGTGGGCAAGGACTCGCCCTTCAAGTCCGTGGCCGACGTGCTTGCCTATGCAAAAGCGAATCCGGGCAAGCTGACCTTCGGTTCATCGGGGCAGGGGACCAGCAGCCACCTGTCGGGCGAGCTGTTCAAGTCTGTCACGGGCGCGGACATCCTGCACGTGCCGTACAAGGGCAGCGGCCAGGTGTATCCGGACCTGATCTCCGGCCGGGTGGATCTTCTGTTCGATCTTCAGGGGTCGGCGCTCACGCAGATCAAGTCCGGCAATACCCGCGCGCTGGCGACAACAGGCCCCAAGCGCTCGGCGTCCCTGCCGGACGTGCCGACCATCGCCGAACTGGGATACCCGGGATACGAGAACGGCTCGTGGCTGGGCATCATGGCACCGGCCGGTGTGCCGGCGCCCATCGTCAAGCGGCTCGCGGATGCAATGGAAGCATCGTTGAAGTCGCCATTGCTGCAGCAGCGCATCGCGGAAATCGGCGGAGAGCCCATACCCGTGCAGACCGCGGCATTCAATCAATACTTCCTGGCCGATGTGGCGCGCTGGCAGAAGCTGGTCCAGTCCGGAGATCTGAAGCCTTTGAATTGACGGCCCGGTGTGCCCTAGACGCCGCGGCGTTTCGCCTCGGCGTCGAATTTGCGGCGCGCCGCGGCGATCAGCGCCTGGTTCGCGCTTACCCACTGCGCCAATGAATCCAATGGCTCGGCCAGGGAACGCCCCAAGGCGGAGACCTCGTATTCAACCCACGGCGGCACCGCGGGATAGCTGGTTCTCGTCACCAGTCCGTCGCGTTCCAGATTGCGCAGCGTTACTGACAACATCCGCTGCGATATGCCGGAGGCCGCGCGATGCAGCTCATTGAACCGAATACGGTTAGCGCCGATCTGGTTCAGCACTTGTAATGTCCAGCGCTCTCCCAAACGCGCCAGCATCTCTCGCAAATGCACGCAATCGTCGAGAGTGGGAGCAGTCCCAGGTGGAGGAAGTCTGTCCATCGCAAAGTTTCCGGATGAATGTTGATGGCTACACTTTAGGCGGTAGCTTTGAACTTCATAAGCCTTTGTGATCGCACAAATATGCTTAAAAGGATCAATCGACCAATCAAGGTAATCGCTGTCCGTTCAATAAATACGTTCGGGATGCCTGGATCAGCATGAGCTTTTTGAGCAGTCCATTGAGCCGTACGGGACTTAACGCGCCAGTAGGGCAGAGCTAAAGTTCTCCCATCGCCAACTTCTTAAATGCCTGCGCATAGGTGTCGTGATGAGACCTCTGGGTTTACTAGGGCCTGTTAACACTGGAAGGAGCCGCGCACTGGCTCTGGTACTGGTTGTCGCCTCGATGAGCGTGGATCTCGCGATGCATGTGGCGGTCATGGAAAGTGGGATGGGCGCGGCGCCCGCCATCGTGGCCAACCATGCAAGCTCCGCTTCAGCGCCCCTGAATGACCGTGGGCTTGCCTATCACCGCATGCCTGGCCGCGGCGGCAGGCGATGCGACGACCCGGTTGTCGCGCACGGCGGCGGCGGCTGCAGCGAATGACATTCCCGCGATAACGCGGTGGTGGCCCGGCTCTTTGAAAAAGAGCGGGGCCTCGCCCATCCCTGCGCGCGACTATTTACGTCACTCGCGCGGGACGTTAACGCTACGTCCCGCGCGAGTGCGGTTCACGCATTGCGTGGAGGAATGTTGCCCAACAGAGGCCCGAGTCCCTCGGCAAAGGTCAGATGCGCGATCACCGCATCTCGTAGCTTGGTGTAGGGCATACCGGCAAGCATGGCGGTCTGTATGGATGCCATTACTTCACCTGCCTCGGAGCCGATCATCGAGAAGCCGACGATGGTGTCGTCAGTCGCGGACACCAGCACTTTCATGAAGCCTTGCGCCTCGCCGGTCGCGGCCGTGCGCAATACGGCATTCATGGGCAAGCGGCCGACGCGGACCGACAGTCCCTGCCGCTTCGCATCGCTTTCGCTCAGGCCCACGCGGGCAAGCGGCGGATCCGTGAACATGCAATAGGGGACCAGCCGGTCGGCGGTGCTGCGCGAGCCGCCTTCCCAGTTGTTCCACAGGATGCGGAAGTCGTCCGCCGATACGTGGGTAAATTGCGGACTTCCCGCACATTCTCCGACAGCCCAGATACCGGACGCGCTGGTAGCCAGGCCACCGTCGACACGGATATAGCCGCGTTCATCCAGCTCCACGCCTGCAATTTCCAAGCCGATTCCGGCAGTGTTGGGTATGCGTCCGGCGGCGACCAGCAGGTCGCTGCCTTCCACGGTCTGCAGGCCGCCTTGCGCGCGCACGGTCACGCTGACACTGTTGCCGGAACGGCCTTGTACTTCCGTTACCGCGGCACCCGTCATCAACCCGATACCGTCGGCATCCAGGATGCGGCGCATTTCTTCCGCCACGTCGGCGTCTTCGCGGCTCATGATCTGCGCATTCGCCTCGATGACCGTGACACGGCTGCCGAAGCGCTGGTAAGCCTGCGCCAGCTCCAGGCCAACGTAGCCGCCACCCAGAACGATAAGGTGCTTGGGCGCGTAATCAAGCTCCAGGGCCTGGATGTGCGTCATGGGTTGCGCCGCCTGCAATCCGGGTATGGGGGGCAGGGCGGCATGGGTGCCGACGTTGATCACGATCCGATCGGCCGTAAGCTGACGCGTGCCGCCGTTGTTCAAACGCACCTCGATAGTCCTGGGCGCCACGAAACTGCCTTCGCCCATGATCAGGTCCGTGCCGCTTTCCTTGTAGGCCTTCAGATGGAACGCGATCTCGGCGTCCACCATGTCGCGCTTGCGTTGCCGCACCTTCGCCATATCGGTCGATACCGCACCCGTCGTCGTGCCGTAGCGCATGGCGTTGCGCGCCACGTGTGCAACGCGCGCGCTCCAGATCTCATTCTTGCTGGGCATGCAGGCGACATTGGGGCATGACCCGCCGACCCACATGCGCTCCACCACCGCGATCCGTCGACCGGCGCGCCCCGCATTCCAGGCAAGCAGTTTGCCGCCGGCGCCGCTACCAAGGATAAGGATGTCGAAATGTTCAGGCTTTGTCATGGACTGCTCCGTTAACAACACGTTTTCAGGGTGCAAAAGACCGGCCGCCGGTGCGCGGCGAAGTATCGGATCCTTCCATCGGGTGCGCAAGAAGGCACCGATAGGGAAGTTGCTTACCTGTATGTTCGTGCTGTTGTGACGGAGCGCGCAAGCCGCGGCCCGCTGCGTGCGCTAGCGATGAGCAAGGCAGGCGTGGCCAGCAGGTGGCCACGCCCAGGTGATCATGCGCGAGTGATCACGTACAAGTCGCCAGGCGGACTTCAGGCGCCGAAGCCGCCGTCTATCGTCAGGTGGGCCCCGGTGACGAAGCCGGCGTCGGGGCCGGCCAGGTACGCGACCATACCGGCGATTTCCTCCGGCCGGCCATGCCGCTGCAGAGCCATCAGGCCGTGCAGCATTTTGGCGAACTCGCCTTCCTCCGGGTTCATATCGGTGTCGGTCGGCCCGGGCTGGACGTTGTTCACGGTGATGTTGCGCGGACCCAGGTCGCGCGCCATGCCGCGCACCAAACCTTGTAGCGCCGACTTGCTCATGGCATATGCTGCCCCGCCGGGAAACGGCATGCGGTCGCCATTGACGCTGCCGATATTGATGATGCGGCCACCATCAGGCATGTGCGCCAGCACGGCCTTCGACGCCACGAACACTGCGCGCACATTCACCTCCAGCGTGCGGTCGAAGTCTTCCAGCGAAAAGGTTTCGATCGGGCCCAGCAGCAGGACACCGGCATTGTTGACCAGAACATCGACTTTGCCGAAGCGGTCCACCGTGCCGGCGACGGCCTGGGCGACGGCTTGCGGATCGGCGGCATCCGCCTGCAAGGCCAACGCGTGGCCGCCCTCGGCTTCGATTTTCGCGGCCAGGGCGCGCGCCGCTTCGGCGGAACCCCGGTAGGTAAAGGCGACGTCGGCACCATCACGGGCCAGGCGTTCGACGATGGCGGCGCCGATACCGCGCGCACCTCCGGTAACGAAAGCCGTCTTGCCGGCCAGGGGGCGTGCCGTGCCATTGGTCGCGGGGGTGGAAGTCGCTTGGGCGTTCATGTTCGTGCACCTCGATGTAGGTTGAAAGTGCGTTCAGTATTCGCTTTTGCGGCGGCGTCCGATAGTCCATAATCGGTTGATGCATTTTCAACCAAAACTATCGAATGGGACGGCGGCATGGAAGCCTTGAACCTGGTCGAATCCTTTATCCGTGCCGCTCAACTTGGGAGCTTTTCGGCTGCCGCCCGCAGCCTGGGCCTGACGCCCGCCGCGGTCAGCAAGAATGTCGCGAAACTGGAGGCGGAGATCGGCATGCGTTTGTTTCATCGCAGCACGCGCACGCTGGCATTGACCGAGGGCGGCGAAAGATTCCTGGCCGACGCGGCCGCGCCTTACGCCGGACTGCAGGACGCCTTCGCGCAGGCGGCGCAGCTCGGCAGCCAGCCTTCCGGCGTGTTGCGGCTCAGTGTCGCCCTGGCGTTCGGCCGTGAATACCTGGTGCCGCTGCTGGGCGACTTCCTGGCCCGTTATCCGGCCATCGTGCCGGACTGGCATTTCGACAACCAGTCGGCCGACCTGATACGCGGCGGCTATGACGCGGCCATCGGCGGCGGCATCGAACTGACGGAAGGACTGGTGGCGCGCCAGTTGGCCGTGTCGCATGTGGTGGTGGTGGCTTCGCCATCGTACATGGCGGGACGCCGCATGCCGCGCCATCCGGACGAACTGGCAAAGCTGGACGGCATCGTGCGCCGCAGTGTATCCACCGGCCGGGTGCGGACATGGACGCTGCGCAATGCGACGGGCCAGGAGGCACCGGCGGACTGCCGTACCCGCATGATCTTCGACGACCCGGAAGCCATGGCCAGCGCCGCCATGTTGGGACTGGGTGTAGCGCTGCTGCCCACGCCGCATGCGGCGCCGGGGCTGGCCAGCGGCGCACTGATCCGCCTGCTGCCCGGCTGGTCGGCGCAGTGGGGCCCCATCTACGTCTATTACCCCAACAAAAAGCTGATGCCACAGAAGACGCGTGTGTTCATCGAGTACGTCATCGAGCAATTCCGCGAAAAGCGCCTGGCAGCGCTATTCGATCCGCGTTAAGCGCTTGAATCAAGCGCGTGAAACAACCCGTTGGCCGCGCTTCCTCCGCGCCGGGGAGTTTTCTCGGGCGGCATGTTGCTGCATTATGTTGAACTGAATTTGCAATGCCCGCCGCACCGCTTCAGCAGTTGGTCAGGGCCCTGTCTATCGATCCCCTCGATATCTTGAAATACAACCAAGGAGACAAAAGAATGAAGAAGAGAATGGCGGCATTGGCCCTGGGCGCATCATGTGCCTTTGTTGGTGTTCCCGCCGCTCAAGCCGCCGACACGGCCGCCGGGCGTCACCACGTCCTGGTCCAGGTTTCGCCCGATGTCCGGATCGACGTGATCGAAGAGGGCAAGGGCCGGCCGCTGGTACTGCTGCCGTCACGGGGCCGTGGCGCGGAGGACTTCGACGACATCGCCAAGCGCCTGGCGGCGGCGGGCTACCGTGTGCTGCGCCCGCAGCCACGCGGAATCGGCGCGAGCACAGGGCCGATGAAGAACATTACGCTGCATGACCTGGGCAATGACATAGCGGCGGTTATCCAGGATCAGGCAAAACAGCCGGTGGTCATCATCGGCCACGCCTTTGGCAACTGGGTCGCACGGACCACCAGCGTCGATCATCCCGAGCTGGTTCGCGGCGTGGTGATCGTCGCGGCCGCCGCGAAGCAATATCCGCCCGGCTTGAGCGAACATGTGGACCGCAGCGCGGACCTGTCCTTGCCCGATGCGGAACGGTTGAAGTCCCTGCAATTCGCCTTCTTCGCGCCCGGCCACGACGCCAGCGTGTGGCTGCGGGGCTGGTATCCCGACGTCAACGAAAGCCAGCGCCTGGCGGGCAAGGCGACAAAGCAGTCGGACTGGTGGTCGGGGGGCAAGGTACCCATGCTGGACCTGCAGGCAGGCAAGGATCCGTTCAAGCCAGAGTCCACTCGCAACGAGGTGAAGGACGAGTTCGGCAATCGCGTGACGATGGTGGTCATTCCCGGGGCAGGCCACGCCCTCGTGCCGGAAGAGCCCCGTGCCGTGGTCGACGCGATCGTGAAATGGGAGAAATCTCTTCCGCGCGCAGCTTCAAAGGGATGAAAATTGGAATCAGATCGTATAGCCTCGGTGACCCTTCAATCGGTGCAGGTCACGCCGAAGACCATCTGGTGCTTTGTAAAGCTGGTCCTGCAGGATGGCAGCACAGGGTGGGGCGAGGCCTCCGTCGGATACGCCGACACCGTCTTGAAAGCAATTACAGCCGACGTGCATCAGGCACTGGTCGGACATAGGCTTTCCAGCGTTGAAAAATACATAGCTGCCCGCGGTATGCCTGAATTGAGCCAGGCCGCGGTATTGGGTGCCCTGGACCAGGCCTATTGGGACGTCGGATCCCGGCGCGAAGGCCGCGCCGCTGCCGGGTGGAAAGCAGCCAGGGTCAGGGACGATGTCGAGGTCTATGCGAATATGAACCGGCGCACCGAGGATAGATCGCCCGACGGATTTTTCAAAAGCGCGAAAGCAACGTTGTCATCCGGCTATACCGCATTGAAGATCGCGCCCTTCGATAGCGTCACAACCGAGAATTGTCGGACCGGCGAGGGCAGGCAAGGAATCGATCAGGGCCTTGCCCGCGTTGCGGCATTGCGCGATGCCGCGGGACCCGGCATACAGCTCTATGTGGACTGCCATTGGCGCTTCGATAGCGTCACCGCGGCCGCCGTGCTGCGCGAACTGACCGCGCTGGGCGTAACGTGGTTCGAGTGCCCGATTCCGGAGAATGAAGAGACCCTTGGCGCCGTAAAGGCGCTGCGCGCGCAGGCAAACGATCTGGGTGTCAGGCTGGCCGGCCTGGAAAAGCTGACCCATCCCGACGCATTCCTGCCATGGCTGCGCATGGGTTGTTATGACGTGATCATGCCCGACGTGAAGTACGCGGGCGGAATCACCGGCGTATTGCAAACCTCGAAATATGCGCAAGAGCACGCTACATCCTGCGCGCCGCACAATCCCACCGGCCCGGTTTGCCACGCTGCCAGCCTGGCTGTATGTGCAATGGCGCCGAGCGTCGACATCCTGGAGCATCAGGTCGACGAGACCCCGCTATTCTGGGATATGGCGACAGGCGATCTGCCCCGTCCTGTCAATGGCAGGAGCCGCATATCCGAACAAGCAGGACTTGGCATTGCTCTGAATGAAGACTACCTGGCGTACGGGTAAACACATAAATACTATCCAACGGAGACAGAACATGATGCGCGTCCGAGACTTGACCTGCTTGATCGCCGGCCTGGTATTTTCGACGGCTGCCTCCGCGGCGTCTCAGTATCCGGACAAGCCGATACGCTGGGTAGTCCCCAGCTCGCCGGGCGATGGCAGCGACGTGACCGCACGCCTGATCGCGCAAAAGGTGAGCGTGGAACTCGGGCAGTCGATAGTCATCGAGAATCGGCCGGGCGCGGGAGGCATACTCGGATCACAGTTCGTCGCGCAATCCGCGCCCGATGGCTACACGATGGTGGTGGGTAACGCCGGTTCGCACGAAATCAACGCGGCCATCTATCACAACCTGCACTACAGGGTAGTGGAAGACTTCGCGCCCGTGGCGTTGTTCTGCACGGCGCCGAACGTGATGGTCGTAAGCCCCGAGGTCAAGGCCAAGGACGTCCCCGCCTTCGTGGCACTGGCGAAATCCGAGCCCGGAAAGCTGAACTATGCCTCCGGTGGAGTTGGCAGCTCCGCGCATATGTCCGCGGAGCTCTTTAAAAGCATCACCGGCACCGATATGCGGCACATCCCTTTCAAGGGAAGCACACCCGCGATCTCCGCGCTTGTCGCCAACCAGGTTCAAGTGATGATCGGAAATCTGCCGCCATGGATGGAGCTGATCAAAGCGGGCAAGGTCCGTGCCCTGGCCGTCACCAGCAGCGAGAGAGTGAGCGCCTTGCCCGACGTGCCCGCCATGGCTGAATACTATCCGGGATTCCAGACCGAGGCCTGGTTCGGCCTGCTCGCTCCCATCGGGACGCCCAAGGCCATCGTCGACCAGGTGAACGCGGCGGTAAACCATGCATTGGCACAGAACGATGTAAAGGCGCTATTAGGCAACCTTTCTTGCGCGCCGGCGGGCACGACGCCCGCGGCATTCTCGAATCGCATTGTGTCCAACGTGGCCAGGTGGAAGGAGCTGGCCGAGAAGAACGGCATCAAGGCGGATTGACCGGAGCCATTCCAAGGTCCAGTCGAAGGCCAGTAAGAATTGGCATTAAAACGGCGTGGCTATTGAAAGCCACGCCGTACGTCCACTTGCGACAGGGTGAAGCTTGGCGTTGCCGCTAAGCCGCTCGCGCGGCAGCGGTGCCTGCATTCAGCTTGCGCAGCTCGTCACCCAGATAGCCGGCGATGGCGCGCATCCCGTACTTCCCGGCCTGCGCTTCGGCGTCGCTGTTGTAGTTGGTATTCGTGTTGACGTCGTAGGTATAGATCTCGCCGTGTTCGTCGGTGATGAACTCGATACCCGAAATACCGATGCCGTTCGCGGCGATGAAGCGGCGGTACTTGTCGATGACGGGGTGATTGAAGCCTTCGATGATCTGGAACCGGGGCGCCGCCGCCACCGGTGCCGTTTCGCCCACGGGGCAGAACGCATCGCCGATCTGGCAGACATCCGCGGGACACAACTCAAAGCCCAGCGACGTATCCACGCGCACCGCGTACAGGAACTCGCCGCCGACGAACTCGACGCGGGTGATGTACGGCTCTGGCGCGCGTATGTATTCCTGGATCAGCGTAATGCCGTCGATCGAATCCTCGAATGCATCGCTGTCCAGGTGCTGTTTGAGCGCATCGACACGATGGAACAGGTGCACGCCCAATCCCTTGCCGGCGCGGTTGTGCTTGGTGATGAACGACCCGCGCATCTTGCCCGCGGCCGCCAGGATGTTGTCGCGTCCGATTGCCGCGACCGTATGCGGAGTGCGGATGCCGAAGTTCGCCAGCGCCGCGTACTGCGCGATCTTGCTGACTTCAAGCTGAAGCGCGCGGCCATTGTTGATGACCCGGCGCCCATGCGATTCCAGCCAGGCCAGCACGCCCGCCGTGTATTCCGGCGCATAGCGGTGGCCGCGGCTGTGCGACGAGGCGCTCATGCGGTTATAGAACACGCCTTCCGGCGGCGCGCCGGACAGGTCCAGGGTACCCTGGTCCAGGAACCATTCCTCGAAGGGCAGGTGCAGCTCGTCGAACGCCGCGCGCAGCGGCTCCACCCAGGTCGCATTTTCGTGAATCACATAGATTTTCGGCATGGTCGCTTTTTCGGATGCGCTTATGGCGCAAAAGACGGGTTTCAAGAAATTGATATAACCAGCATACCCGGCCGAGGTCCGCGTTGAATATGGCGGATCTTGCATATGGTTATGGGGAATTCGTCTATGGGCGGTGAAGCGACCATGCAAAAACCGCCAGATCTTGGTAATTAGCCTTCTGACTCGGCCAATATTTGCTGTATCGCCTGCTGGAACGCTTCCACCGGCTGTCCGCCACTCACCAGGTACTTGTTGTTGAAGATGATGGCCGGTACCGAGTGGATGCCCATGGCCATGTATTCCTGTTCTTCCGCGCGCACCTCTTCGGCATACTTGCCGCTTTGCAGTACCTGACGGGCCGCGTCCGCGTCCAGCCCCACGGATTGCGCGGCTTCAACCAGGACCTCGTGATTGCCGGGATCCTTGCCCTGGGAATGATAGGCCTGCAACAGCGCCATTTTCAGCGCCACCTGTTTCTCTGCGTCTTCGATACCCGCCCAATAAAGCAGCCGGTGCGCATCGAAGGTGTTGTAGACATGGGTGCGGGCGCCAAAGGTAAAGCCCACACTGGCGCCTCGTTCGCGGATCTGGGCTTGCGATTCGGCGATCTGTTCCGGCGTGCGCCCATACTTCCTGCCGATATAGTCGACGATGGCCTCGCCCTCGGGCTTCATGTCGGGATTCAACTCGAAGGGATGCATGGCTATCTGGGCATCGACCGCATCGCCCAGATTGGCAAGCGCCCGTTGCAGCGAGGATAGTCCGACCGCGCACCACGGGCAGGCGATGTCTGAAACAAAATCGATTCTGAGTGCTTGGGTCATTGTTTTTTCCTGAGAACGGCAAGCTGGAGCCTGTGAAGGGGCCTTAGACGGCGTGCCGCGTTGCCCCGCGCGGCAGGGAGAACCGCGCGATGATGAATGCCGTTATAGCGCAGGCGGCGATACATATCATCATCGGCCTGGAATCGCCATGGGTGACGATACTCGACAGGCTCATCACGGCCGCGCCGACGACGAACTGCAGCGCGCCCATCAGCGCCGAGGCGGTTCCGGCTATTGCGCCGTGATGTTCCAGCGACAGCACCGCGGTGGTCGGCAGCACCAGGCCCAGGAAGCCGTATCCCACGAACAGGAACGCCATCATCAGCGGCAGGCTGTCGAGGCCCGCGACGAATAACGCGGCGCCGATAGCCATCGAGATGGCGAAACCCCGCACCGCCACACGTATGACGCGCGGCAGGCCGTACCTGGCCGTCATGCGCGCCGTAAATTGGCTGACGCCGAAAAAGGCCGCCGCATTCAGCGCGAAGCACAGACTGAACATGGTCGGCGTAAGGCCGTAATGGTTGATGATAACGAACGAAGCGTTCGCCAGATAGACGAAGAACGATGAGATACCGAACGCGCCCACCAGTGTCAGCCCGACGAATTCGCGGTCGCCGAGCAGCTTGCGGTAGCCGGCGAATGCACTGGCCCACGAGCTGTCCGCCCGATGATGGGCCTGGCGCGTCTCTTTCAATTGCGTCAACGCCAGCAGGAAGGCAATGGCGGCCGCGAGCGTCAGCGCCCAGAACACGCCGCGCCAGCCGAATGCAGCGATGATCATGCTGCCGGTCAGCGGCGCCAGTATCGGCGAAATGCTGACCACCAGCATCAGCAGCGACATCAGCCGCGTCGCATCGTGACCGGTGTACATATCGCGCACTATCGCGCGCGGCACTACCATGCCGGCACAGGCGCCCAGCGCCTGCACGACGCGGAATCCGATCAGCGCATGAATGTTCGGCGCGAACGCGCAGCCGATACTGCCCAGGATAAAGATCGCCAGGCCGGCGTAGATCGGCAGCTTGCGGCCCATCATGTCGGCCAGCGGACCATAAACGAGCTGGCAGACACCCAAGATGACGAAGAAGGCCGTCAGGCTCATCTGCACCTCGGCGGCAGAAGCGTTCAGCGTGCCGCCGATGGACGGCAGCGCCGGTAGATACATATCGATGGCAAACGGACCGACGGCGGTAATCAGGCCCAGCACAACGGCGGGCAGGGCAAAGCGGCGTGACATGTGGATAGGCAACAAAGAATCGGCAGCCCCGAAGGATAACGGGAATCTGTGACTTCACTAAGGATGCTAAATTTCCACCCCAGACAAGGATCCAGAAAAGGAGAGCCGGTGTTCACAGGGCGTATTGCGGCCGTTGCGGCCTTCATGGTGCTGGCCGGGCTGCAGGGGTGCTCCTCGTTTGATTCCACTCAGGAGGCGTACAACGCCTCGTGGAAAAAGCAGCAAACAGGGTTGATCAAACAGGTACTGGCTCCCAGCGGCAATTTGCGCGTCGCCATGTATCGCGGCAGCCCGACCTCGTTTGTACAAGCGACCCCGAAGGACGCACCGCATGGCGTGGGCTACCAATTGGGCCAGGATTTCGCCAAGCAACTGGGCGTTCCCTTCGAGGGCAAGGTTTATCCGAATAATGCGGAAGCCTTGCACGCGATCGCAGTGGGCGAGGCCGACTTCACGTTCACGAACGCTACGCCCGAGCGCGCGCGCGAAATGGATTTTTCGCCTCCTGTGCTGGACGTGGAAAAGAGCGTATTGGTACTCGCCAATTCACGGCTCCGGATACTCGACGATCTGAAAAAGCCTGGCGCGCGGATCGGCGTCAGCGCGGGCAGTTCGACCGGCACTGAATTGCAGCCCATCTATCCCGCGGCCAAGCTTGTTCCGGTGGATACGCTGGCCAACGCCATCGAGATGCTGCGCACCAACAAGATCGACGGATTCGCCACCAACAAGGCCATTCTGTTTGAAATGAGCGACAAGCTGCCTGGTTCACGCATGCTGCCCGGGCATTGGGGCATGGAGCATTTCGCGATCGCGATACCGCTGGGTCGCGATGCGGCACAGGACTGGATCGCGGAATTCGTACAGAAGGCGGTCGCCCAAGGCCAGGTCCAGGCCGCCGCCAAGCGCGCGAATCTGCGTGGAAGCGTCAACCTCAATAAGTAGGCCGGCCTCGCCGGCGCCCGGCGTGGTTCGTGGCGACGCAGCGCATATGGCGAATAAGTAGCGATCCTGCCGGTGCTACTACATCTCCGGCATGTGTCAGTTCATACAGCAGGGAAAACCATCGATAGGTTTAAGAGAAACGACGTGATAATTTGAAACGAACGCGTGTTGAGAAGCGTCGTTGAGAAGCGTCGAATAGAGCCACGTTAC
>DATJHN010000141.1:0-26808 GCA_035493915.1 Bordetella sp.
CGTTTTCTCGCGCATCGGCGACCGCTGGTCCATGATCGTCGTTGCCCAGCTGCGCGACGGGCCGCGCCGTTTCAGCGAGATCAAGCGCGGCGCCGACGGCATTTCGCAATGCATGCTGACGCTGACGCTGCGCAACCTGGAACGCGACGGCCTGGTGAAACGCACGCTGTTTCCCGAGGTACCGCTGCGCGTCGAATACGAGCTGACCGGCCTTGGACTATCGATGCTGGCGTCGTTGCGTGCACTGGGCGATTGGACGGTAAGCCACCTGGGCGAGATCGAAGCGGCGCGCAGCGACTTCGATCACCGGGGCACGGAGGACGCCGCGGACGCCGACGAGACGGCCGCTCCGGCAGCCTACGCATCGCGCGTGCATCGGATTCAATAGGAATGCCGGTATCATGCCGTGCTTTAGCGGCGGCGGACGATACGACCCATGGCTTTACGCGCAACCATCTACAAGGCTGATCTGAATGTGGCGGACAACGACCGCCGCTATTACGGCAGTCATGCCGTCACCGTGGCGCGCCATCCATCGGAAACCGACGAGCGGATGATGGTGCGCATCCTGGCGTTTGCGCTGAACGCGGATGAAGCGCTGGCCTTTACCAAGGGCCTGAGCGATACCGACGAGCCCGACGTGTGGCGCAAGGACCTGACCGGCGCCATCGAGCTATGGATCGAAGTAGGGCAGCCTGACGAACGGCGGATCCTGAAGGCTTGCGGCCGCGCGAACCAGGTGGTGATCTATTGCTACGGCGGCCATGCCAGCCAGATCTGGTGGGAGGGCCTGCGCAACCGCCTTGCGCGTGCCCGCAATCTGAAGGTGATCAATCTGCCCGCGCCGGAGACGCAAGCGCTGGGCGCGCTGGCTCAGCGCACGATGTCGCTGGACCTGAACGTGCAGGACGGTGAAGTGTTCGTCACGACCGATGGCGGCAGCGTCGTCGTCACGCCGGAAACCTGGCGCGAGTGACAGCGGAAAGCGGGCGTCGGTTACAGCCGAAATAGCCCGCGATTCGCCCCCTTGTTTCCCCGCTTGGACTCCCCCCTTGGGCGGCTATGATCGTTGCTCATGGCTGAGCATGCCGGCAAGCCGCCGTCCCGCGACGCGCGGACGCTGCCCGTCATTCGGGCCCGCCTGTACCGTGCGCGCTGCTGCGACGGCCCCAGCTGGTGACTGCGAAAGGAGAAGGAAATGAGCGATTTCGGCTTGCAGGACATTGCGTATGTCGGCAGCAATATGCTGGACACGAATCAAAAGGCTGGAGCGGGCACGAATCCCGCCGACGCGGCGTTCGACCAAATCCTGAAAAATGTCGCCAACGCCCGCGGCCAGAACGGCACGAGCCAGACCGATGCCGCGCGCCGCACCATGGCCGACCCGGATCAGTGGGCCGCCACCCACGGCGCGCCCGCCGGCAATCCCGCGGCAAAGTCGGCCGGCGCCGACCAGCTGTCGCAATACCTGTCCATGCCCCTGGGCAAGCGCATGTTCTACATGGTGCTGGCCAGCATGGGCATCAGCCAGGCACAGTACGATGCGATGTCGCCGGCAGACCAGGCGAAAGTAGCGGATCAGGTCGCCCAGCGGCTGAAGGACAATGCCGAAGCACAGAAGCAGGTTGCCGGCACCAAGGATGCCGCCGGGGTCAGCGTCTGATGAACATCCGCCGGAGCCACGCACGGTTTGCGCGGCCACGGCGGTAGCGTGCTATCCGGGTCGTGACGGTCGCCGGCTTGCCGCGCGGACGGATTCGTCCGCAAGGCATCGCATCCGCTTTACCTGGGCCGGCGATCGCCGGCCTTTGTCCAGAACGCCTCCAGGAATCCTTCGGCCACGACCAAGGGTTCTCCATGCCGCCAGAACACTGAGCGCCGAGCCAGGATGCGTGCATCCCGGTTGACGCCGTCGCGGCTGTGCGTCGCATTTCTGCCGTGCAGCGCGTGGCGGATGTCCACGACCTTGCCATCGCCGTGGTTCGGGATCGATAGCGCGTCGGCCGCGACACTGCGCGCGGTCGCGTGGAAGGGCACGCCGGGTGCGAGCCGCCGGCATTCGAAGGCCGAACGCTGCACGGTGCGGTCGTGGTAAAGCATGTCGGCCAACGGCCGGGTGCGCAGGCGGCGCATGCCTTGCCAGGTGGCGCGGGACGCTGCCAGCGGGGTCAGGCTGCGCGCCACCACGCCGTCCACGCCGTCGATGGACATCAGGACTTCACGCACCCACACGACTGCTCCCGGCCGCAGACGCATGGCGCGCGCTTCGTCCACCGGTACGGCCTGCGCGTATTCAGCAAGCACGCGCAGGCGGAATTCGCCCAGTTGGCGCAGGCCGGCGGTCAGCGCGCCGGGGCGGAACAGCCAGAATTTCTGGGTGACGGTGCAGGAAGGCGGGGGTAGCGGCATCCAGCCGGGACTGCGGGGATGGGAGATCTTCATGGCGACGTATTATCCCGCAAGCCGCTAGAATGTCGCTTTCGCAATGCACCACGATGGAAAAAGTACGTATCTCCAAGCTCATGTCGGAACGCGGCCTATGTTCGCGCCGTGAAGCCGATAGCTATATCGAGCGCGGCTGGGTGCGCGTGGACGGCGAAGTGGTGTCCGAACTGGGCGCCAAGGCCTATCCCAACCAGACCGTTACGCTGGAACGTGCCGCGCAGGCGCAGCAGCGCGAACGCGTGACCATTCTGATCCACAAGCCCATGGGTTACGTCTCCGGACAGGCCGAAGACGGCTACCAGCCGGCGGCGGCCTTGATCAATGCGCGTTCGCGCGCGGCGAACGACCGGTCACCCCTGCGCTTCGACCGTGCCCATATGCGCGGCCTGGCGGTGGCGGGGCGGCTGGATATCGACTCGACGGGCCTGCTGGTACTGACGCAGGACGGCCGCGTCGCCAAGCAACTGATCGGCGAGGACTCCGGCATCGAAAAGGAATACCTCGTGCGCGTCCAAGGCCGCCTGAGCGACCACGGCCTGGCCTTGCTCAACCACGGCTTGTCGCTGGACGGCAAGGCACTGCGTCCCGCGAAGGTAGCCTGGCAGAACGACGATCAACTGCGCTTCATCCTGCAAGAAGGCAAGAAGCGCCAGATCCGCCGCATGTGCGAACTGGTGGGACTGAAGGTCGTGGGCCTGAAGCGCGTACGCATCGGCCGTGTAATGCTGGGCGATCTGCAGCCCGGCCAGTGGCGCTATTTGCGGGCCGACGAGCGGTTCTGAACCACCCGGCTCCCCGGGCAAGGGCGGCGCCGGTTTCCGGCAGACCTTCCTGGTGCTCGCCGCCTTTTATTTCGTGCTTTCTCAGCCCGCCAGTTCGGGCAGGGGCAGGGCGGTCTGGTACTTGACCTGCTTCAGGGCAAAGCCCGACCGGATGTTCTTCACGCCCGGGATCCGCGATAAGTGGCTGACGATAAAGCGTTCCAGCCCGCGCATGTCCGGCACGACGACGCGCAGCAGGTAGTCGGCGTCGCCCGTCATCAGATAGCACTCCATTACTTCCGGATAGGCGGCCATCGCCTGCTGGAAACGTTCCAGTTCCGGTTCGATCTGTTTTTCCAGGCTGACCTGGATGAACACGTTCAGGCTCAGCCCCAGCGTCAGCGGATCCGCCAGGGCGACATAGCCGCGGATGACGCCGGCGGCTTCGAGCGCCTTGACGCGCGCCAGGCAGGGCGAAGGCGACAGGTGCACGCGCCGCGCCAGCTCCACGTTCGTAATGCTGGCGTCGGTCTGCAGCACCTCCAGGATCCGGTGATCGATAGCGTCCAGGGTGGGGGTCGGCATAGGATGCTTTCCGTTGTGTAAATAGCAGAATTTTATGCTGTATTAATGCTTTATAAATGCATATTTCAAACCCCTATGCCGGGGCGGCAAGTCTAGGATTGGTCTGATTTGGTGCGTAGACCCACGCCCACCGTTGTCCTGGAGAGCCGATATGTTCGACGCCGATTCCCTGCAGCACATCAAGGCCACGCAGGCGGCGGATGGCACGCCCGCAACCCCTGCCGCCCATCCAGGCGCCGGCGAAGACGGGGTGGCATCCCACTCGGCTGCGTCCGCGGCGGATGCTTCCGGCCCGGTGGAATCGAAGGCGCTTTTTGCAGGACAGGCCGATATTCCCCAGGACAGCGACCCCACTGAAACCGCGGAATGGCGCGATGCCTTGATGTCGCTGGTCGCCGCGGAAGGGCCGGATCGCGCTGCCTTCGTCCTGGAGGAGCTGCTGGCACAAGCCGCCCGGCTGGGCGTGCGCGGGCATGGGCCTGTCGCGTCGGCCTACCTGAATACCATTCCCGCCGAACAGGAGCCGCCGTTTCCCGGCGATCCGCGCATCGAGGAACGCATCGCGTCCATCAATCGCTGGAATGCGCTGGCCATGGTGGTGCGCGCCAATCAGGCGCATGGAGAACTGGGCGGGCATATCGCCAGCTATGCATCGGCCGCCGATCTGTTCGAGGTGGGCTTCAACCATTTCTGGCGCGCGCCCGTCGACGGCCATGGCGGCGATCTGGTTTATATGCAGCCGCATTCGGCGCCCGGCGTGTATGCGCGGGCTTTCCTGGAAGGCTTCCTGGGCGAAGCGGACCTGGCGCATTTCCGGCGCGAAATCACGGCCGCGGAACACGGCCTGCGCGGCCTGTCGTCCTATCCGCATCCCTGGTTGATGCCGGACTTCTGGCAATTTCCGACTGGGTCCATGGGTATCGGCCCGATCAACGCCATCTACCAGGCGCGCTTCATGCGCTATCTGGAGCACCGCGGCCTGGCCGC
The DNA here is from genome assembly GCA_035493915.1 of Bordetella sp. Taxonomy (GTDB): domain Bacteria; phylum Pseudomonadota; class Gammaproteobacteria; order Burkholderiales; family Burkholderiaceae_B; genus Bordetella_C. The sequence goes on from DATJHN010000141.1 coordinate 4,779, forward strand.
ACCGTCCGACCGCAAGGTGTGGGGCATTTTCGGCGATGGCGAAATGGACGAGCCGGAATCGGTGGCCGCGCTGACGCTGGCCGCGCGCGAGCGCCTGGACAACCTGGTGTTCATCGTCAACTGCAATCTGCAGCGCCTGGACGGACCGGTGCGCGGCAACGGACGCATCATCGACGAACTCGAAACGCTGTACGCCGGCGCGGGCTGGAACGTCATCAAGCTGCTGTGGGGCGCCGACTGGGATCCGCTGCTGCAGCGGGATACGAGCGGCGCGCTGGCGCGCGCCTTTGCCCACACCGTCGACGGGCAATTCCAGACCTTCGCCGCCAAGGACGGCGCCTATAACCGGCGTCAGTTTTTCGGCCGCGATCCGGCGCTGGCGGCGCTGGTGGCCGATTGGTCGGACGAGGCCATCGACCGCCTGCGCCGCGGCGGCCACGATATCGCCAAGATCCATGCGGCCTATCACCGCGCCGCAAGGCACACCGGCCAGCCGACCGTGATCCTGGCGCAGACGAAAAAAGGCTACGGCATGGGCGAGGCCGGCCAGGGCAAGATGACCACGCACCAGCAGAAAAAGCTGGACGTGGATGCGCTGCTGGCTTTTCGCGATCGCTTCGCGCTGCCCATCGGCGATGCCGATTGCGCCGCGCTGACCTTCTACCGTCCGGATGCGGACAGTGCGGAAATGCGCTACCTGCGCGAGCGCCGCGCCGCACTGGGCGGCTGTGTGCCACGCCGCCGCGCCGCGGCGCCGGCGCTGGCCGCACCGCCCGCGGACGCCTGGGCCGCCTTCGCGCTGGCCCCGCGCGGCAAGGAAATGTCCAGCACCATGGCCATCGTGCGCATGCTGACCGCCTTGCTGAAGGATCCCGGTATCGGCGCGCGCATCGTGCCCATCGTGGCCGACGAGGCCCGCACCTTCGGCATGGCCAACCTGTTCCGCCAGATCGGCATTTATTCTTCGCAGGGACAACTGTACGAACCCGAGGACATCGGCTCCGTGCTGCATTATCGCGAGGCGCGCGATGGCCAGATCCTGGAAGAAGGCATCACCGAGGCCGGTGCATTGTCGTCCTGGATCGCGGCGGGGACCAGCTATTCGGTCAACGGCCTGCCCATGCTGCCGTTCTACATCTACTACTCGATGTTCGGTTTCCAGCGCGTCGGCGACCTGATCTGGGCGGCTGCGGACCAGCGCACTCGCGGCTTCCTGGTCGGCGCTACCTCTGGCCGCACCACGCTGGGCGGGGAGGGACTGCAGCACCAGGACGGCAGCAGCCACCTCGTGGCGGCCACCATTCCCAACTGCCGCGCCTACGATCCGGCCTTCGCCTACGAAGTCGCGGTCATCGTGGAGGCCGGGCTGCACCGCATGCTGGAAGAACAGCGGGACGAGTTCTACTACCTGACCGTCACCAACGAAAACATCCCGCAGCCGGACATGCCGACCGGTGCCCTCATACGCGAAGGCATCCTGCGCGGCATGTATCGCTTGCGCGCGGCCGATGGCGCGCCGGCCATACGCCTGATCGCCGCGGGCGCCATCGTGCGCGAAGCCGTCGCCGCCGCGGAGCGCCTGCGCGACGAATACGGCATCGGCGCCGAAGTCTGGAGCGCCACCAGTTTTTCGGAACTGGCGCGCGATGCGCGAGCGGTGGAGCGGGCGCGGCTGCTGGGCCGCGAAACGGCGCCTTCCTGGCTGGAAAGCCAGTGGGGCGGATCGCCGCTGCCGGTGGTCGCGGCCAGCGACTATGTGCGCGCCGTGCCGGAACAGATACGCGCCTGGGTCGGCGCGCCTTGCCGCATACTGGGCACGGACGGTTTCGGCCGTAGCGACACCCGGGCCCGTCTGCGCGATTTCTTCGAAGTCAGCGCGGATTGGCAGGTATTGTCAGCACTGGACATGCTGGGCCGCGAGGACGAGGCAAGCGAATTGCGCGAACGGCTGGACAACGATTACCGCACGCTGCCGCCGTGGGAGCGTTGAGCGGGCTGTTCGTGTGCATACGGTCGCATCGCATCGCGCCACGCTACGCCACGACAGCCGATCAGCTGAATGACGGGCGTGGGGCGTTCCGGCCAATAACCCTGCAATAAGCAGGGCCGCATCACCTATTTCAGTTGGTTTCAACGATCGCGGTCGTCATCGGCGCCGCGCTAACCTTGCCTTGGCGCGACCATTCGTGATGCAGGCGCTCGGTCAGGAACTCGACGAATATGCGGGTTTTGACCGGCAGCAAACGAGTTTCGGTCACCGCGTACACGGGAAAAGGCCCGACCTCCCAATCCGGCAGCACGCGTTGCAGCCGGCCGGCGGCCACTTCCTGCGATGCGCTGACGTCGGTCAGCACCGCGATGCCCGCGCCCAGCGTAGCCAGCCGCCGTATCATGCTGGCGCTGTTCAGCGAGAACCGCTTCCCTGGATGAAATTCGATACGTTCGCCGTTCCTGTGCAGCGGCCATGGGGTCACGCGCGCACCCGGGGTGGCGCGGAACTCCATGCACTCGTGCGACGCCAGATCGTCCGGATGCCGCGGCACGCCGCTGGCCGCCAGGTAGGCGGGCGCGGCATACAGATAAGCCGAGATCGAGCCCAATTGGCGCGCGATGCGGGTGGCCGATTGCAGGGCGCCGATTTCGATGGCAACGTCGCAGGACTGGAAAACCTGGCCTGCGTGTTCGGGCGCGGCCATGTCCAGGTGGAAGGTAACGTCGGGATAGCGGCGCGAGAACGCCATCAGGGATTCGGCCAGGAAGTCGGTGCCGAAGTCCACCGGCATGTTTACGCGCAAGGGGCCGGCGGGCTTACTGGCCAGGCCCTGGATTTCCTCGTCGGCGATCTGCGCTTCGGCGACGATATGCTGGCAGCGCGCGAAGTAGCGCGAGCCCGCGTCGGTCAGTTCGACCCTGCGCGTGGTGCGGCTGAGCAATTGCACACCCAGGGTTCGCTCCAGTTCCGCAACCTGGCGCGAGAGCGTGGATTTGGGCATGCCGAGCACGATGGCCGCGCGGCTGAAGCTTTTGGCGCGCGCGACCTCGACGAACAGCTCCATAGTTTGCAGGCGTTTTGTCATATCGTTATTGTCCCATCAATGGAACTATGTTTTCGTGGCCCTGGTCTTTGTTACGCGGGTGGAATAGTGCAAAATCTGGGCTTTTGCAATGCAGCAACGCGTATCGGGCTTCGCGGCTGACGCGTTGAGGCGATGGTTACGACGGCTGGCGTTCGCCGGTCGGCTCTAGTTGGAATCAGGATATGCACCATATGAATAAAAAGACTGCCGGGCGCGCGGCCGCGGTGGCCGCCGTTGGCGTCCTTGCGCTTTCGCTGGTTGCTTGCGGAAAAAAAGATGACGCGGCCGCCGCCGCATCCAAGCCGACCGTCGGCGTGGTGACCCTGAAGGCGCAGCCGGTGTCGCTGACCACCGAACTGCCGGGCCGCACCTCGCCTTTCCGCGTGGCCGAAGTCCGGCCGCAGGTGAACGGCATCGTTCTCAAGCGCCTGTTCACGGAAGGCGGCCAGGTCAAGGCCGGCCAGCAGCTGTATCAGATCGATCCCGCGCTTTACCAGGCCACGCTGGATAGCCAGCGCGCCGCGCTGGCCCGCGCGGAAGCCCAGGTAAAGACCGCCACGCTGCTGGCCGAGCGCTACAAGCCTCTGACCGAAACCCGCGCCATCAGCCGCCAGACCTACGACGACGCGGTGGCCACGCGCGACCAGGCCAAGGCCGATGTGCTTTCCGCCAAGGCCGCGGTCGATACCGCGCGCATCAATCTGGTCTATACCAAGGTGCTGTCGCCCATCGACGGCATCATAGGCCGCTCGACGGTGACCGAAGGCGCGCTGGTCACGGCCAACCAGACCACCGCGCTGGCGTCCGTGCAGCAGATCGACCCCATCTACGTCGACGTAGTGCAATCCAGCGTCCAACTGCTGCGACTGCAGGACGAACTGGCCAAGGGCCAGATCAAGCGCGCCGCCGGTGAGCAGGCCGCCCAGGTCACGCTGACGCTGGAAGACGGTACGCAGTACAACCAGGATGGCAAGCTGCAGTTCTCCGAGGTAACGGTGGACCAGAGCACCGGTTCGGTCACGCTGCGCGCGGTGTTCCCCAATCCCGATCATCGGCTGTTGCCAGGCATGTTCGTGCGCGCCAAGCTGATGGACGGCGTCGCCACCCAAGGCTTGCTGGTACCGCAACGCGGCGTGGTGCGCAACCAGCGCGGCACGCCCACCGCCTACGTGGTGGACGATCAGGGCAAGATCCAGGTTCGCGATCTGGTCACGGACCGCGCCATCGGTTCGAACTGGCTGGTGACCAGCGGCCTGAAGGCCGGCGACAAAGTGGTGGTCGAGGGCCTGCAGACCGTACGTCCAGGCTTGGAAGTGACCGCCAACGAAGCCAACGCCCAACCGGCGCCCACGGCATCCGCCCCCGCGGCGACGGTCCAGTAAGGCCGGCAAGGAGTTTCAAGCATGGCTAAGTTTTTTATCGAAAGGCCGGTTTTCGCCTGGGTGATCGCGATCGTCATGATGCTGGCGGGCGCTTTGGCCATCCTGCGCTTGCCGGTGTCGCAATACCCCGCGATCGCGCCGCCCTCCATCGCCATCCAGGTGAGCTATCCGGGCGCTTCCGCCCAGACCGTGCAGGACACGGTGGTGCAGGTCATCGAGCAACAGATGAACGGCCTGGACAACATGGAATACATGTTGTCGGAAAGTGCCGCCGACGGCAGCGTGACCATCACGCTGACCTTTGCCCAAGGCACCAATCCGGATACCGCCCAGGTCCAGGTGCAGAACAAGCTGTCGCTGGCGCAGCCGCTGCTGCCGCAGGAAGTGCAGCAGCAGGGCATCCGCGTGACCAAGGCCACCAAGAACTTCCTGATGGTGGCGGCGTTTATTTCGACCGATGGCGGCATGACGCGCGCCGACCTGGCCGACTATGTGGCGTCCTATGTGCAGGATCCCATCAGCCGTACCAACGGCGTGGGCGACTTCCAGCTGTTCGGTTCGCAATACGCCATGCGCATCTGGCTGGATCCGGCCAAGCTGCTCAACTACAACCTGACCACTGTCGACGTCGTTAATGCGATATCGCAGCAGAACGTGCAGGTGTCCACCGGCCAGCTGGGCGGTTTGCCGGCGGTGCGCGGGCAGGATCTGACGGCCACCATCATCGGGCCCAGCCGCCTGCAGACGGCGGAACAATTCGGCAACATCCTGCTCAAGGTCAATCCGGACGGCTCGCAGGTCCGGCTGCGCGATGTCGGCAGCATAGCCCTGGGCGCCCAGTCGTACACCATCGACAGCCTGTACAACGGCAAGCCGGCGGCCGGCCTGGCCATCAAGCTGGCGGCGGGTGCCAACGCCCTGGACACCGCCAAGGCCATCCGCGCCACGATCGACGGCCTGAAGCCTTATTTCCCGCCGGGCATGCAGGTGGTGTATCCGTATGACACCACGCCCTTCGTCCAGCTTTCCATCGAGGACGTGTTCAAGACCCTGGGCGAAGCCATCGTGCTGGTGTTCCTGGTCATGTACCTGTTCCTGCAGAACCTGCGCGCGACGCTGGTTCCAACCCTGGCGGTGCCGGTGGTGCTGCTGGGCACCTTCGGCGTGCTGGCGGCATTCGGCTATTCCATTAACACGCTGACCATGTTCGGCATGGTGCTGGCCATCGGCCTGCTGGTGGACGACGCCATCGTGGTGGTGGAAAACGTCGAGCGCGTGATGGCGGAAGAAGGCCTGACGCCGCGCCAGGCCACGCGGAAATCAATGGAGCAGATCACCGGCGCCCTGGTGGGTATCGCCATGGTGCTGGCCGCGGTGTTCATCCCGATGGCCTTCTTCGGCGGCTCCACGGGGGTGATCTACCGGCAGTTTTCCATCACCATCGTATCGGCGATGGCCTTGTCCGTAATGGTGGCGCTGGTCTTTACGCCAGCGCTGTGCGCGACCTTGCTCAAGCCGATCGACAAGAACCATCACGAAGCCAAGACGGGATTTTTTGGCTGGTTCAACCGCAACTTCAACCGCAGCAGCCATGGCTATGCCAATACCGTGGCGCGCGTGCTGAATCGCACGCCGCGTGTGATGCTGATTTACCTGCTGTTCGTGATCGGCATGGTGGTGATGTTCACCCGCATCCCGACGTCGTTCCTGCCGGAGGAAGACCAGGGCATCCTGTTTGTCCAGATTTCGACGCCTTCGGGCGCCACGGCCGAACGCACCCAGGTCGTCATCGACGAGGCCATCAAGTACTTCCTGCAGGACGAAAAGGATACGGTGGCGTCCGTCTTCTCGATCAACGGTTTCAACTTCGGCGGACGCGGCCAGAATGCCGCCCTGATGTTCGTCAAGCTGAAGGATTGGGGCGACCGGTCCGCGGCGCACCAGAAAGTCGCCGCGCTGGCGGCGCGATCGTCCGCGCACTTCGCCCAGACCATACGTGACGCGCAGGTGGTCGCCTTCGCGCCGCCCGCCGTGCTGGAACTGGGTAACGCCACGGGTTTCGACTTCCAGTTGATGGACCGGGCCGGCCTGGGCCACCAGGCGCTGCTGGATGCGCGCAACAAATTGCTGGGCGAAGCGGCGAAAAGTCCCATCCTGGCCGCCGTGCGTCCGAACAGTGTGGAGGACGCGCCGCAGTACCAGTTGAACATCGATCGCGAAAAGGCGCGCGTGCTGGGTGTCTCCATCCAGGATCTGAATAGCGTGCTGACCACGGCGTGGGGCTCTACCTACGTGAACGACTTCATCGACCGTGGTCGCGTCAAGAAGGTCTACGTACAGGGCATGCCCACGTCGCGCATGCTGCCCGATGACCTGAACAAGTGGTACGTGCGCAATGCGCAGGGCGATATGGTGCCGTTCTCGGCCTTCGCGTCGGCGGACTGGAGCTACGGTCCGCAAAAGCTGAACCGCTACAACGGCGTGCCGGCTTTCGAAATCCTGGGCCAGCCCGCGCCGGGCCACAGTACTGGCGAAGCGATGGTCGAGATGGAGAAGCTGGCCAAAACCATGCCGCCCGGCATCGGCTACGAATGGACCGGCCTGTCGTACGAAGAACGCCTGTCGGGCTCGCAGGCGCCGGCGCTCTATGCGATATCGCTGATCGTCGTGTTCCTGTGCCTGGCGGCGCTGTACGAAAGCTGGTCGATCCCGACGGCGGTGATGATGGTGGTCCCTCTGGGCATCATCGGCGCGCTCGCGGCGACGCTGTTGCGGGGACTGTCCAATGACGTGTATTTCCAGGTGGGCCTGCTGACGACAGTGGGGCTGGCGGCGAAGAACGCGATTCTGATCGTGGAATTCGCCAAGGAGCACTACGAGGCCGGGGCCAGTCTGACGGAAGCCGCCATTCATGCGGCACGGCAGCGCCTGCGGCCCATCCTGATGACGTCGATGGCATTCATCCTGGGCGTGGTGCCGCTGGCCATCGCCAACGGCGCCGGTTCGGGTAGCCAGAACGCTATCGGTACCGGCGTGATCGGCGGCATGCTGACGGCGACCTTCCTGGCCATCTTCTTCGTGCCGACGTTCTTCGTGGCTATGCTGCGCCTGTTCAAGGTCAAGCGCATGAGCGAGACGGGCGATCCGCACGATCCCAATGACGAGAGACATCGTTCGGCGTCGTCCAGCCCCGCTGGGGGGCACGCCGAATGACAACCGCAACAATGAGAACGACGCTGCGTTTTTCCCTGTCGGCCGCGTTTATCGCGGCGCTGGCGGGCTGCACTTTGATGCCGAACTATGAGCGTCCGGCGGCGCCCATCGCCGCCGCCTATCCGACCGGTCCGGCCTACCACTCCGCCAATCAGACGGCGGTTCCGCCGGGCGGCGTCGCCACTGCCGACGTGGGTTGGCGCGAGTTCTTTACCGACCCGCTGCTGCAGGATCTGATCGCGCTGTCCTTGCAGAACAACCGCGACCTGCGCGTAGCCGCGCTGAACGTGGAAGCGGCGCGCGCCCAGTACCGCATCCAGCGTGCGGAATTGCTGCCCACGGTGGGTGTGGGTGCGCAGTCATCGGCGCAGCGTACGCCGGCCGACCTGTCGCCCAGCGGCAACGCGACGACCAGCCACAGCTACCAGATCGGCGCCAGCGTGGCATCGTGGGAACTGGATCTGTTCGGGCGTATCCGCAGCCTGAACGAACAGGCACTGCAGCTGTATCTGGCGCAGGACGAAACTCGCACGGCGACGCAGCTGTCGCTGGTGTCGGAGGTCGCGTCCGCCTATCTGACCCTGCGCAGCGACCAGGAACTGCTGCAGCTGACGCGCGATACGCTGAAAAGCCAGCGCGATTCCTACGACCTGACCAAGCAGAGCTACGACAACGACATCGCCACCGCGCTGGATCTCAGCCAGGCAGAGGTATCGGTGCGCACGGCCGAGCGCAACCAGTCGCAGTTCGAGCGTCAGGTCGCGCAGGACATGAATGCGCTGGTGCTGTTGCTGGGTAATCCGCTGCCGCAGGATGTGCAGGCCAAACTGGAAACGCCGGCCGGCATGAACGATGCGCTGATGCCGACGACGCTGCCGGCCGGATTGCCTTCCGATCTGCTGGAACGCCGTCCTGATATCCGCGCGGCGGAGCATCAGCTTGAAGCGGCCAACGCCAATATCGGCGCGGCCCGCGCGGCGTTCTTTCCGACCATCTCGCTGACCGCCGACGCGGGTGCCGCCAGCGCCAGCCTGGGCCGGCTGTTCAAAGGCGGGCAGGGCGTCTGGAGTTTCGCGCCGCAGATCACCATGCCGATCTTTGCGGGTGGTTCGCTGGAGGCCAACCTGGATCTATCCAAGGTGCAGAAACGCATCGAAGTCGCCAGCTACGAGCGCGCCATCCAGTCCGCGTTCCGCGACGTGGCCGATGCGCTGGCGGGGCGCGGCACGATCGACGACCAGATCCGCGCGCAGCAATTGCTGGTGCAGGCCAACCAGCGCGCCTACGATCTGTCGCAGCAGCGTTTCCGCCAGGGCGTGGATAGCTATCTGAACGTGCTGGATTCGCAGCGCTCGCTGTACGACTCGCAGCAGATCCTGGTGCAGACGCGGCTGGCGCGCCTGACCAATCTGGTGGATCTGTACAAGGCCTTGGGCGGCGGCTGGACGGAGCACACCGTGCAGGCGCAGCAGCAGGGACAGCCGCAACAGCAGGTGCAGGCGCGGCAGCAGGTGCAATTGCAACAGCAGCAACAGCAGGTGCAGCAGCAGGCCGCCCGTCAGTAAGAAGAGGGAAACCGCGGCAGGCCCACGGCCCGTCCGCGGTCACTGTCGCTACATGGCTTGCGATGCCCGCTTCCGTGCCGCCGAGATCTCGCGGCGGCATGGAAGCTCAGTCTTCCATCACATCCAGCGTGTAGCGTGCGCGGTCGTCCTGCGCCAGCAGGTCCGTCAGCCACGGCATCGCTTCCTTCAGCTGCGCGGCCAGCGTCCATGGCGGGTTGACCAGGAACAGGCCGCTGCCGTGCAGGCCGAAACCGTCGGTGGCGGGCTTCTTTACCGACAACGACACGTGCAGCCAGCGCTTGCCGGCTTTTTCCAGCTGCCTGGGCAATTCCTGCGATTCGCGCCGCTGGACCTGCGGGTACCAGACGGCGTAAATGCCTGTCGCGAAGCGTTTCAATCCTTCCTTGACGGCCAGTGCCACGCGGCGGTAGTCCTGCTTGTCTTCGTACGAGGGATCGATCACCACCAGCCCGCGGCGCGGGGGCGGGGGCAGCAGGGACTTCATGCCTTCGAAGCCGTCGGTGTCGTAGATGGTGGTCTGGCGCAGCGCCGGACCGCTTTGCTTTTCGAGATTGCCCACCAGGACTTCGGCTTCTGTCGGATGGGCCTCGAACAGCCGCAGCCGGTCATGTTCGCGCATGGCGTCCAGGGCCAGCCAGGGCGAGCCCGGATAGTGGCGCAGGCGGCCGTCGCTGTTGTAGTCGCGCACCCGTTCGATATAGCGGGCCAGCAGGGGCGGCGCATCGGTGCGTTCCCACAGCCGCCCGATGCCGTCGGCGAATTCGGCGTTCTTGCTGGCCCAATCGCTGTCCAGGCGGTACAGGCCGGCGCCGGCATGCGTGTCGATGACCCAATAGGGCGCGTCTTTCTGGCCCAGGTAGTCCAACACGTGGATCAGGATGGCGTGCTTGAGCACATCGGCGTGGTTGCCGGCGTGAAAGGCGTGGCGGTAGCTGAACAATTCGTACTCTCGTGGTCTGGCGCGCGGTTCAGGCGTCCGGCCGGATGACGGCCAGTTCGTCGGTGAAAATGGCGTCCACGCCCCAGTCCAGCAGTTCGCGGGCGCGCAGCGGGTCGTTCACCGTCCAGGCCGATAGCCGGTAGCCCGCGCCATGCACGGTCTTGACCAGCTGCGGCGTCACATCTTTCTGGTTGACGTTCAAGCCGATGCAATCGTGCTGTACCAGCCGTTCGCGCCAGTCCATGGTGATCTTGTCCACCAGCAGCGCGCGGGGCAGCTGTGGTGCCGCCACGTGGGCGGCGGCCAGCGCCTCTTCGGAAAACGACGAAAGCAGGGGCTGCATGGGGGCGCCGCGCCAGAGTTCGCGCACGGCCAGCGCCACGGCCGTGCCGGTCTCGGATTCCCGGCCCGGGCAGGGCTTGATCTCGACATTGTTGGCAATACCCTGCTCCATGCTGTAGCGCGCGACTTCTTCCAGCGTGGGGATGCGCGCCCCGGCAAAGCCAGGGGAATGCCAGGCACCCGCATCCAGGGCCGCCAGTTCGGCGTAGGTCATGGCGCTGGCCGGCCCCTGGCCGTTGGTCGTGCGGTCGAGGTTGTCATCGTGCAGCAGGATCAGGACATTGTCCTTGCTCAGCTTGACGTCGTATTCGAACATGCGGAAACCATGTTCCGCGCCGGCGCGCATGCCGGCCATGGTGTTTTCCGGGGCGAGCCTGCCGCCGCCGCGATGGGCGATCAGGCGGGGATAGGGCCAGGCGGGAAGGGGAGTGTCCATGAAAGAGATTCCTGTGCGATCGGTGGGCGCAATGCGCCAAGGATACCGCAGCGGATCGCCGCCTCCGGGAAGTGTTAAACTCCAGCGCGCTATTCCGGTGCCAAACCCGGGTGCTGACCAGTAAGGGCGTGAACCAATAAGGGTGCTAACCGGTAAGAAAGCGACGCGAATCCGGTTCGCTTTTTTTTTGGCGCCGGGCATATGATTTTCGCGTGTCCGCCGCTACAGGGACTCCATGTTCGATTTCATCCGCAACCATCAGCGTTGGATGCAGTTCATCCTGCTGATCCTGATTGTTCCGACATTCGCCTTCTTCGGCGTGCAAAGCTATAGCAGCTTTATGTCCGAGGAACCCAAGATGGCGACCGTGAACGGCTCGCCGATCACGCAGCGCGAGTACGACCAGGCCCGGCGCGACCAGCTGGACCAGTATCGCCAGATGATGGGCGCGCAGTTCGATCCGGCGCTGCTGGATACGCCCGCCATGCGCCAGCGCCTGCTCGATCAGATGATCGACCAGCGCCTGCTGGCCGCGGCGGCCGCCGACAACCATTTTTCGGTGTCGGACGAAACGCTGCGCAACACGATCGCGTCCAATCCCGCCGTGCAGGACAACGGCAAGTTCTCGCCCGAGCGCTACCGCGCCGCGCTGGCCGCGCAAGGCCTGACGCCCGCCACGTTCGAAGCCGGGCTGCGCCGCGATCTGGCGGTCGGAGTCGTGCTGGACCCGATCGCGCAATCGGCGCGCCTGCCGTCCGCCGTGGAGGGCTCCATCGAACATGCCCTGACCGAAACGCGCCACGTTCTGACGCGGCGCTTTGCCGCGGCGGATTACAAGTCGCAGGTGCAGGTCAGCGACGCCGACATGCAACAGTGGTACGACGCCAATAAGCAGCAGTACCAGGTGCCCGACCAGGTGCAGGCGCAATACCTGGTGCTGGATCAGGCCGCCGCAAGCGCCGGCATCAATGTCAGCGACGATGACATCGCCAAGTATTACGAGCAGAACAAAAGCCGCTTCGGCCAGGCCGAACGCCGCCGCGCCAGCCACATCATGATCAAGCTGGCGGCCGACGCCACGGATGCGCAGCGCAAGGCCGCGCATGCCAAGGCCGAAGACATCGCCCAGCAGGCCGCCGCCAAGCCGGCCGCCTTCGCTGACCTGGCCAAGAAGTATTCAGAGGACGCCGGTTCGAATACCCGGGGCGGCGACCTGGGCTGGATCGGCGCCGGCATGCTGACGCCGGCCCTGCAGAAGGCCGTCGACGGCCTGAAGAAAGGCCAGGTATCGGGTGTGATCGAGAGCCCGTTCGGCCTGCACGTCGTGGAATTGACGGATCTGCAGCCGGCCCAGACCAAGCCGCTGGCGGAAGTGAAGAACCAGATCGTCGACGAAATCCGCAAGCAGATCGCTTCTTCGCGTTTTTCCGATATGGCGACCAAGTTGACTTCGCTGGTCTACGACCAGCGTGACAGCCTGCAGCCGGCTGCCGATGCGCTGGGCCTGAAGATCCGCCAGGCCGGCGGCATTACGCGCACTGGTCTGCTGCCGCAAGACCAGGCCGGCCCCGGCGCTGCGTCCGCCAGCCCGGATTCCGCGCTGCTGGACAATGCGCGCGTGCGCCAGGCGCTATTCAGCCCGGATGTCCTGCGCGACAAGCAGAACTCCGGCGTGATCGAACTGGCGCCCGACACCATGCTGGTGGTGCGTGTGGCCGCCAATACCCCCGCGCACGTGCCGCCGATCGATCAGCTTAAGGACAAGATCCGCGAGCGCCTGGTTGAAACGCGCGCGGCCGATGCCGCCGCCAAGGCGGGCGAGCAGGCACTGGAAGCCTTGCGCAAGAATCCGGCGGCGCCCACCGACGGCTTTGGCGGCGCGGTCGACGTATCGCGTCAGAATCCCCAGAGCATGTCGCGTCCGGTACTCGATGCCGTGATGCGCGCCCCCGCGGTGCCGCTGCCGTCCTATGCCGGCGCACGCGACGGCAATGATTATGTCGTCGCGCGCATCGACAAGGTCGAACCGGGCAAGAGCGAATCCGAAGCCTTGGCTACCTTGAACCAGCAATTGTCCGGCGCTTGGGGCCAGGCGGAAAACGACGCCGTCCTGAAGATGCTGCGCCAGCAATACAAGGTGGAAATCGCGCCGGAAGCCCAGCGCATTCTGCAGGGCGGCGAAACCGAACAGCAGACCGGCTAATGCCGGCGGTACTGGGCACGTCATATCCCCTATGCAAGCCCCAGACCTTGAACGCCTTGTCACCCTCACTATGCCTTTCGGGAAATACAAAGGCCGACTAATCGCGGATCTACCCGGGCCTTATCTTAATTGGTTCGCCCGCGAAGGGTTCCCGCAAGGGGAACTCGGCCGGCTGCTCGCACTGATGCACGAGATGGACCACAACGGGCTGAAGGGCTTGCTCGATCCGTTACGCAAACGCGGATAACCATCGCGTAAGGTTTTCACGGGGCCGCAGGGGCCGCGTGAAAACCGGGCCGGCGCCCAAATCACTTCAACATCGGCTGCAATTGCGCCCAGACGTTATCCAGCAGCCTGGGTTGCCCGTCTTCGTTGGGATGCAGTCCATCGCCCTGGAACAACTCCCGGTTCGTGGCAAGGCCGTCCAGGAAAAACGGCACCAGGCGGGTGTCTTCCGCCTGCGCCACCTTGCCGAACAGATCGCGGAACTGGTCGGCATAGGAACGGCCATAATTGGGCGGAATCTGCATGCCGATCAGCAACACGGCGGCGCCGGCCTGCTTGGCCTGCTGCGCCATGGTGGTCAGGTTTTGCTGCGTCAGCGTCAGCGGCATGCCGCGCAGCGCGTCGTTGGATCCCAGTTCCAGGATCACGATAGACGGGGGCTGCTGGTGCAGCAGGCCGGGCAGGCGGGTAAGCCCGCCACTGGTAGTATCGCCGCTGATGCTGGCGTTCACCACCGTCCAGGCCGGATACTGCTGGGCCAGGCGGCGTTTCAGCAGTGGCACCCAGCCCGTGCCGCGCGCAATGCCATATTCGGCCGATAGACTATCGCCGACCACCAATATGGTCTTGTGCCCGGCGGAACCGCCGGAGGTAGGGGCGGTCTGAGCGTAGGCGGCGGTGGCCAGAAACGTCAGGACAGTCGCGAACAACAAACGGATGAGCGGGCGCATGGATATGGATAACGCGATAGAGGTGCGTGGGCTGGGCAAGCGGGTCGCCGATGCTGGCGGTACGCTCGCCATCCTGGACGGCATCGATTTTACGGTTCCGGCCGGTACGGCCCTGGCCATCACGGGCAGTTCCGGTTCGGGCAAATCGACATTGCTGGGACTGCTGGCCGGCCTGGATGTTCCCAGCACCGGATCGGTAACATTGGCGGGACGCGATCTGTTCGCGCTGGACGAAGACGGCCGTGCCCGCCTGCGCGCCAATCACGTGGGCTTCGTATTCCAGTCCTTTCAGCTGCTGCCCAATCTGACCGCCCTGGAAAACGTCATGCTGCCGCTGGAACTGGCGGGGCTGCCCGCGCGCGAGGCGGCGCACGGCATGCTGGAACGCGTCGGCCTGGGCGATCGCCTGCATCACTATCCTCGCACGTTGTCCGGCGGCGAGCAGCAGCGGGTATCGCTGGCGCGCGCCTTCGTGGTCAAGCCCGACCTGCTGTTCGCCGACGAGCCCACCGGCAGCCTGGATGCGGCCACCGGCGAACGCGTCATCGATCTGATCTTCGAATTGCACCGGGAACACGGCGCCACGCTGGTGCTGGTCACTCATGATCCCGGCCTGGCGGCCCGCTGCGAGCGGCAACTGGTGCTGGCCGCGGGCAAGGTGGTTACGTCCGCTTGACCGGTTGTATGTTCTGGTTGTGGCGGAACAGATTGTGTGGATCGTAGCGGCTCTTGATGGCGACCAGCCGCGTGTAGTTCGGCCCGTAGGCCGCGCTGATGCGCGTGGTCTCTTCTTCCGTCATGAAGTTCACATACACGCTGCCCAGCGAGAACGGCGCCGCCGCGTCGAAGAAATCGCGTGCCCAGGAAATGCAGGCCGCATCGTCGGCGGCGTCATCCCAGCGCGCATGCACGTTGACGATGTACTTCGCGTTGCGGTTGGGATAGGCCATCGCGTCGGACGCAACCCGTCCGGCCTGGCCGCCCAGCTGCCCCAGGAAAATCTCGCATTGCGGCGAAGGCACGCGTGACGCCGCATCGATCAGCGCATCGAACAGATCATCCGACAGTTCGCCGAAATCATGCGATTTCCAGTAGTTGCGCGCGCCGGGCGTCAGCAGGGGATCGAAGGCCTTCTGCCACGAGGCGTAGGGCATTACGCCCAGGTGCTCGCCGTGCGGCGTGCCGAGCTGGCGTATCGGTTCGACCACCACGGGGCCGTTTTCGACCGGGCCGCTGTAGCAGACCGCGAAGACGGCGACCGGTTGGCCATGTACCTCGGGCGGCAGGAAGGGCAGTGGTGGCGCCTTGCGCAGCACGCTCCAGACCGTCAGTTCTTCCGGCATGGACTCGGCCGCCCTGCGGTAGGCCTGCAGGGCGTCGCGCGCCTGGTCCATGGGCAGCACCACCAGTCCTCCGTAAATCTGCGGGCCGACCGCGTGCAGCTGGAATTCGAACATCGTAACGGCGCCGAAATTGCCGCCGCCGCCGCGGATGGCCCAGAACAGGTCCTCGTGCGTGCTGGGGCTGGCATGGACCATTTCGCCGTCCGCCGTGACCACGTCGGCCGCGCGCAGATTGTCGACCGTCATGCCGAAACGCCGGCTCAGCCAGCCGAAGCCGCCGCCCAGCGTCAGACCGGCCACACCGGTGGTCGAATTGATGCCGAGCGGCGTCGCCAGGCCGAACGCCTGCGCCTCGTGGTCGAAATCGGCCAGCGTCGCGCCGGGTTCGACCCATGCGCGCTGTGTTGCCGGATCGATGCGTACCGATCGCATCTGCGACAGGTCGACCATGATGCCGTCGTCGCAGATTGCGCTGCCCGCGATGTTGTGGCCCGCGCCGCGGATCGTCAGCGGCACGCCGTGCTCGCGCGCGAACAGTATCGCGCAGCGGACGTCGGAGACGCCCGCGCAGCGCACGATGGCGGCCGGACGCCGGTCGATCATCGCGTTCCACACCTTGCGTACTTCGTCGTAATCGGAATCGGCGGGCAGGACGACCCGCCCGCGCGTATTGGCCTTCAGGTCATCGATGGCGGTGCTGGACAACGTGAACATGGAACCCCCCTTGGCAGAGGGCCTGGCGCAGGTCCGCTCCACCAGCGACAGATGCCCGGCACATGCGCGTGGGTGGACAGCAGGCCACGCGCCTATAGGAGGCGACGCGGCCGCGCCGGCACGGCCGTGTCGCGCACGCCCGGATGATCCGGGCGGGACGTTCAGGCGCGGGGCGGCGCTTCGGCCGGCGGCGTGCCTTCGTGGAACAGGGTGCGGATCTGCTGGCGCAGCTCGGGTGTGTCGCTGTGGTGATGAACCGCGCAGGCGTGCTGTACGGCGGCCTCCAGCAGTTCGTCGTCGCTGTCCGCCGACAGGGCGACCGAGCAATTGGTTTCGCTGGGAAACTCGCGGCAATCGATGTATTTGCGCGTCATGATGTGCTCCTCCGTGCTGGCGTCAGTGCGCGGTCGCGCTTCGAAAAAGCAAGGCCGGCGCCATTTCGCGTGCAGCAAGCAATTTGTAAGGCGAGTATAGGCGCACGTCTCCAACACGGAAGGCATTGCGATGCCTGCTACGGCAAATGGAGCAAACCGTCGGCCCTGTCGAAGGCTGTATGCGTGCGGTAGCGGTAGTTGTGGCTGCGATTGAGATTGAGGCGCGGCAGCGGCAGGTCCGGTGCGGATGCCGCACCGGCCGTCAGCGTTTGATGGTGCTTGCAGGGCGCCGCGCGCGTCGCCATTCAAGAATGCCTATCGTGATGCCGCTGCCGCAGATGACGGCGATTCCCAGCCAGGTCAGCGCATCCGGGAAGTGGCCCCAGACCAGCCAGCCCGTGGTGGTGGAGCTGACGATCTGCAGATAGGTGAAGGGGGCCAGCGTAGATGCCGCGGCCTTGCGGTAGGCCGCGATCTGCAGCAGGTGGCCCAGGCATCCCGTGACGCCAGTGGAAACCAGCACGCACCAGTGCAGCGGATCCAGTTCGCGCAGCACCGGCAATGCGGTGGGCACGACATAGGGCAGGGCGATCGACAGCACGACCGTGCCCACGCCACCGCTCCAGATCACGGATGTGAGCGGATTATCGGCGGCCACGCGCCGGCTGGCGATGTACTGCGCGGCAAAGCAGAACGCGCCGATCAGCCCGAACATGGTGCCCACGGGATCCAGGCCGCCACCGGGCCGGATGATGATCAGCACGCCCAGGAAAGCCACGCCCGCGGCGATCCAGCGCGACAGGCGCGGCGGTTCGCGCAGCACCCAGGGCGCCAGCAGCAGAACGATCAGCGGGGCCAGGAAGTTGATCGCGGTGGCTTCGGCCTGCGGCAGATAGCGCAGGGTCGTGAAGAAGAGCAGCGTCGCGCCCAGCATGGCGCTGCCGCGCAGCACCTGTTCACGCGGCCGCCGGCTGGCCAGGATGCGCCAGCCCTTGGCCGGCACGATCAGGGCCAGTGCCACGACGAAGTGCGCGGCGTAGCGTACCCAGGAAAGCAGCAGCATGGGAACGCCTGCCGCCATCACCCATTTGCCGCTGGCATCCAGGCTGGACAAGGCCCACATGGAAATCAGCAGCAGCGCGATGCCCGCCAGTGGTTGCGCGGATACCGGCAGTGGTGAGGTGGATGCCGCACGCGGCTGCGCGGATGCCGGCGGCGCTTTGGCGCCCGCCGTTTCGTCGTGCTGGCCATGGGCTCCTTGCGCCCGTGACGACATAAGCCTGCTCTCCCTTTGGCGGCCGTGGACCGGATCGACAGCGTTGCCCGGCGCGATCGGGATGGCGCGGGTGCCTGTGCGTTCGACGGTCGGGCCTGTGCTCTTTTTGGCGTCCGCCATGATACGCTCACCGCGATCAATTTTCCTGATGACCGCCGCGGCGCCCGCAATTCATGATCGATCTGCGCAATATCGAGACCTTTTTCTGGGTCGCCCGCCTGGGCGGTTTTCGCGCGGCCGCGGAAAAGCTCAATGCCACCCAACCCGCGATATCGCAACGCATCGCCTCGCTGGAAACGGCCCTGGGCGTGCGCCTGTTCGAGCGCGATTCGCGCGGCATCACGCTGACCGCCAAGGGCTACGAACTGCTGTCCCACGCCGAACGCATGCTGCAGATGCGCACGGACATGCAGCGCGCCGCCGCGGCGCAGAACGTCATGACCGGAACCTTGCGCCTGGGTGTTTCCGAGACCATCGTGCATACCTGGCTGCCCAGCCTGATGGAATACATGCACGAGGCCTATCCCGCGCTGATGGTGGACATCCAGGTGGATACCAGCACGGCCTTGCGCACGCAGCTCTCCTCGCACCAGATCGACCTGGCCTTTCTGCTGGGTCCCATGGACGAGCCGCGCGTGGAAAACATCCATCTATGCCGCTATCCGCTGGCCTGGATCGCCAGCCCGCAATTGAAGCTGGGGCGTCCGCCGATTTCATTGAAGCGGCTGGGGCGCTGGCCGGTGATCACCTATACGTCCAATACGGACCCGCATCGCTCGGTGCGCCGCATTCTGGTCGAAGGCGGCGTACAGACGCCGCGCATGTACGGCAGTTCGGCCTTGAGCGTGATCGTGCGCATGACGCTGGACGGCATCGGCACCGCCGTGATCGCGCCCGTGATCCTGGGCCGGGAACTGGCGCAGGGCCTCTTGCAGATACTGGATGTACAGGCGCCGGATCTGCCGCCGCTGAATTACACCGCGTGCTGGATGCAGGGGCCCGACAGCCATGTCGCGCGCACGGTGGCGCAGGCCGCCCAGTACATCGCGCGCGAGGATGCGGCGCGGCTCGCGGGCGGTCCGGTGACGCTGGATCCGGCGCCGCTGGCCGGTTCGACGCTAGGGATTACCCGGCGTGGCAGCGCTAAAACCGAAAAGTGAAAACATCCCCCGCCGCACGGTTTTCCCTGGGAGAGAAAGCCCCTGGCAGGGGTGGCGATAAATAATTGTTATCAGCTACCATCGGAACATGTGATTGGACAGTGCCGAGCGGGTACGGTGCAATGCCTCCCAGATAAGAATTCATGAATTCCACGGGGAATGACGATGTCCGCTATACCGCAGCAATCTGGCGCCGGTACGCCATCGGCGTCTTACCAGGCCCGGCTGGACGCCCGTTCCGGCATCCTGACCGGTCCTACCGCCAATGTGGCGTCCGGCCATGTGCAGGCCAACCTGGCCATCCTGCCCAAGGAACTGGCCGACGAATTCCTGCGCTTTTGCCTGCGCAATCCCAAGCCTTGCCCCATCCTGGCGGTTTCCGAACCGGGCGATCCGTCCTTGCCGGAACTGGGCGTGGATATCGATATCCGTACCGACATCCCGCTCTACCGCGTATGGAAGGATGGCGTGCTGGTCGAAGAGCCGCGCGACGTGCGCCATGTCTGGCGCGATGACCTGGTGTCCTTCCTGATCGGCTGCTCGTTCTCCTTCGAGGAAGCCATGCTGGACAACGGCCTGCCGGTGCGCCACATCGAACAGGGCCGCAACGTGCCCATGTACCGCACGAATGTGCCGACCGCGGCGGCCGGGCGTTTTTCCGGGCCGCTGGTGGTGTCCATGCGGCCGCTCAAGCCCGCCGACGCGATCCGCGCCATCCAGGTCACCTCGCGGTTTCCCTCCGTGCATGGCGCGCCGGTGCACTTTGGCGATCCGGCGGCGATCGGCATTGTCGACATTGATCGGCCCGATTACGGCGACCCAGTGGATATCCGCCCGGGCGAGGTCCCCGTGTTCTGGGCCTGCGGCGTGACGCCGCAGTCCGTGGTCGCCGCGGTCAAGCCCGCGTTCTGCATCACGCATGCGCCCGGCCATATGCTGGTCACCGACCTTATCAACAGCCGCGTCGCGGCGTTGTGACGACCCAGCCATCATTTGAAAGTGCCCGGCCGTAGCCGCGCGTAATGCGCGCGGTTACGTATCCGGTCGCCGTTCCATCCCGCGGACGGACGTGCAATCCCGCCATGCGTTAC
Source organism: Bordetella sp. (assembly GCA_035493915.1). Lineage (GTDB taxonomy): Bacteria > Pseudomonadota > Gammaproteobacteria > Burkholderiales > Burkholderiaceae_B > Bordetella_C. The sequence continues at coordinate 24,872 of DATJHN010000141.1, forward strand.
CGTTTTTGTCAGGGTTTGTTCGGGCGGTCTTGTGGCGACGCAGCGGATAAGCTTGCTGTCGGCAGTTTCCCTCTATCGAAGTTGTCCAGTTTCCAGGAGCCAATAAAATGAAATTCAAGCTCATCGCGGGCGTGGCCGCGTGTCTCGCGCTGACGTTCGGGCAGCCCGCCGTCGCGCAAACCAAGACGGTGAAAATCGGCGCCCTGTATCCGCTAAGCGGCGCGTTGGCGTCTACTGGCGCCGAAATCAAGGCCGCCATCGAGCTGGCTGTCGACATTGTCAACAACCCGCATCCAGAACTGCAAGGGCTGCCGCTGGCCGAAGGCGCGGGCCTGCCCAAGCTGGGTGGCGCCAAGATCGAAGTGGTGTTCGGCGATACGCAGGGCAAGCCCGAGGTCGGCCTGGCCGACGCACAGCGCCTGATCCAGCAGGAAAAAGTCGTGGCCCTGACCGGTGCTTATCAGTCCGCCGTGACCAAGACCGCCAGCCGCGTCGCGGAACAGGCCGGCATTCCCTATCTGAACGGCGAGTCCAGCAGCCCCGATCTGACCGATCGCGGCTACAAGTGGTTCTTCCGCACGACGCCCACCGATGAGACCTTCATCGAAAACATGATGCAGTTCCTGGACGGCATCAAGGACCAGCCGACCAAGCGCATCGCGGTGGTGTATGAAAACACCGACTTCGGCGTCAACACCTACAAGGCGCTGGAAAAGTTCGCCAAGCAGTACAAGCGCGACATCGTCGCCAATATCGCCTACACGGCGGGCTCGGCGTCGGTAACCTCGGAAGTGCAGAAGCTGGCCGCCGCCAAGCCCGATGTGGCGATCTTCGCCAGCTACACGTCCGATGCCATGCTGTTCGTGCGCACCATGCGCGAAGCCAAGTACGCGCCGCCCATCTTCCTGGCCAACGACGCCGGCTTTATCGATTCGCGCTTCGTGCAGGAAGTCGGTTCGCAAGTGCAGGGCGTGCTGACGCGCGACGTGTGGAGCAACGACATCGCCGCTACCGTACCCATCCTGAAGAAGATCAACGAGCTGTACAAAGCCAAGACCGGCAAGGAACTGAACGGCAACAACGCGCGCTCGATGGAAGGCGTGCTGGTGCTGGCCGACGCCATCAACCGCGCCGGTTCGACCGATCCCGAAGCCATCCGCAAGGCGCTGGCGTCCACCGACCTGAACGGCAACCAGATCGCCATGCCGTGGGCCGGCGTCAAGTTCGACGACAAGGGCCAGAACACCAAGGGCGCGGGCTTGATCCTGCAAATGAAGGGTCCTGGCTATCAAACGGTGTGGCCGGCCAACTTCAATTCCGACAAGTCGCTGCCCGCGCTCCCCTTTACCTGGAAGTAAGCGGCCGGCATGTCCACCGCAGGAGTCCCGCATGTTTGAAGCGCTCTACGCCGGGCTGTTCAATGGCCTGATCTACGCCGCGGTGGCGGTGGGCCTGGCCCTGATCTGGGGCATCACGGACGTCATCAACTTCGCTCATGGCGAATTCCTGATGCTGGCCATGTATGCCGCCTACTGGTTCTTTACGCTGGGCCACGTGGATCCGACGCTGTCGGCGCCGCTGGTCGCCATAATCCTGGGCTTTGTCGGATTCCTGACGTACGCGCTGATCATCAAGCGCCTGCAGAAGGGCCCGCCCATGGCGGTCATCCTGGCCACCTTCGGGCTGGGCCTGGTGCTGCGGCAACTGGCTTTCATCGCCTTCACGCCCGATTACCGCAATCTGCCCGACACGCTGGTGTCCGGCAGCGTGACGCTGGCCGGCATTTCCATCGGCCGGCCGCAGGTGGTGACCGGGCTGGTCGCGCTGGTGATGGTGATCGCCCTGTTCGTCCTGGTGTACCGCACGCGCTGGGGACATGCGCTGCAGGCCGTCGCGGAAGATCGCGACGTCGCGGCGCTGGTGGGCATTTCGCCGGA
>DATJHN010000142.1:0-7143 GCA_035493915.1 Bordetella sp.
GCGTGGCCGGCCTGACGGGCAACGCCGACAGCGACAACGCGGTGTTTACCGCGCAAGCCGATAGCGGCGTGACCCGTGCGCAAGTGGCGCTGGGTTCGGATTTCGGTGATACGAACAACCAGCCGTTCCAAGGTGCGTAAGCACCCGCCCACGGCGATTCCAGCCACGGGTGGCGTGATAGTCGGCAAGCGGTGATCGGATAGCTCCCGATCCCGCGCGCGGTGATCCGATGATGTGGGATCCCGTCACGATGCAGATCACGCCACCAGGAAGTCCGGCCGTTCATGCCCGCACGGATGAACGGTTCCCCCGGCGAGAGGCGGGGGTGCTGTAAGTGGCAGTCCTCTCGGCGCAGTACGGTCGGCCTCCTTTTACGGAGGCCGATTTTTTTGCGTTCGCGAGCCGCCGCCGCGCCATTGCATACCACCCGGTATCGCGAACCCGCCACCTCCTTTGGCCTGCGCCGGCGTCCCGATCAGCGTTGCAACTTAACAAACCATCTACATAGTTGCATAGTTCGATACTATCGATTAAAGCTTATTTACTTAGCTCAAATCGTATATTGGTCCTGCATTTGGAATAGTGTATTCGTTCACCGAGGGTTTATCCCTATCATTTCGGCGCGCACAATGTCCATGTGTCGGGAAGGAGAGCAAACGAATCGCTCTCTGTTCCTTCAACTGACTATTGGAGAAGTGCCATGAAAATCCAGACCATTGTTTCCTCCGTTGCCCTATCCCTGGCCCTGGTGGCCGGCGCTCAAGCGGGTACCCCGCGCGGCGATTCGGACAACACCCCGTTCCAAGGCGTGTATGGCCAAGTTGATGGCAATGCCGCCAGCCGCAGCCAGGTCGCGGCCGAACTGCAACAAGCGCGCGTCGCCGGCCTGACCGGTAACGCCGACGTGGACAACGCGCCATTCGCCGCGCAAGCCGAAGCGCCTTCCGCGCCCGCGGTCGCGGAAACTGGCAGCGTGCACGGTGACATCGCCTTCGGCGACATCGACAACCAGCCGTTCCAGGGCGTCTAAACCGGAACGGCGCGGCACCGGCGGATACGCCGGCTGACCAGACCGGCCGTTCTTGCCCACAAGGCAGGCGGCAGCCCCGAAAGAGAGGCGGGGCATCTTCCGGTGTTTCTCTCGCGTAGTACCCATCGGCCCCGCCCTCACGGGGCCGATGTCTTTTCGGTTTTGCCAGTCGGCCAGCTACTTCAACTATGGCGTGCGATCGGCATGACCGCTGGCAATCCGCCCGGCCTGGCGCAGCGCGTCCACCAGCGCGTCATAAGCCATTTTGCGCGAGCGCTCATCCGGCGCGCGCAGTACGAAAGACGGATGGTAGGTCGGCACCACGATGAGATCGTCCAACTGGATCGGCTGGCCCAGCATGGCGGTCAGCCGCACATCGGCACGCTGCATCAGCGCGCGCAACGCCGTCGCACCCAACGTCACGGCCACACGCGGACGCACCGATGCCAATTCCTTTTCCAGCCAGTAGCGGCAGGCCATGACCTCGCGCTGTGCCGGTGTCTTGTGCATGCGGCGCTTGCCGCGCGGGAACCACTTGAAGTGCTTGACCGCATTTGTGACGAACACGTCGTCGCGGCGCACATGGGCATCCTCCAACGCGCGGTCCAGCAGGCCACCCGCCGGGCCGACGAAAGGCTCGCCGGCCTTGTCTTCCTGGTCGCCTGGTTGTTCGCCAACAAGCAGGATGGACGCGCGGCGCGGGCCGCGCCCCGGCACAGCCTGGGTAGCGTCCTGCCAGAGCGGGCAACGCCGGCATTCGTCCAGCTTGCGAGGCTGCTGTCCGGGCTGGACAAGCTCGCTGTGGGGACCGGGAGGCGTTCCACGCTCGGTGGCGGCTGGCTTCTTGTGCGGACGAGTCGTCATGGCAGCAACTTGCGCATTCTTCACGCGACGGGGCTGGCGGCACCGTTGCCACCACCCTGCAGCCCTGGCGGCGCCGCAAAAACCGCACCTGGTCTAGGGTAAGTACCAAATATGGTACTGCAACCAAAAATAGTATCGTTCGCCCATACTCCGTAATCCGGGGACCAAGGGGAACCACGCAATGACGCAGCCACATCACGCCGGGACCGCCCGGCGCGCCTTTCTGTCCTTTTCCGCAACACTTTGCACCGGCGTCTTCGCGCTGGCGGCGGGAAGCGCGGCGGCAGCCAGCTATCCCGACCACCAGATCACCCTGGTAGTGCCCTACGCCCCGGGTGGCGGCGTGGATTCGGTGGGCCGCATCCTCAGCCGCGGGCTGTCCAAGGAACTGAACCAGTCCGTGGTCGTGGAAAACCGTCCCGGCGCGGGCGCCACGGTCGGAGCCGGTTACGTCAAGCGCGCGGCCGCCGACGGCTACACGATGATGGTGGTGGACCCGGCACTGATCATCAATCCCAGCCTGATGGCCAACCTGCCTTACGACGCCTTGCGCGATTTCACGGCGGTTTCCATGCTGACCGTTTCGCCGCTGATGCTGTCCGTCACCAACAGCCTGCCGGCCAAGAGCGTGGCCGACCTGCAAGGCCTGGCCAAGTCCGGGACCCAGGGACTGAGCTTTGCTTCCGCCGGCATTGGCACCACGCCCCATATGGCGGGTGAATTGTTCAAGCTGAAGACCCAGGGCAATTTCACGCATGTGCCCTACAAGGGCTCCGGGCCGGCCATGACCGACCTGATTTCGGGACAGGTGCAGTTTTCGTTCTCGACCATCGCGGCGGCTTCGCCCTTCGTTACCACGGGCAAGATCCGCGCGCTGGCCACCACGGGCGACAAACGCAGCCCGGATTGGCCCCAGTTGCCCACCGTGGCCGAAACCCTGCCGGGATTCAAGGTGCTATTCTGGACCGGCCTTTTCGTGCCGTCGCAGACACCGCCCGACGTCGTGCGTAAACTGAACGAAGCGGTGACCAAGGTCTGGCAAAGCAGCGAAGCCCAGGACGCGCTGAAAAAGATCGGCGAAACCCCGGCGCCGCCCATGACGTCGCCACAGAGCCAGGAATTCGTGCAGTCGGAAAGCAAGATGTGGGCGACCGTGGTCAAGGACGCCAATATCAAGCTCGACTGATACGGCCGGCTGGCACGATCGTCGAACAGGTCGCACGATGGGACAGCGGGGGCCGGCGCGGCCCCCGCGTGCATCGAAACGGCCCGACCGCCCCGACGAAAAGGCAATTCAGGGACCGCTGCTTTCCCGGCCCGCCGATTGCATTGCGGGCGTACCAAAATTTGTATAGTATTCCAATAAAAATACAGATCGGCGAGGGGTCATGGTGGCTTCCCGCCAGCGTCACCCCTCGAATCCTGGCGGCATGAAACCCTCGGTTTTCACTTATCACGACCCCCGCACCGTCGACGATGCCGTCGGTCTGCTCGGACGCCTGGAAAACGCGCGGCCGCTGGCAGGTGGCCAATCGCTGATGGCGATGATCAATATGCGCTTCGTGCAGCCGGATCATCTGGTCGACCTGAACAAGGTCCCGGAACTGGCGGGCATTCATGAATCCGCCGACCAAATCCGCATCGGCGCGATGACGCGCCAGCGCGACCTGGAGTTTTCGGCATTGATCGGCGCGCGCATCCCGTTGATGAGCGAAGCGCTGCTGCACGTCGGCCACCGGCAGACGCGCAATCGCGGCACGCTGGGCGGTTCGCTCTGCCATCTGGATCCGGCCGCCGAACTGGTCGCCGTCGCGGCCGCTTGCGATGCGGTGGTCGAAGTGGCGGGGCCCAACGGCCGCCGCGACATTCCCTTCGACTCTTTTCCGCTTGGCTACATGATGCCGGCGGTGGAAGCGGACGAACTGGTCGTCGGCGCGCGCTTTCCGCTGTGGCCGCGCGGGCATGGCGCGGCCTTCTTCGAATTCGCGCGCCGCCATGGCGACTTCGCGATCGTGTCGGCCGCGGCGCTGATCGCGCTCGATGGCGGCGGCCGCATCGCGCGCAGCGCGCTGGTGTTGGGCGGCGTAGGCACCGTACCGCTGCGCATGACCGAAGTCGAAAATGTACTGGCGGGGAACGTCCCATCGATGGAGCTCGTGCGCCAGGCATCCGAACAATGCCGCGGCGTGGACGCGCTGGACGATGCACTTATACCCGGCAGCTATCGCCAAAGCCTTGCCGTCGTCATGGCGCGACGCGCGTTGACGACAGCCTGCGCGCGCGCGGGCGCGCCCATCGCCACGGCCGGGATTCCCGCATGAATACCGGTCCGGCGCGGGCGCCTTGTTGCCGCCGCGCCGGACCGCATCGCCGTACCAGGATATCGCCATGACCACAGCCGTCAACGAACAGACCCGCCAGATCGCCGTACACGTCAACGGCAAGGAATACGCGTCGGACGTACGCGTCCGCCTGACGCTGGCGGACTACCTGCGCCATCAATTGCAGCTGACCGGCACCCATGTCGGCTGCGAACACGGCGTGTGCGGCGCCTGCACGGTGCTGATGGACGGCCTGTCGGTTCGTTCCTGCCTGACGCTGGCCGTGCAGGCCGACGGCCACCAGATCACGACGATCGAAGGCCTGGCTTGCGAAGGCCGGCTGCATCCCATCCAGCAGGCCTTCAAGGATGAACACGGCCTGCAATGCGGCTTCTGTACGCCCGGCATGCTGACTACGCTGGCGGAATTGCTGAACAGCAATCCGCATCCGACCGAAGAGGAAATCCGCGTGGCGATTTCGGGCAACCTGTGCCGCTGCACCGGCTACGATGGCATCGTCAAGGCCACGCTGGCGGCGGCCGAACGCCTGCGCGGCAGCGAGGTGCGGGGATGAGCCTGGATACAACGCTGCTGGATTTTCCCGAAGTCCAGCCCACCGAAAAGCCCACGGAAAGGCCCTCTGGACAACCTGCCGAAACGCCTGGCAAGGCGCCGGCCGAACACGGCAGGCAGCAGGGCGCCAAGACCTTCGGCGTTAACGTGCCACGCGTCGAAGACCACGCCCTTTTGACGGGCACGGCCCGCTTCGTCGACGACATCCAGGTGCCCGGCATGCTGCATGCCGCCTTCGTGCGCAGCGACAACGCCCACGCATCGATCCGCGGCATCGACACCGCCGCCGCGGCGGCCGCGCCCGGCGTGCATGCGGTACTGACGCTGCAGGACCTGATGCCTTATATGACCAGCGCCGAGCTGGTGACGGCGCTGCCCAGCCCGAGCTTTCGCGTGAATCTGCATCGTCCGGTGCTGGCGTCGACAGAAGCCGCCTACGTCGGCGAAGCCATCGCCGTCGTGATCGCCGAAGACCGCTACCTGGCGGAAGACGCGGCCGCGCTGGTGGCGATCGACTACGACCCACTGCCGGCGGTGGCGGACTGCCGCACGGCGCTGCAGGAAGGCGCGCCGACGGTGCACACCAGCGCGCCGCACAATCTGGTGGCCGAGTTCGACCTGGCCTATGGCGACGTCGACGCCGTCTTTGCGTCCGCGCCGCACGTATATGGCGAATCGCTGGTGCAGCATCGCGGCGGCAGCCATTCCATCGAATGCCGCGGCGTTGTGGCGCGCCACGATCCGCTGGACGACGTATTGACGGTGTGGAGTTCCACGCAGACGCCGATGCCCGCCAGGCAGATCCTGTGCGATTTGCTGGGACGCGCTCCGGACCAGGTGCGCGTGATCACTCCCGATGTCGGCGGCGGCTTCGGTCCCAAGCTGGTCTTCTATCCGGAAGAGGCCGTGGTGGCGGTCGCGGCGCTGATGCTGCGGCGGCCTGTGAAGTGGATCGAGGACCGGCGCGAACATTTCATTTCGACGACGCAGGAACGCGACCAGATCTGGGACGTGGAGATCGCCGTCGACGAAGACGCGCGCATACTCGGCGTGCGCGGCATGCTGCTGCACGATCACGGTGCCTACAACGTGCGCGGCACCAATGTGCCGTATGGCTCCGCCGCCGCGATGACGCTGGCCTATCGGGTGCCGGCCTATCGCCTGGACATCAAATGTGTCGCCACCAACCGCGTGCCCGTGACGCCCGTGCGCGGCGCCGGCCAGCCGCAAGGCGTTTTCGCGATGGAACGGTTGCTGGACCGGGTCGCGCGCGAGCTGGGCCTGGACCGCACGGAAGTACGCCGCCGCAATCTGGTGCCGGCCGACTTGATGCCCTATGCCACGCCCATGAAAACGCGCGGCGGCATGCAGGTGGTGCTGGACAGCGGCGATTTTCCGCGCTGCCAGGCCATGGCGCTGGAACGCGCGGACTGGGCTGGTTTTCCCGCACGGCGGGCTATCGCGCGCGGACACGGCAAGCGTCTGGGTATCGGCCTGGCCAATTCGGTCGAAGGCACGGGCCGGGGCCCTTATGAACAGATCCGCGTGCGCATTACCACGCAGGGCGTCGTGCATATCTATTCCGCCGCGGCGGCCATGGGCCAGAGCACGCGCACCATGCTGACGCAGGTCGTGGCGGAACAGCTGGGCGGAGACATGGACAACGTCCAGGTCACGACCGGCGACAGCCTGTCCTCCGTTCAGGGCTTTGGCGGCTTCAACAGCCGGCAGGCGGTGATGGCGGGCAGTTCCGCGCACAAGGCCGCGCTGGCGGTGCGCCGGCAAGTCCTGGACGTGGCGGCCGTCGTCATGAAATTGCCCGCCGATACGCTGGATATCCAGGGCCGGCACGTGGTCGCGCGCGGCGCGGACGCCAAGGCCAGCCTGGCCGATCTCGCGCGCGCCGCGGCGGGCCTGCCGGGCTTCATGATGCCGGGCGCCACACCCGGGCTGGAAGCCACGGAGCAAGTCATCATCAACGATATGGCCTACGGCAACGCCAGCGCGGTGGCCGAAGTCGAAGTCGATATCGAAACCGGCGCGGTCACTCTGCGCCAGATCGTCTTCGCGCACGACTGCGGACGCGTGATCCACCCCAAGATCGTCGAAGGCCAGTTGCTGGGCGGCATCGCGCACGGCGTGGGCAATGCATTGTTCGAGCACATGGGCTTCGACGAAAACGCTCAGCCCGTCACCACCAACCTTGCGGAATATCTGCTGGTCACGGCGACGGAAATGCCGGCCATCGCGCTGACCCATCTGGAATCGCCCACGCCGCTGAACGAACTCGGCGTCAAGGGCGTCGGCGAAGCGGGCGTGCTGCCGATCACGGCCGCCGTGGCCTCGGCGGTGGAC
>DATJHN010000143.1:0-7530 GCA_035493915.1 Bordetella sp.
CCCCCCCCCCCCCCCCCCCCCCCGCCGCACGGCCCTAGCAAGCTGCCCACGGCCAGCAACCGATTCGAACGCCACCAGCAAGATGCCCACCGCCAGCAACAGATTCAACCGTCACCAGCAAGATGCCCTGCTCAAGACGCCACGACCAGCGCCTCCACGCCGCGCACGGTATTGCGCTTGCGCCACTGCAAGGCGTCCAGGTCGACCACCCGCATGCCGGGCAGACGCGCCAGCAGGGTGCCCAGGCCGATCTGCAACTCCATCGCCGCCAGCCGGGCGCCCAGGCAGTAGTGGATTCCGCCGCCGAAGGCGATCAGCCGATTGCCGCTTTCCGCCCTCTCGATCAGCAGGCGGTCGGGATCGGCGAAGCGTTCGGGGTCGCGATTGGCCGCGCCCAGGCTCATGAACACGAGCGAGCCCTTGGGCAGGGCGACGCCGCCGGCCTCGGTATCTTCCAGCGCCATGCGCGTGATGAACTGCACCGAGCTGTCGTAGCGCATGCACTCGTTGATGGCCCTGGGCAACAGCTCCGGCTGCTGTTCCAGCATCCGCAATTGGTCCGGATGCTTGTGCAGCGAGATCAGGGCGTTGCCTATCATGTTGGCGGTTGTCTCGTGGCCCGCGACGAATAGCAGGATCACGTTCGAAACCAGCTCGTCCTCCGTCAGGCCCTGGCCATCTTCCTGCACCGACAGCAGCACGGAAATCAGATCGTCGCCGGGCCGCTCGCGCCGCGCCCGCACGGTGCGGCGGAAATAGTCCTCTACCGTCGCCATCGCCGCGTTGACCTTTTCCAGGGCCGCGGCGGGCAGCGGCGCGGCCTCCAGGGCCTGCACCAGCTGGCTGACGTCGCGCTCCAGCATATCCGCGTCTTCGACCGGGATATCGAGCAGGCGGCAGATGATGCGCACCGGCAGGGGCTGGCTATAGGCCGGCACCAGATCGAAAGCCTGGCCCTTGGGGAAGGCGTCGATCAGCTCGTCGGCGACTTCCTGGCAGACCTGCCGCAGGCTGTCCACCCGGCGGGCGTCGAAGGCCTTCATCAGCAGCGCGCGCAGGCGCGTGTGCGCCGGCGGGTTCATCATCAGGAACATGCGCGCCAGGCCCTGGAAAACCGGCTGGGCGGCACCGTCCTCGCCATAACGGGCGCGGACGCTTTCCATATAGCCCTTGCCCATGCGGCGATCGACCAGGATGGCGTCGATCATGTCGTAGTGACCAGTCATCAGGATGTGCGGCGCGACATTGAAAAGCTTGCCGCGCGCGCGGATTTTTTCGTACAGCGGGTAGGGATCGCGATAAAACTCGGGGGAAGACAGGTCCTGCAAATTCATGACAGCTCCAACATCGGAATACGGCGGGCGCCGCGCCTGGCGCGCATTGCCCGCCGTAGTGATAACACGCGGTCGATGGCATTTATTCCATTGCCGCCCCCATACGCGCAGCTGAAAGGCAAACAGCGGTAACCGGAAACCGGGGCCGGTCCCCCGGGCGCCAGGGAGAGCGCCGGTGCTAAACTCTGTAACGACCCCCGCCCGTAAGCGACCACGGCGCCTTAGCCGCAGTTTCGGCGCGCCGCATGCATCGCCGCGCGCCAGCCTGCCTGGGCCTGCCGCGGGGACCGGACGATTCCAAGCTTTCCGCTATTCCACCGTTGAGTGAGGTTCACGAGCAAATGTCTACCACGTCGAAGATCATCTACACGCTGACCGACGAAGCCCCGGCGCTGGCCACCTATTCGCTGCTGCCCATAGTTCAGGCCTTCACGCGCTCGTCGGGCGTCGCCGTCGAAACCCGCGATATTTCGCTGTCCGGCCGCATCATCGCCGCCTTCCCCGAGTCGCTCACGGCTGCCCAGAAGATCTCCGACGACCTGGCGGAACTCGGCCAGCTGGCGACGACGCCGGAAGCCAACATCATCAAGCTGCCCAATATCAGCGCGTCCATTCCGCAGATGAAGGCCGCCATCAAGGAACTGCAGCAGCAGGGCTACAAGCTGCCGGACTATCCGGACGAGCCCGCCAACGACCAGGAAAAGGACGTCAAGGCGCGCTACGACAAGATCAAGGGCAGCGCCGTGAACCCCGTGCTGCGCGAAGGCAACTCCGATCGCCGCGCACCCCTGTCGGTCAAGAACTATGCGCGCAAGCATCCCCACAAGATGGGTGCCTGGAGCGCCGACTCCAAATCGCACGTGGCCCACATGGACAGTGGCGATTTCTACGGCAGCGAAAAATCCGCGCTGATCGCCAACGCCGGCACGGTCAAGATCGAACTGACCACCGCCGATGGCGCCACTACCGTGCTGAAGGCCAAGACCAACGTCAAGGCCGGAGAAATCATCGACGCCTCCGTTCTCAGCAAGAATAAGCTGCGCAGCTTCCTGGAAGCCCAGGTCGAAGACGCCAAGAAGCAGAACGTGCTGTTCTCGATCCACGTCAAGGCAACGATGATGAAGGTCTCCGACCCGATCATCTTCGGCCACGTCGTGTCCGTCTTCTACAAGGATGTGCTGACCAAGCACGCCGACACGCTCAAGCAGCTGGGTTTCGATCCCAATAACGGTATCGGCGACCTGTATGCCAAGATCGCCGGCCTGCCCGCCGACAAGCGCGCCGAAATCGAAGCGGACATGAAGGCCGAATACGCCAAGCGTCCGCAGCTGGCCATGGTGAATTCCGACAAGGGCATCACCAACCTGCACGTGCCCAGCGACGTCATCGTCGACGCCTCCATGCCCGCCATGATCCGCGAAGGCGGCAAGATGTGGGGTCCGGACGGCAAGGCGTACGACGCCAAGGCCGTGATTCCCGATCGCAGCTACGCCGACGTCTACCAGGTCGCGATCGACGACTGCAAAAAGAATGGTCCCTTCGATCCGGTCACCATGGGTAGCGTGCCCAACGTCGGCCTGATGGCGCAGGCGGCCGAAGAATACGGTTCGCACGACAAGACCTTCCAGATCCCGGCCAACGGCACGGTGCGCGTCACCGACGAAGCCGGCAAGGTCCTGCTGGAACAGCCGGTGGAAGCCGGCGACATCTGGCGCATGTGCCAAACCAAGGACGCACCGATCCAGGACTGGGTCAAGCTGGCCGTCAACCGCGCCCGCGCCACCGGCACGCCGGCGGTGTTCTGGCTGGACAAGGACCGCGCGCATGACGCGCAGATCATCGCCAAGGTCGAACGCTATCTCAAGGACCATGACACCAAGGGCCTGGACCTGCGCATCATGAAGCCGACGGACGCGACCCAGTTCTCCCTGGACCGCATCCGCGCCGGCAAGGACACCATCTCGGTGACTGGCAACGTGCTGCGCGACTACCTGACCGACCTGTTCCCCATCATGGAACTGGGCACCAGCGCCAAGATGCTGTCCATCGTCCCGCTGATGGCCGGCGGCGGCCTGTTCGAAACCGGTGCCGGCGGTTCGGCGCCCAAGCACGTGCAGCAGTTCGTGGAAGAAGGCTTCCTGCGCTGGGATTCGCTGGGTGAATTCCTGGCCCTGGCGGCGTCGCTGGAACACCTGGCCGACGTCCACAAGAACGCCGGCGCACGCGTGCTGGCCAAGACCCTGGACGAAGCCACCGGCAAGTTCCTGGACACCGACAAGTCGCCCGCGCGCAAGGTCGGCGGCCTGGACAACCGCGGCAGCCACTTCTACCTGGCCCTGTACTGGGCGCAGGCACTGGCCGCGCAGACCGAAGACAAGACCCTGCAAGCCAAGTTCGCCGGCATCGCCAAGACGCTGACCGACAACGAAGCCAAGATCGTGCAGGAACTGGCCGCGGCCCAGGGCAAGCCGCAGGACATCGCCGGCTACTACCGCCCGAACGCCGAAAAGGCCAGCAAGGCCATGCGTCCGAGCGCAACGCTGAACAGCGCGCTCGAACAGCTGGGCGCTTAAGCAAGCTACTGCAAGGCAAACCCCGGCGCGTTCGCGCACCGGGGTGAATGAAAAGAGGGACCCGGAATTCCTGTGAATCCGGGTCCCTTTTTTTTGTCCCCCTTTAGCTGCCGGATGCGTCATGTCCAAGGCGAGGTGAGGACGACGGAAAGACACAGGGTTACCCGGAATTATTTGGACTTGCCGTATGTCGGGCAACAACGCCTTCAACCAAAATTCAGGTTTTAACGGAGGAGTCACAATCGTCACGTAGCGTTACAGCCCTTTGATCCTACCCACGAAGAGGGGCTGTAAACATGCCGAAGTTGAAGACACCCGTGGCACCTGCCGCGCTGGTCGCCGCCCTGGCGTCCGTAATGACCGCATTTGCCGCCCACGCGGCGCCACCCAACGTCATCGGCGATGGCGTCACCGATACGAGCACCCGCACCCTGTCAGGCACCGACAGCCTGACCATCGAAGGCGGCGGCACGATCGATACGTCTGCTACCTCGATAAAGCTGGACCTGGGGGCCGCGGCGCCCGGCATCACCATCACCAACTCCGGCACGCTCCAGTCCGGCAACCGTGGCATCGACACCAGCCACAGCTCCAACGGATCGGCCTTCAATTTCACGCTGACGAATAACGCCGGGGGGATCATCACCACCACCGACGACAGCGTGCGCATCGACGACGACGTCCCGGTGGGCCGCATCGTCGTTGAAAACTCCGGCACCATCACGTCCGCGGTCGGTCAAGCCATCGACTTCAACGCGATCAATAGCGCCGGCAACGTGGTCATCAACAACCGCGCCGGCGGCCTGCTCCAGGCCATGGACGCGGACGGCGTGCGTCCCGGGGAAGGCGGCGTGGTCAACAACTGGGGCACGATCATTTCGTACGCACCGGCCAACACCACGACCGATCCGGAAAACGATCCCACCAACGATGGCGTCGACATGCAGGGCCATGCCGCGTCCGTGCACAACTATGCGGGCGGCTTGATTTCCGGCGCGCGCCACGGCATTACCAGCGACGTCAACGTCGACGTGATCAACGACGCGGGCGGCACCATCATCGGCCGCAACGGCTCCGGCGTGGGTTCGGACGGCGACGGCAAGGTGGTGAACTACGGCACCATCACCGGCGCCATCGACACCACGTCGATCAACGGCGACGGTGACGGCGTGGACATCGACGGCAACGCCGACGTCACCAACTACGCCACGATCCAGGGCATCGGCGCCAAGGGCGAGAAAGACGGTTCGCCCAACAACAGCGAAGGCATCGCAGCCGGCGGCGGCACGATCCGCAACCTGACGGCACAGTCCATCATCAGCGGGCAGGCCAACGGCATCCTGATCGACGACAGCGCGGAAGGCCCCGCACCGCACGCCACCACCCTGGTCAACGAAGGCACGATCCGCGGCGTTACCGGCTTCGGCGTCAAGATCATCGGCAACCAGGCCGATACGGTGACCAACTCCGGCCTGATCCAAGGCGGCAACGGCCTGGCGCTGGACCTGGGCGGCGGCGACGATACGCTGAACATCCTGACCGGCTCGCGCATCGTCGGCCTGGTCGACGGCGGCGCCGGCAACGACACGGTCAATCTGGTCGGCAGCGGCATTTTCGCCGGCGGCGTCAACTTCGAAAACCTGACGGTCAGCGGCGGCAGCTGGGTGCTGACCGGCAACCAGCAGTACGCCAACGGCGTCACCATAGGCAAGGGCGGCAGCCTGGACGTGCAGGGTACGCTGGGCGGCACCCTGACCATCGCCCAAGGCGCGCTGCTGGACGGTAACGGCACGCTGGGCAGCGTGAATGTGGCCGGTACCGTCTCGCCGGGACATTCGATCGGCACCTTGACCTTTACCGGCAACTACGCGCAGCTGGCCGGCTCGACCTACCAGGTCGAAGTGGCCAACAATGGCCAGTCCGACCTGATCAAGGTGGCGGGCACCGCCTCGCTGGCGGGCGGGGTGACGGTAAAGCCGATGCTGAACACGCAGCTCAGCCCGGGCCTGCGCTACACCATCCTGTCGGCCGACCAGGGCGTGAGCGGAACCTACGATTCGGTATCGAGCTCGACCAATCTGCTGTTCCTGAAGCCCGACCTGTCTTACGACCCCAACCACGTTTATCTGGCCTTCGACCGCAATGCCACGCGCTACGCGGACCTGGCCCAGACCAGCAACCAGCGCGCCGCGGCCAATGGCGCGGACAGCCAGCCGAACGGCCAGGTGGTGCATGACGCCATCGCGCTGATGAGCGATCCGCGGGAGGTACGCGCGGCCTTCGACAGCCTGTCCGGCGAAATCCACGCCAGCCTGAAGACGTCACTGCTGGAAGACAGCCATTTCACGCGCGATGCCATCAACGACCGGCTGCACGCGGCGTTCGCGAATGGCGCGACGGAACCCGCGCGCGTCGCCAGCGCCGGCGGCGCGAACACAGCCGTCCCGGCACCTGGCCGCGCCGCGGTGTGGGGCCAAACCTACGGCTCCTGGGGCGACATCGACGGCAACGGCAATGCATCCAAACTGGATCGCAGCATCGGCGGCTTCATGGTCGGCGCGGACTTCCCGGTGGCGTCCAACTGGCGCGCGGGCGTCGCCGCGGCTTACGACCACAGCGACCTGAACGTCGACGGCCGTTCCAGCAGCGCGGATATCGACAGCTACACGCTGGCCGCCTATGCGGGCACGCAATTCGGCGCCCTGGGCCTGCGTTTCGGCGCCTCCAACACGTGGCACGGCATCGACACCCAGCGCAACGTGGGCTTCGCCGGACTCGCCAGCGAAACGGACAAGGCCTCCTACAACGGCAACACCGCGCAGATCTTCGGTGAAGCCGGCTACGCGCTGCAATACGGCACCGCGACCTTCGAACCATTCGCGGGCGTGGCGTACGCCAATCTGCATACGCAAAGCTTCGACGAGGGCGGCGACGCCGGGTTGTCCGGCCGCAGCGGCAACACTGGCATCACCTACACAACCCTGGGCCTGCGCGCGTCCAAGCGCCTGGAAGCGGGCAACACCACGGCCGTCCTGCATGGCACGCTGGGCTGGCGCCACGCCTTCGGCGACACCACGCCGACGGCAACTCAGTCACTGCCCGCGGGTTCGTCCTTCACCGTGTCCGGCGTGCCGGTCGCGGTGGATGCTGCAATCCTGCAAGCCGGTTTGAACGTGCAGGTCGCCAAGAACGTGCGTGTGGACCTGTCGTATCAGGGTCAACTGGGCGACGGCGTGCGCCAGAACGGCGTACTGGCGAATGTGAAAGTACAGTTCTGATTGGGGAAACTGCGACCGCCGCCACGCGGCGGTCGCGGCGATCATACGTTAACGCCAGTACCAATCATGGGCCGGTGCGGACAACGCACCGGCCCATGCTCACTAATCGACAGCCGCAATGGCACGCGCGTTCGGCGCCGGCCCGGTATCGCCCAGATATAGACCTCCGGAACGTTTCATCCAGTAGTGTTACCCACTAGCCTTAGTTGCGGGCGACGATGTCTCCCGAATCCCGGGCGCGCGCCAAGGCAGAAGCTGCCGCAATGATGGCGGAAATGCCCTTGCAAGAATTGCGTCAGGCTCGCGGTCTATCGCAGAAGATGTTGGCGGAACTTCTGCATGTCC
>DATJHN010000144.1:0-2250 GCA_035493915.1 Bordetella sp.
TATATGCGGTCGGACGCATCCAGCGCGAAGCCGGCGGTCCAGACGGCTTCGTCAGGCTCGTCCAGCGCGTTGTGGCCGAAGCCCGGCGCATGTTCGGAGTCATCGGAAATGAAAACCTGGGCATCGCCCTTGAACAGCGCGACGCGCACCGGATCGGTCAACACTTCCAGCGCGGTCTCGCCCTGGACGATGCGCCAGCCGCCGCCATCGCGCGGCGCGATGGTGGCTTCGCCGACGGCCTCTTGCCGCGCAAGCAGCATTTCGGCAATGGCCTTTTCCCGAGGGCTGGGCTTTTCATCCACCAGCGCGTGCGGCAGGCCACAGCGAATCCGGTAAACGCCCGGCGCGTGCGCCTCGACCACAAAACGCAAACCGTCGCCCGTGTCGAAATCAATTCGGCTGGGGCGGGCAGTCAACAGCTCGATGCTTTCGAGCTGGTTTGTATGCGCAAAATCGAACTTGGGCGGCACCGAGCATCCCCCGCTTAAGCCAAAAAGCACCAAAAGGCGCTATTTTGACGGATTTGGCGCCTGAAATAAACTCGACATTCGATTTGAGGCTTATGACGGTTGGACTTGACAGGCAGCGCCGACAATGCCTAACACCGAAGCGACCGCTCACCCAGGACGCCGGCAGGACCCTGGCCCCGCGACCCGCTCCGGCAATCCGACCCCAAAATATCGCCAACTTCCTTCAATTACCGGCTTTGGACGGCTTCACGACACCCGTGACGACAGCCGGAATGGCCGCCGATCAGCGCGGCGCGATAGCCGCCAACAGGTCGGATTCCAGGACCGCGGGCTCGCCGCATAGCTGGCCGGCGATGATATCGCCCGCCAGCGCCGCCCAGCTCAGGCCGCGGGAAGCGAAACCGGTGGCCAGATAGAGTCCCTGAGCGTGGGACACTGCCCCGACCGCGGGCAGCCGTCCGGGCAGGACGGCGCGCCAGCCCGCCCATCCCGGCAGATGCCCCGGCGATTCCCGATGTCGGGCCAGGCTACCAGGATCCGCCAGCAGGCCGGCCGCCTTGGCGATATTGACCTCCTGTCCGGCGGCGGTGACGCGGCTTTCCGTGGCGCCGTGGGCGTAGGTACTGCCGGCCACGCACCATCCGTCCACGGCCGGCAGCAGATAACCTTCTCCACCGACGATGCAGTGCGGACCTCCATGCAGGTCTCCGGCGGGCAGCAGCGTCACTTCGCCCGCCAGGGCATGCATCTGCGCCACACGAGGCAAAGGCGCCAGCAGCCGGCTCGCATCCAGGACATCACGCGCGGCCATCGCATTGGCCAATACGACAGCCGGCGCGTCTCCGGCCTCTTCGCCGGTCCCGGTATACAGCCGCCACGCGCCCGCTCGATGTTCGACGCGCCGGATGTCCGCACGCACGTGGCGGATACCTGGCGCGGCCGTCAAGGCCTGGATCAGCGCATGCGGCCGCACCAGCATGCCCGTCGGAAAATAAAGCCCGCCGCGCGAAAGCGGCAGGCCTGCCAGTTCACCGGCCTGCGCGGTATCCACGCCACGCACCCATGACGAAGGAAAGGCGAGCGCCTGCAATACCGATGCCGCATCCGCCGCGCGGCCGGCGTCGCGCGCCAGCTGCAGGGTGCCGCACTGCCATGGCCGCGCGGCGCCGGGCAGTCCGCCCCACCGTGCGCCGGCCCGCTGGCTACCGGCGCGCGACAGGCGCGCGCGGATGTTGTCGTCGCGCGCCACCAGCGGCGTCAGCGCGGCTGCGACGTGCCCCTGATGCGCGGAAGCCGGCACCGACGCATCGAACAAGGTGACGGATATGCCACGCAGGCCAAGCGCCTGCGCGGCCGCCGCGCCGGCGATACCGCCACCGACGACCGCGACGTGGGACGGAGGTTCGCCGGCGCGCGGCCGCGCTCCCGCGTGGACGCCCACGATCATATGGACCTTGCCTGCAAAGCCGGGACGCTTGCGCACCGTAAATCCGGCGTCCTGCAAGGCGCGCCGCACGGCGCCCGCGCTGCACCAGGTGGCGGCCGTGGCGCCCGGCGCCGCGTGGGCAGCGAGCGCTCGCATCAAGTCGGGCGTCCACATCTCCGGATTGCCGGCTGGCGCGAAACCGTCAAGGAAGAACGCATCGGCGACGAAATCCAGCGCCGGCACCATGGCACGCGCATCGCCGAAAGCCAGCGTCAGCGTCACATTGCCATTTTCGAATTCGAGCCTATGAACGCCTGGAACCAGCGGCGGCCACTGCGTGGCGAGTTCATCGGC
>DATJHN010000145.1:0-3377 GCA_035493915.1 Bordetella sp.
GAAGCCGATATACGCGGTATTGGCGTACGACGCGGCGATCGCATCGACACTGGCATCGGCCAGATGCCGCCCGGCGCGCAGGCGCCACATCAGCGTCAGGATGAACACGGCCGCGCACGCCAGGCCGAAGGCCGCCATGAATGCGGGCTGGTAGAGCTGCTCCCATGACGCATGCGCCATCAGTTTGAACATCAGCGCGGGCAGCGCCAGCCAGACCACGAAACGGTTCAGTTCCGCGCACGCGGTGGGGCCCAGGATGCCGCGGCGGCGAATGACGAAGCCGGCGAGAATAAGAGCAAAGATGGGAGCGAGAATCTGCAGGGTGGACAACATGATGGACTACCTTGACCGACACTATCGCGCGCCGACCGGCGCGCGGCCATCGATGCCCCAATCCGCGCGAGAGCGTGAAGCGCAAGGCTCACGGCGGCTGGCGCGGAGGTTGCGATTGCAAATCGGCGCCATTGGCACGACGGTCCGCCAAGCGTAGTCTTGCGTCACAATACACTCCAATTCTTTATTCGACCCTCAACAATACCTTTTCCGTATCGTGCTCGACATCAAGCCCCTGCGCTATTTCGTCACCCTGGCGGAGACGCGCCATTTCGGCCGCGCCGCGGCCCGCCTGCACCTGTCGCAACCGCCGCTCAGCCGCCAGCTGGCGGCGCTGGAAACCGCGCTGGGCGTCAAGCTGCTGGAGCGCAATCCCCGCATGGTGGCGCTGACGCCGGCGGGCGAACGTTTCCTGGCCGACGCCAAGGCCATCCTGGCCGCGCTGGAGCAGGCCGGCCGCAATGCCCAGGCCGCCGCGCGCGGCGAAGCCGGAGCCCTGTCCATCGGCTTTACCATGTACGCCGCCTACAGCGTCGTTCCCGTCTATGCCAAGGCCTTCGGCGCCAAGTATCCCGACGTCACGCTGAAACTGCGCGAAGTGGTCTCCCAGGACCTGGCGGCCCAGGTGCTGGACGGCCGCGTCGATGCGGCGGTGGTCATGGCCGGCGGCCGGTACGGAGAACTGTCCAGCCGGGTGGTCGTGCGCGAACCCCTGTGCGTGGCGCTCTCGCGCGATCATCCACGTGCGCGGGCCCGCGGCGCCATGCGCATCGGCCAGTTGGCCGGCGAACCCTTCGTCATGACTTCCAGCGAAGTCGGACCGGCACTGCGCGCGAACATCGTGGCGCATTGCCAGCAGGCCGGCTTCGACCCCATCGTGCGGCTGGAAGTACAGTTGCAGCAAACAGTGCTGAACATGGTGGATGAAGGCGTGGGTGTCGCCCTGGTACCGACATCGATGCGCAAGTCCCGCTTGCCCGGCGTGGCATTCCGGTTGCTGGCCAACGCGCCGCAATCCGAGCTGGTGCTGCTCTGGTCGCCCCGCAACCGCAATCCCTGCCTGTCCAATTTCCTGGCGCTGGCGGCGCCCGCATAGAGAGTCCTTAGATGTCCAGATCCCGCAATCCCATCTATCGCCGCTTCGAAACCCTGATCGATCCCTTCCGTCCGGCGCTGGACGAGCCGCCGCCGGACGATATCCTCCGCTTCTACCGCCACTATCTGCGACAGGTGCGTGCCGCGCTGCTCTTCCTGCTGGTGGTGGGCCTGGCGGGCGCTCTTATCGACGTCACCCTGTTCCGCTTCCTGGGACGCATCGTCGACTTCGTCAAGGACCAGCCCGCCGCGACCTTCTTCGTCGAACACGGCAAGACCTTGATCGGGATGGCGCTGGTGGTGCTGGTACTGCGGCCCATCGTCACCGGCCTGCACGACATGCTGGTGCACCAGGCATTGTCTCCGGGCCTGACGACGCTGGTGCGGTGGCAGAACCATCGCTACGTCGTAAAGCAGGGGCTGGGCTTCTTCCACAGCGACTTCGCCGGCCGCATCGCCAACCGCATCCTGCAAACCGGCGTGGCCCTGCGCGAATCGACCCTGCAGGCCGTGGACGCGATCTGGCACGTGCTGATCTATTCCGGCAGCGCGCTGATCCTGTTCTTCGATGCCGACTGGCGCCTGACCCTGCCGCTGATCGTCTGGATCGTCGGCTACATCGTGACGCTGATCCGCTTCGTGCCACGCGTCAAATCACGCTCCGCCACCGCATCCGAAGCCAGCTCGAAACTGATGGGCCGCATCGTCGACGGCTACACCAACATCGGCACGCTGAAACTCTTTGCCCATAGCCAGCGCGAAGAAATCTATGCGCGCGAGGCGATGGCGGAACAGACGGGCAAGGCACAGATGGCCGCCCGCCTGGTAACTGGCATGGGATTCACGATCGCGATCCTGAACGGCATCCTGATCGCCGGCACGCCAGGCCTGGCACTATGGCTATGGAGCCAAGGCCGCATGTCGGTGGGCGACATCGCCCTGGCCACCGGCCTGGCCATGCGCATCGCCGATATGTCCGGCTGGATCATGTGGGTAGTGAACGGCATTTTCGAAAACGTGGGCACGGTGCAGGACGGCATCCGCACCATCTCCCGCCCGCGCGTGGTGGCCGACAGCGTCGACGCGACGCCGCTGCGGGTGGACCACGGACGCATCTGTTTCGAGAACGTGGGCTTCGGCTACGGCAAGGGCGGCCTTATCTTCACGCGCCTGAACCTGGACGTGGCGCCCGGCGAAAAGATCGGCTTGATCGGGCCGTCCGGCGCGGGCAAGTCGACCCTGGTCAGTATCCTGCTACGGCTCTATGACGTCGAAGCAGGTCGCATTCTGATCGACGGCCAGGACATCACCAAGGTATCGCAGGAAACGCTGCGCGCGCAGATCGGCGTGGTAACCCAGGACACGTCGCTGCTGCATCGCTCCCTGCGTGAAAACCTTCTCTACGGTCGCCCCGACGCCGGCGAAGACGCCCTGATGCACGCGATCCGCCAGGCCCGCGCGGACGAATTCATCTTCGACCTGACCGACGGCGAAGGCAATCGCGGGCTGGACGCGAATGTCGGCGAACGCGGGGTCAAGCTATCAGGAGGCCAGCGACAGCGCATCGCCATCGCGCGGGTGCTGCTGAAGGACGCCCCCATACTGGTCCTGGACGAAGCGACATCGGCACTGGATTCGGACGTAGAGGCCGCAATCCAGGACAACCTCGAAACCCTGATGCGCGGAAAAACCGTCATCGCCATCGCGCACCGTCTGTCCACGATCGCCAAAATGGATCGCCTGGTCGTCATGGAACACGGCAACATCGCCGAGATGGGAACCCACGCTGAACTCCTGGCGCGTGATGGCGTTTATGCGCGGTTGTGGCATCGGCAGACTGGGGGGTTTATGGGGATGGAGTGATTTTTTGCTTGTGGTGGGTGTGTTGGGGGTGGTTTGTTATCTAGGGCCGTGCGGGGGGGGGGGGGGGGGGGGGGGGGGGGGGGGGG
>DATJHN010000146.1:0-2924 GCA_035493915.1 Bordetella sp.
GTATGCGGCGGAGTTCTTCGATTTCTTTTGCTGACGTGCGGCGGCCCGAAAGCGCGTGCATCATCAGCTGACTGGCGGAGCCTTCGAACACGCGCTGCAGCATGTCCTTGGCAAATTGGTTTTTGGTCTGTTCGGCGGGGCGGACTGCTTGGTAAACATGGGCGCGCTGGCTTTCATCGCGGCGGACCGTGCCCTTGACGGTCATGATCTGCAGCAGCTTCAACACGCCGGTATAGCCCATGCTCTTCTTTTCGCTCAGGGCATCCAGAACCTCCCGGACCGTGGACGGCCCCCTGCTCCAAAGGACATGGAGGATTTCCAATTCCGAGGCGGTGGGCTTTGGCGGAGACTTTTTCATGCGGGAACCGTACTACGAAGGTATTCGTAGAGTCAAATTCATTTCGTCTTTACGAGAATATCCGTCATCGCGTCAGCAATCTCATTGCGTTGCAATATCATGCTTCTGTCGGCGGCCATTTTGTAGAGACCCTGGAGGTAGGCGAGGTCGAACTGGGTCAGGCCGTCCGCCACATCGCGGCAGTTCCGGGCCAGCAGGTTCACGACACTGGGCAGTTCCTGGCAGGCATCCAGGGCGCTGGGCTGGGTCAGCGCCAGCATGGAAATATAATCCGCCAGGGGCACGATTTTCTCTCCCCCCAGCTTGGCGGTATCGATGACGATCAGGATGTGGTTGAAGCCGCTATGGACGCCGTCATTGATGCGGTTGCCATTGGAGCGCGTGACTTTTGCCACAAATAGGGGAGCCTGCAACTTGCGGAATATTTCGATGCCCTCGCCCAAGGGCCGGCCATTGTCCAGCGAGCGCGCGCCATTCAGGTCTATGGTTTCGGTGGTGTACCAGGCCTGGATGGGCCTGGTGACAGCCGCCAGGGCAACCTGCTGAGCAATGGTTGTGGCATAACCCAGGTAAACGGGATCGTTCTTGCGCACATTGTCCAGCAGCGCCTGTGGCGTGGTGGTGAAGACGATCTCGATATTGGGTTTGCAGGACGCGTCGGTATTCACCGGTGCGCCAGCCGCCAGCGCGACATATTTCACCCGCTGCATGATGAAGGCGGTGACGTGGGGATTTTGACCCACCACGACCGGGCATATGCGGCGCTCCCAGCGCGCGATCTTACCCAGGATTATTGTCGGCGTCGCGAAAGCTTTGGTGAATTTGCCGAGCACCTCGCGCGACTTGGTCGCCGTGACGGTGACGTTTTCGGACGGCGTCTCGGCCGATGCCTGCATGCCCCCTGCCGTCAACAGGATGGAAACAGCGAATAACCGGCCTATTTTCCCCGGCATGTCCTGATGCGCCGCCGTCGCGATTGCGTGAAGGACAGAAGCCGGCGCGCCCTTTCGTGCAGAAATCTATTACGAAGCCGTTCGTAGAGTCAACGAAGGTTTTCGTATGTTCGGCCTGGCCGGGCGAACCCGTGACCCTGCCCAATCCAACCCCGGCAATTGGTCCAAGGACCAATGGCCGGGCCTCGAACGCCCCCGCTCTAATCGGCACGCATTTGTGAGTGCTATTTCATGCCGGCGGGGCCACGACTTTGTTTTGTGCTGCTCGTGGTGCTCGCTCTGACCGGCTGTATCGGCGGCGGCACGGAGGTGATGAACCAAGCCCTGTCCCCGGTGGTCCTGAAGGGCGCAGGTCCGATTTCACAAGGCGGCTATCGCTCCGGATCGCTGCCCTCGGACAGGTCGTCCTCGACCATCGTATTGTTGAGTTTTTCGGGCGGCGGCAAGCGTTCGGCCGCCTTCGGCTTTGGCGTGCTCAAGGGCTTGCGGGACTATTCCGTTGTCATTGATGGCACGCCGATGCGCCTGCTCGACGCCGTCGATATCATGTCGTCGGTCTCGGGCGGTAGTTTTCCGGCCGCCTATTACAGTCTCTATCACGACAAGATTTTCACCGATTTCGAGAAGGATTTCCTCAACCAGGACATCGAGAGCTACATCTATGGCAGTTATCTGCTGCCCTGGCGGTTCGCAAAGGCATGGTTCAATCCCAACTACGGCACCAATGACCGCATGGCCGAAGTCTATGACAATCTGATGTTCCACGGCGCGACGTTTGCGGACCTTCAGCGCGCCGGACGGCCACTGGTCTCCATCAACGCCACCGACGTGGACACCGGCCTGGAATTCATGTTCGTCCAGGACCAGTTCGACCTGATCTGTTCGGATCTGCTGTCCTATCCGGTGGCGCGGGCGGTTGCGGCCTCGAATGGTTTTCCGATCCTGTTCAATCCCATCACCCTCAAGAGCTACCGCCCGCAATGCCAGGGCCGCGTTCCCGCCTGGATACGCGCCGACAAAAACAACAGCGATCCGCTGTCGCGCATCCATGAGCTGGCACGCAGCCACAGCCTGTATCTGGACGCCGACCGCACAAAATATGTCCATCTGCTGGACGGCGGCATTGCCGACAATCTCGCCCTGCGCGGCGTCACCAACATGGCCATGGTCCTGTCGGGAGACATCGAAGACCTGGGAAGCCGTTTCGACCTGGGCCGCGTCCGCCGCATTGTGCTGATCAGCGCCGACGGCCAGGCGGAAAACGACACCGCGACCTCAAAACAGATTCATCTCACGGGCCTGGGGCAGTTGTTCAATGTGGTTTCGGGCACCCAGATCGACCGCTACAATTACGAGACTATGATCCTGGCGCGCCAGGAACTCGATAAGTTGCGGGATGCCGTGCGCAAGGAACGCTGCGCCAAGGGCGCACGCGATGGTCATGCCTGCGACGACGTGCAAGTGTTTTTCGCCCATCTGTCGTTGGGCGGGATCACCGACAAGGAACAGCGCGAGCGGCTGGCCAAAATCCCCACCGGACTTACCATCGCTGCGGCGGACGTTGCCCAACTGGTCGCGGCCGGCGAGGCACAGGTGAAGCAGTCGCCCGATCT
>DATJHN010000147.1:0-3333 GCA_035493915.1 Bordetella sp.
GAAATGCCATTTTAGGCCTGCACGGCGGGCGACGCCGCGCCGATGCGTCGACCATGCCGTCAGACCGCTATCGCTATCGCGGGTCGGCCGCCGTGCCGGAATCCAGGTCGATCAGACGTTCCGGATGGAGCAGGAGATTCAAGACCGCCGCGTTATGGCGATAGTCGCTGTCGTGCAGGCGGAACTTCTCGTCCATAAGGCCTTGCTCGATTTCTCTCCACACAGGCCGGGGATGTTTGCCCGCAAGGCTGGCCAGCGTCTCTTTCCAGGCGCAGGTCGTGCGGTACACATCGATCGCCTGCGTGGTCAGGCGTTCGTAGTCCCCAGACTTCTTGAGCGCTTGGCCGAGCGCGATGATCCCTGGTCCATCTTCGGCCCGCGGTTCCAGCGGCACACCGTTCCTGACAGCACCGATGGTTGCCCGGCTGATGCCTTTTTCTTGCCATTGCCTGACGATGCCGCGCAGGATGGCTGTTCCATCCAGATAATCCGGCATGGTCCGCAATGCGGTTTTCCGCGCGCCTGGTGAGAAAGTAGCGCAGGCCGAGCCGAACTCCGCCGTTCGCCGCGGTGGACGCGCCGCGGCCTGCACCGTTGGCTCGAGCACTTGGGCCATTGACGGACGTCCTCTTGACCGACAGCTCGCGGGGGCGGGCGGGTAGTTCGCGAAAGCGTCCGCCGCGACGGACGTGGCGTTCGTATTCGTAGCCATGCTCGTGCCTGCTTGCGGAAAGAGTGCCTCAGGAGCAGGGTCGAACAGGGTGTCCAGGCTGTTTGCCGGGGCCATCATGCTGTTCGCGATCATTGTTCGGTTTCCTTGAAATGACATGTCGAAAGAAGTGCCGCTTCGAAAAAAAAGCGACGGGACATAAGGGCCCCTCTGTATCAAACCGTTCCTGGCCAGATCCGGCGAATGCGTCCGCAAATCCCTGGTTTTCCGCGCATTTCCACGCGTATTCGGGATTCGGGCGATAGCGCCGGCGACTATTCAGGTGGCGCGCGCGCGGGCGTAACCCGCCTGGCATCTCTCGCGACGGAGGCTGCCCCCAAAGCCATTCGGAGGGCGAGCGGGATTTTCCGTAATGTCACGCGGGTAGAATCCACGAATTGAATTTGGCGAGGAACGACGTGGATTCCATCATTTCCGTCAGGGGCCTGTCCAAGACCTACAAGTCTGGATTCCAGGCATTGAAGAACGTCGATCTCGATATCCGGCGTGGCGAAATCTTCGCGCTGCTGGGGCCGAATGGCGCCGGCAAGACGACGCTTATCAGCATCATCTGCGGCATCGTCAATCCCAGCCAGGGCACGATCCTGGCGGACGGGCACGACATCATCCGCGACTATCGCGCGGCGCGCGCCAGCATCGGACTGGTGCCGCAGGAGCTGAACACCGACGCGTTCGAAAACGTATGGAGCACCGTCAGTTTCAGCCGCGGGCTGTTCGGCAAACCGGCCGATCCCGCGCACATCGAACGCGTGCTGCGCGACCTATCGCTGTGGGACAAGAAGGACACGCGCATCATGGCCTTGTCCGGCGGCATGAAGCGGCGCGTCATGATCGCCAAGGCCTTGTCGCATGAACCGCGCATCCTGTTCCTGGACGAACCGACCGCCGGGGTGGACGTCGAACTGCGGCGCGGCATGTGGGAAATGGTGCGGCGCCTGCGCGACCAGGGCGTGACCATCATCCTGACCACGCATTACATCGAGGAAGCCCAGGAAATGGCCGACCGCATAGGCGTGATCCGGCAGGGCGAGATCATCCTGGTCGAAGAAAAGAACACATTGATGAAGAAACTGGGCAAGCGCCAGTTGACGCTGGCGCTGAAGACGGCGCTGCCTGTCCTGCCGTCCGCGCTGGACGGCTACCAGCTGGAGCTGGCGGCCGAAGGGCACGAGCTGGTCTACACCTACGAGAACCAGGCGGGCGCGGCCGACATCGCGACGCTGCTGCGCAAGCTGGGCGAAGCGGGTGTCGAATTCACCGACCTGCGTTCGTCGGAAAGCTCATTGGAAGAAATTTTCGTCAGCCTGGTCAACGCCAGGTCCGAAGGGTAAGCGCCGACCATGAATATCCATGCAATCCGTGCCATCTATCTGTTCGAAATGCATCGCATGTGGCGCACCCTGATGCAAAGCGTGGCGTCCCCCGTGATATCCACCTCGCTATATTTCGTGGTGTTCGGGTCCGCCATCGGGTCGCACATGGTCAATATCGATGGCGTCAGCTACGGTGCGTTCATCGTGCCGGGCATGATCATGCTGGCCTTGCTGACGCAAAGCATTTCCAACGCCTCGTTCGGCATTTATA
Organism: Bordetella sp.; assembly: GCA_035493915.1. GTDB lineage: Bacteria > Pseudomonadota > Gammaproteobacteria > Burkholderiales > Burkholderiaceae_B > Bordetella_C. Next base: position 2,315 of record DATJHN010000147.1, read on the forward strand.
TGCCGCGCTTTACCGGGACCATCTACGAGATTCATTCGGCCCCCATCTCCTATGTGGAGATCGTCATCGGCTATGTCGGTGCCGCGGCATCCAAGTCCGTCATCCTGGGCACCATCATGCTGGTCACGGCGCGGCTTTTCGTGCCGTTCGAAATCGAGCATCCCATCTGGATGGTGGGTTTCCTGGTATTGACCTCGGTCACGTTCAGCCTGTTCGGCTTCATCATCGGCATCTGGGCCGACGGCTTCGAGAAGCTGCAGGTGATTCCCCTGATGGTGGTGACGCCGCTGACCTTCCTGGGCGGCAGTTTCTATTCCATCAATATGCTGCCCGATTTCTGGCGCGCGGTGACGTTGTTCAATCCGGTCGTCTACCTGGTCAGCGGTTTCCGCTGGAGCTTCTTCGGCGTGGCGGACGTCCACGTCGGCATCAGCCTGGGGATGACACTGGTATTCCTGGCCGTGTGCATGATTGCCGTGCGTTGGATATTCAAGACGGGATATCGCCTTAAGACCTGAGTGCGCGACCGGCCGGCGGCGACGCATGGCGTCATACGCGGGAGCCGGATGGAACCAGCAACGGGCACACAAAAGCACTGGGGCGTCTGACAAGACGCCCCAGTGCCATCCACCGTACGCGGCCGGTTCTTACCCCGCCGGAATGGCTTCTTTTTCCAAAGCCACGTCCAGCGCGTCCTCGACGCGGTCCAGCAACACGAACTTCAACTTGTCGCGGGCTTCCTTGGGCACATCGTCCAGGTCCTTCTCGTTGCGTCGCGGCACCATCACGGTGGTGATCCCGGCCCGCAGCGCGGCCAGGGTCTTTTCCTTGACGCCGCCGATCGGCAGCACCAGACCGCGCAGGCTGACTTCGCCCGTCATGGCCACGTCGGAACGCACCGGCGTGCCCTTGAGCAAGGACGCCAGGGCGACGAACATGGCCACCCCCGCGCTGGGCCCGTCCTTGGGCGTGGCGCCCGCCGGTACGTGGACGTGGACGTCCAGTTTCTCCAGCGAGTC
>DATJHN010000148.1:0-2853 GCA_035493915.1 Bordetella sp.
GATGCGCGGCCGCCAGGGCGTCACGCCGGCGATCGCCAAGGCCATGGTCCGCAAGCACAACACGCTGATCGGTGCCCTGCTGCTGCAGCGTGGCGACGCCGATGCCCTGCTCTGCGGCGTCGGCAGCAGCTACGACAATCAATTGAAGTACGTCGACGAAGTCATTGGCCGCAAGCCAGGCACCCAGGCGTACGCGGCGCTTAACGTGCTGATGCTGCCCGACCAGACGCTGTTCATCACCGATACGCACGTCAACGTGGATCCCTCGGCGGAAGAACTGGCGGACATCGCCATCCAGGCCGCGGACGAGATGCTGCGCTTCGGTGTGCTGCCCAAGATCGCGCTGCTGTCGCACTCGAACTTCGGCAGCCGCCACACGGCGTCGTCGGACAAAATGGCCAAGGCGCGCGAACTCGTTTCCGAGCGCGCCCCCAACCTGGAAGTCGATGGCGAAATGCATGCCGATGCAGCCCTGTCCGAATCGATCCGCATGTCGTCCTATCCGGACAGCACGCTGAAGGGCCCGGCAAACCTGCTGGTCATGCCCAACCTGGACACGGGCAATATCACTTACAACATGCTCAAGATGACCGGCAGCCGCGGTATCGCGATGGGTCCCATCCTGCTGGGCGCCGCGCGTCCCGTGCACATCCTGACCAACAGCGCCACGGTGCGCCGCATCGTCAACATGACGGCGCTGGCGGTGGTCGATGCGCAGCAGGAATCGGCCGAGGCAGCCAAGCGCCGCTGATGGCATGCCCCGGGTCGCGCGACATCGTGTCGGCCCGGGTAGCCTAGTGCCGTCCGGATAGCGTCGTACCGTCCGAATGGCTTCATGCCCGCAGGGGGGCCGCATCATGCCGCCCCCGGGCGGCATCGCACGGCCGAGGTAGCTACCCGCCGCCTTGCCAGGGTAAATTGCCGGGGTACCTTGCCGGATGGACGATGCAATGCGGACATCTGGCATGTCCTCTTTCCCAAGGAATGGAACCGGCATGCTTATCGACGCCCTGCTCGCCTGGCTGCATTTCGCCGCTATCTTCGCGCTTATCGTTCCCCTGGTCGCCGAAGCGATACTGCTGCGGCCCGACATGCCTGCCGCCACGGTGCGGCGCCTGGCCAATTACGACCGTCTTTACCTGGCATGCGCCCTGGCTGTCATCGCCACGGGGCTGTTGCGGCTGTTCTACGGCGCCAAGGGCGCTTCCTTCTACCTGCCCAACCCCTGGTTCCACGCCAAGATGGGCCTGTTCGTGGTGATCGCGCTGCTATCGCTGCGACCGACCGTCGCCTTCCTGAAGTGGCGTCGCCAGGCGCGCATGCTGCCGGGCTTCGTGCCGACCAATACGGAGATCAAGCGCACCCGCCGCTGGGTCATGATTCAGGTGCATCTGTTCGGCTTCCTGCCCCTGTTCGCCGCCTTGATGGCGCGCGGGATCGGCCTCTGAAAAAAAAGGCCGCGATATCGCGGCCTTTTTTGATCCTGCAAGCAAACCATCATGCCGGCACTCGCGTGCCGGCACTTGCGCGCATTACTTCGCGCGCTTGATGTCGCGCGCGGGCGAACCCGTGAACAGCTGACGCGGACGGCCGATCTTGAAATCGGGATCGTTCAGCATTTCATTCCACTGGGCGATCCAGCCCACCGTGCGGGCCAGGGCGAAGTTCGCCGTGAACAGCGCGGTCGGCACGCCGATGGCGCGCTGCACGATGCCCGAGTAGAAGTCCACGTTCGGGTACAGCTTGCGGTCGACGAAGTACGGATCTTCCAGCGCGATACGCTCCAGCTCCATGGCCAGCTTGAACAGCGGATCGTTTTCCAGGTTCAGCGCGGCCAGCACTTCCTTGCACGTCTGCTGCATCAGCTTGGCGCGCGGGTCATAGTTCTTGTACACGCGGTGGCCAAAGCCCATCAGGCGCACGCCCGAGTTCTTGTCCTTGACCTTTTCCATGAACTCGCCGACCTTGGCGACACCGCCGTTGGCCTGCAGTTCTTCCAGCATCTGCAGGCAAGCTTCGTTCGCGCCGCCGTGGGCAGGGCCCCATAGGCAAGCGACGCCGGCAGCGATGGCGGCAAAGGGGTTGGTACCCGACGAACCGCACAGGCGCACGGTCGACGTCGACGCATTCTGCTCATGGTCGGCGTGCAGGATGAAGATGCGGTCGAGCGCGCGCTCGACGACTTCGTTCACCTTGTAGTCTTCGCACGGCGTGGCGAACATCATGCGCAGGAAATTGCCGGTGTACGACAGATCGTTCTGCGGATAGATGAAAGGCTGGCCCTGCGAGTACTTGTACGCCATCGCGACCAGCGTCGGCATCTTGGCGATCAGGCGGATCGCCGAAATGTGGCGGTGCTGAGGATTCGTGATGTCCAGCGAGTCGTGATAGAACGCCGACAGCGCGCCGACCAGGCCGGTCAGCACCGCCATCGGGTGCGCATCGCGGCGGAAGCCGCGCAGGAAGAAATGCAGCTGTTCGTTCACCATGGTGTGATGCGTCACCTGGGAATCGAAATCCTTCTTCTGTTCCGGATTGGGCAGTTCGCCGTTCAGGATCAGATAGCAGACATCCATGAAATCGCAGTTGACCGCGAGTTGTTCGATCGGATAGCCGCGATACAGCAGTTCGCCCTTGTCGCCGTCGATATAAGTGATCGCGGAAGAGCACGCGGCCGTCGACATGAAGCCGGGGTCGTACGTGAACATTCCGGATTGGCCGTAGAGCTTGCGAATGTCGATGACGTCCGGACCTACCGTACCCTGGTAAATCGGGAATTCAATCGGAGCGCTACCGTTCGAAAACGTTAGGGTGGCCTTGTTGTCTGACTGTTTCATCGTACATTCCTCTCAA
>DATJHN010000149.1:0-6400 GCA_035493915.1 Bordetella sp.
CGCCACCAGCAAGATGCCCACGGTCAGCGATCGCCCAGACCGCCTACCCAGCCGCCGTCCCATTCGGCTTGTGGCCAGCCCCACCCACGTCGCCGGCGCGCCGCTGGCTACGCCATTGCAGGGCCAGCGCGATCAGTATCAGGGCGAAACCGATGCCGTTGGATATCGTTCCCGGATAGACCAGTGCAAAGCCGGCCACCAGGAACATGGCGCGTTGCAGGGCCGATGCCTTTACCAGCAGCCAGCCCTGGAAGCCCGCGGCCAGCGCGAAAATGCCGGCCGCCGCGGTGAAGGTGACCTCGGCGATTTCCCAGATGTTGGCCGCCGCCAGTCCCTTGGTCGAGCCCATCAGCAGCAGGCCCTGGCCGCTGGGCGCCAGGACGAAGATGAAAGGCACCAGGAAGGCCGGAATGGTGTACTTCCAGCATTGCATAGTCGTGCGGTAGGGGTCGGCCCCGGTAATGGCCGCCGCCGCGAATGGCGACAGGGCCGTCGGCGGCGACACCTCCGACAGCACCGCGTAGTAGAAGATGAACATGTGCGCCGCGTAGTCCGGCACGCCCAGCTTGATCAGCGCCGGCGCGGCGATAACGGCGCAGATGATGTACGAAGCGGTGACCGGTACCGCCAGGCCTATGACCCATACCACCAGCGCGGTGTAGATCGCGGTCAGCAGCAGCGAGCCCGCCGCGTAGTCGATGACGATGCCGCTGAACTTCAGGCCCAGGCCGGTCAGCGTGACCACCCCCACGATGATGCCCGCCCCCGCGCAGGTGGCGCCCACGCCCAGCATCCCGATCGATCCGCTGCGCAGCGCTTCCACCAGCGGCGAGCGCACCAGGTGCTGTACGGGCGAACCGCGGCCGCGGAACAGGTCGTAGGAAATCATCGCCGTGTCGGCGCGCAGGAAGCTGGCCAGGAAGGACACGACGATGGCCCAGAACACCGACAGCACCGGCGAGAACCCCAGCAGCATGAAGACGACGATGGATATCAGCGACAGGAAATGGAACCAGTAATGGCGCGTCAGGTTCCACACCGTATCGACCTTGGCGAAGACGGTTTGGCTCATGCCGTACTTGCGTACGTCGATCTCCACCATCAGGAACAGCGCCAGGTAGAACAGGATGGTGGGAATGACCGCCATCAGCAGGACATCCAGGTACGAGATCTTCAGGAACTCGGCGATGATGAAGGCGGCCGCGCCCATGACGGGCGGCGAGATGATGGCGCCCAGTCCGCCCGCCGCCAGCAGACCCCCGGCGGCGTCGCGCGCGTAGCCGACCTTGGCGAGCATGGGCCACGACACTGTCCCCAGGGTGACCGTGGTCGCCACGCCCGATCCCGACGGGCCGCCCAGCAGGAAGGACGCCAGTACCACCGTGCGCCCCGCGCCGGCCGGCTTGCCGCCCATCGCCGAGAACGAGAAATCGATGTAGAAGCGCCCCGCGCCTGATAGCTGCAGGAAAGCGCCGAAGATCGTGAACAGGATGATGAGCGATGATGCCACGTCCACCGCCACGCCGAAAATTCCTTCCAGCGTCATGTACATGAAGCCGACCAGCCGCGCGATGCTGTAGCCGCGATGCGTCCACGGATGCGGCAGGTAAGGTCCCAGGAATGCATACAGCAAAAAACATATGCAGATGACCGGCAGGATCCAGCCTATGGAGCGGCGCATGGCCTCCATCACCAGCAGGATCAGCGCGGCGCCGAAGAAAATGTCCCAAGGTTGTGGTCGCGTATTGCGGTCGGTGAAATCGTCGCCGCCCGCGATCAGGTAGACGACGATGGCGATGGCCAGCAGCGCCAGGGCCCAGTCCCAGATCATGACGCGATGGCGAAAGCGCCGCGACAGGGGGAACATCATGAAACACAGGAAGAGCACGAAGGCTACATGCACGGGACGCAGTATCTGCGTCGGCACGATGGCATAGGCGGCATACAGGTGAAACAGCGACATCGCCACGGCGACGATGGCGACGAATGCACCCAGCCGGCCGGTCAACCGGTTGGTCGCGCCTTCTTCCTGCTCGATGAATTCCTCGGCCTTGCGCAGCGCCTCGTCATCGACGACGGCGGGCGCGTCCAATCGTGCTGCATTGCTCATGCTGCGGACTCCCTGTACGGGTGGGGCGGATGATGGCGGCGGCCGGCGCGGGCGGCTAAGGGCGTGGCCGATGGTGTTGGCCGTCGCAGCCGCGGGCCGCCGCCGTGCGTTTCAATCCAGGCTGAAGCCGCGTTCCGTGTAGTACTTGACGGCGCCCGGATGGAAGGGCACCGGCGTCGCGGCCGATTTCTGGCTTTCAAGCTTGAAGTCCGCCGTGTCCTTGTGGACGGCGATCAGCTCGTCGCGGCTTTCGAAGATGGTCTTGACGATGTTGTAGGCAACCTGGTCGGGCATTTTTTCGTTGGCGACCAGGATGTTCATGACCGTGGCCTGCTTGTTGTCCTTGTCCATGCCGCGATAGGTGGTCTTGGAGATGGTGTCCTCGATGTACAGGTTGCCGTACTTCTTGTTCATCGCGGCAACCAGGTTGGCGTTGTCTATCATTTTCAGCGTCGTGCCCGGTGTATTCGCCAGATCCGTGACGGCGGCGGTGGGCAGGCCGCCGACCCAGAAGAAGGCGTCGATCTTGTTGTCCTTGATGGCATTGACCGATTCGGCCACGCCCAGGCGCTCGCGCTTGACGTCCTTGTCCTTATCCAGCCCCGCGGCCTCCAGCATGCGAAAGGCCATGACCTCGGTGGCGCTGCCCGGCGATCCCGTCGAGATGCGCTTGCCCTTCAGGTCCGCCACGGTCTCGATGCCCTTGCCCTGTACCGTCACCACGTGCATGCGGTTGGGGTACATGATCATCAGCGTGCGCAGCGGCACTTTGCCGCCCTTGAACTTGTCCTGGCCGCGATAGGCGTCCAGCGCGGCGTCGGACATGCTCATGCCGATGTAGGTGGCATCGCCGTCGATCAGCTTCAGGTTGTCGACCGATCCGCCGGTGACTTCGGCGGTGGCTTCCATGCCGGGCACTTTCTTGGACAACACGGCGGCGATGCCGCCGCCGATGGGGTAATACACCCCGCCCGTGCCGCCGGTGGCGATGGAGATGTTCTGGGCTTGGACAGGTGCGACGACCAGCGAACTGATGACAGCGAGGCACAGCAGCAAGGCAAACCGCACAAACGGGGTTTTCATTGTCTGTCTCCTGGGTAGGCATGATGGTCCCGTTGGCGCGGGATGCCTTTTTGTATGTCCGGCGCCGGGCGGTGCCGCCCCGGCGTAAGCAGCGCTGTTGCGGCGTGCTGTGCGGGACGGGTCGCGCGGCGTGGTTCTTAGTCGATCCGGCTGGTGCGAGCGAAACCGGACCGGCGGCCCAGGTTTACCCGCCGGGATGGCGGGCGTCAATCGGGTTTTGTGCGGGCTCGTCGGCTCTTGGACATGCCTGTGCCCCTCTTTTCGGGCGATGGGACACGCCGGGTTGGGGCGAGCCGGCTGCTTCAGCAGCCCACGGCGTAGCCATCCTTGCGATGATCGGACGCCGCCAGGTAGCCGCCGGCGTCCAGGCGCAGCGCCATCTGCGCGCAGCCGAATTCCGTGTCGAAGCGCGGCGACTGCGTAATGTCGTGGCCCAGGTCCTTCAGCCCCTGCAGGGTGTCCGCCGGCGTATTCCATTCCATCGCCACACCGCGGTTGTCATCCTTGATGCGCCAGCGCGGCGCGTCGCTGGCGGCCTGCGGGTTCTGGCCGTAGTCGGCCAGCCGGCAAAGGACCTGGGTGTGGCCCTGCGCCTGCATCGACCCGCCCATCAAACCCAGCGTCATCATGGGCTGGCCGCCGCGCATCACGAAGCCGGGGATGATGGTGTGGAAGGGCCGCTTGCCCGGAGCTACCTGGTTCGGATGGCCGGCGCGCGTGCTGAAGCCCCAGCCGCGGTTGTGCAGCGCGATGCCCGTGCCGGGGACCACCACACCCGAGCCGAAGCCCTTGAAGTTCGACTGGATGAAGGAAACCATCATGCCGTTGCGGTCGGCTGCCGTCAGGTAGACCGTGCCGCCGCCGTGCGGATTGCCCACGCCGGGATACGAGGCGCGGCGCGGATCGATGGCGCGTGCGCGGCGTGCCAGGTAGTCGCGATCCAGCAGATGTTCGGCGGTGACTTCCGTCATGGCTGCCGGATCGCCGACATAGGCGTACATGTCCGCGAAGGCGAGCTTCATGGCTTCCAGCTGCAGGTGCACGCTGGCCGCGGAATCGACCGCCAGTCCACCCAGATCCAGTGTGTCCAGCATGCCCAGCGCCATCAGCGCGCCGATGCCCTGGCCGTTGGGGCCGATTTCAACCAGCTCCAGGTCGCGGTATTTCATGCGGATGGGCTCGACCCAGTCGGCGCGGTGGGCCGCCAGGTCGGCCTCGGTGATGCTGCCGCCGGTGTTGCGCGCATGCGCCGCGATGGCGGCGGCCAACTCGCCGTGATAGAAGGCTTCGCCCTTGCTGCGGGCGATTTTTTCGAGCGTCTGCGCCTGGCCGGGACAGATGAAGCGCTCGCCGGGCAGCGGTGCGCGGCCATTCGGGGCGAAGGATTCGGCGTAGCCCGGTTGCCCGATAAGACCAGGTACTTGCGCTTGCCACTGCCGCTGCACGGTCGGGGATACAAGGTAGCCGTCGCGTGCCAGGCGGATGGCGGGTTCGAACAGGTCTTCGAAGGGCAGCGAGCCGAAGCGGTCGCTGGTGGCGCGCCAGGCCGATACCGTGCCCGGCACCGTTACCGCGTCCCAGCCGCGGAACGGCATGCTGTCCAGGTGCGCGTAGCGGTCCGGCGTCCATGCCGCCGGCGCGCGGCCGCTGGCATTCAGGCCGTGCAGTTCCTTGCCGTCCCAGATCAGCGCGAAAGCATCGCCGCCGATGCCGTTCATGCAGGGTTCCACCACCGTCAGCGCGATGGCCGTGGCCAGCGCCGCGTCCATGGCATTGCCGCCGCGCATCAGCATGCTCAGCCCGGCGCTGGCGGCCAGGGGTTGCGAGGTGCTGACGACGTTGTCGGCCAGTACCGGCATGCGCTGCGAGGTGTAGGGGAAGGACCAGAATTCCGGCTTGGATTGCGACATGGCGACGGCGACTCCGTGGGGCTATTGGATGGAAATATGGGCTTCCTGGACCACGTCAGCCCACGTCTTGAATTCTTTCGCGACGGCTTCCGCGAAAGGCGCCGCCGGGGTGTAGGCCAATTCCGCGCCCTGCGTCGACATGGCCGACTTGAGCTCGGGCAATGCGAGTACCTTGCGCAGCGCCTGGGCGATGGTATCCACAACGGCGGGAGGCGTGCCCTTGGGCGCGACGAAACCGAATAGGTTATCCGCCTGCACGCCTGCTATGCCAGCTTCCTTCATGGTCGGCACGTCGGGCAACTGGCCGACCCGGGACCCGGAGGCCACGGCCAGCACTTTCAGTTTGCCGGCCTGGATGAGCGGCATGGAGCCGGGAATGCTGTCGAACATGAAGCTGGACGAACCCGACACCAGTTCGGGCAGTGCCTGGCCGCTGCCCTTGTACGGGATATGCGTGACCTTCACGCCGGTTTTCAGGGCGAACAATTCGGATTCCAGGTGCGACAGCGTGCCGGTTCCTTGCGATGCGAAATTGTACGCGCCGGGCTTGGCTTTCAGGTAGGACACGAGTTCACCGACATTGTTCACCGGCAGGGAAGACGGCACGACCAGGATGTGCGGGACGATGCCCACGCCGGCAATGGGCGTGAAATCCTTGGTCAAGTCGGCTGGCCAGTTGGGATACAGCGCGGCGGCGATGGCCACATTGGTGACCGCCGCCAGATAAAGCGTGTAGCCATCGGGCGCCGCCTTGGCCGCGGCTTGCAGGCCGATGGCTCCGCCCGCGCCGGGACGGTTCTCGACGATGACGGATTGCTTGAGTTCGGCGGACAGCTTTTGGCCGATGGCGCGCGCGAGAATATCGCTCGCCCCGGCGGGCGGGAAAGAGATCACCAGCTGGATGGCATGGTCGGGATAAGCGGCGTGGGCAGCACCGACTGGAGAGGCGGCAAGGCCGATGGCGAATGCGGCCATGCCCAGGATGCGGGCGGCCGTCTGGCGAGGGAAAAATGAAGGGAAATGGATGCGCATGGGTGACCTTTCAAATACGGGACCGCGCCGGTCGGTATGCACTGCAACGGCGCTGATTTCGTCCGGAAAACGAAGCCCCTCGGGCCAAGCAATATCCATGCCATTTTTGGGCGCCACGCCGGCGATTCCCTCCGGGGGAGTCGCCGCCGGCGCGGCCGTGCACGCTGTGCGTGCCAGCAGTGCGTGCCTACATGGTCGCGTTCTGCGTGGTCACGAACATGGCGCGCAGGTGTTCTCCCGACGTGGTCGGCGGGTACTTGGCCGG
>DATJHN010000150.1:0-14441 GCA_035493915.1 Bordetella sp.
CGATTCGAGCTTTACGGAAATTCCCTCTCGGGATTGGAAGTCTGATGCGGCTTCTTCCAACAGGCGTTTCGTCGCCATCGATGAAATGCAGGTGACGGTAATCATGATCTTTCGTCCAGGTGTATCCGATTCAATACGGCATCGAGTTCGTCACGCACGGCGGCTAATGTTAGCTCCGTGCTTGTAGGACATGCCCGTCAGAATGCGCTCCTGACGACGCCTCCATCAACGCGCAGCGCGGCGCCGGTGGTTGCCGATGCCGCGGGCGAGCAGACGTAAGCCACCATGTTTGCGACCTCTTCCGGGGTAATGAAGCGCTTCAACAGGGAAGAGGGGCGCGCCTGTTCGAAGAATTTTTTCTCGAACGCCTCGAACGATTCGCCGCCAGACAGCTTGTTGATGAAGTCGCTCACTCCTTCGGAGTTCGTCGGCCCAGGCAGCACGGAATTGACGGTAACGCCTGTTCCGGCGCAAGACTCCGCCAGCCCACGCGAGAGCGCAAGTTGGGCCGTCTTGGTCATGCCGTAGTGAATCATCTCGACCGGAATCTGGATTCCGCTTTCGCTGCTGATGAAGACGATGCGGCCCCAACCGCGCTGTTTCATCCCGGGCAGGTAAGCGCGAGACAGGCGAACGCCAGACATGACGTTCACGTCGAAGAAGCGTTGCCAGTCTTCATCGGGGATCTCTTCAAACGGCTTGGGGTCAAAGATACCGAGATTGTTGACCAGGATATCGACCTTTGGATGACGGTCTACCAGCTTTGCGATCTCGTCTGGCTTGGACAGGTCTCCGGCGAAGCCGGTAACCTGCGCCGAAGGCACTTCCGTTTTCAGCCGCGCAGTGGCGTCGGTGACGGAGGCTTCAGTACGGCCATTAATGATGACGTGCGCGCCCTCGCGTGTCAGGGCCAGCGCGGTGGCAAAGCCAATGCCCTTGGTCGAACCGCTGACAAGGGCTTGCTTGTTCTTCAGTTGATAGTCCATAGGAAACCTCGATAAGGAATGTTGACCTGGATGGATCCGCTGAATCCGGTGCGTCTGCTGGAGTGTGCCTGACTTGGGCGATTGCCGAAATCCCAGCGGTTCATCTTCGAGAATTCTCCGGTCTGGAGCTGTCGATCTGAATTCTTCTAATTTTTTGATTTATATGAAGAATTTCGAGATGGTGCCCGGGGCCGGAATCGAACCGGCACGCCTTGCGGCGGGGGATTTTGAGTCCCCTGCGTCTACCAATTTCACCACCCGGGCAGGTCGTGCGCAGGCATCTGCAGGCTTGCTGTCCATTCCAGTGGAGGACGTCCTGACGGACGGATCCACGGCCGGCGAGGTGCCGGTTTTGAAGAATGGCTTTTGGTCCATACGTAATGCCCGAATGGATTTCCGGGCTGGACCGTGCAACCAGACGCTGCGTGGCGGAAAGGTCGGCATTATAGCCCACTTGATAAACTTGTCTCCGCCCTCATACTTCAGGCGGCCAGTCGCCCCGCGCGCGCCGGCCCTGCCCGGCGGCGGCACAGATGGCCGCCGTTCCCACAACCACAGATATCGAGATTTCGACACGATGAGCGAAACCACATCCCATTCCGCATCGGAAACCCTGGGCTTCCAGGCAGAAGTGAAGCAATTGCTTCACCTCATGATCCATTCCCTGTACAGCAACAAGGAAATCTTTCTGCGCGAACTGGTTTCGAACGCATCCGATGCCTGTGACAAGCTGCGCTTCGAGGCGATCGACAACCCCGCGCTGATGGATGGCGACCCGGAGCTGGGTATCCGGGTGGACTACGACAAGGCCGCGCGCACGGTCACGATTTCGGACAGCGGCATCGGCCTGTCGCGCGAGGAAGCCGTGGCCAACCTGGGTACGATCGCCCGTTCCGGCACGCGCGAATTCTTCTCCAAGCTGACCGGCGATAATCAAAAGGACGCCCAGTTGATCGGGCAGTTCGGTGTCGGCTTTTATTCGTCGTTCATCGTGGCCGACAAGGTCACGGTGCTCAGCCGTCGCGCCGGCGTTCCCGCCGACCAGGCGATCCGCTGGGAATCGGATGGTGAAGGCGAGTTCACCATCGCCCAGGTAGAGAAAGCCGGGCGCGGTACCGACGTCATCCTGCATCTGCGCGCGGACGAAGACGAACTGCTTAGCGGCTGGAAGCTGCGCGAGATCCTGCGCCATTACTCCGACCATATCTCGCTGCCCATCCGCATGGCCAAGGAAGAATGGGACGCGGAAAAAGGCGAGCAGGTCCGCAAGGATGAACTGGAAACGGTTAACCAGGCCAGCGCGCTGTGGACCCGGTCGCGGAACGACATCACGGAAGAGCAATACCGCGAGTTCTACAAGCACGTCGCTCACGACTACGACGACCCCTTGGCCTGGACGCACAACCGCGTGGAAGGCCGCAGCGAATACACGCAGCTGTTGTACGTGCCCAAGCATGCGCCGATGGACATGTGGGATCGCGACGCGCGCCGCGGCGTGAAGCTGTACGTCAAGCGCGTGTTCATCATGGATGACGCCGAACAGCTGCTGCCGATGTACCTGCGCTTTGTGCGCGGGGTGATCGACTCGGCCGATCTGCCCTTGAACGTATCGCGCGAGATCCTGCAGGAAAGCCGCGATGTGCGTGCCATACGCGAAGGCTCTTCCAAGCGCGTGCTGTCGCTGCTGGAAGACCTGGCGGAAAACCGCAAGGACGACTACGCGTTGTTCTGGAATGAGTTCGGCATGGTGCTGAAGGAAGGCACCGGCGAAGACACCGCCAATCAGGAACGCATCGCCAAGCTGCTGCGCTTCGCCTCCACGCACAACGAGGACGCCGCGCAGACGGTGTCCTTCGCCGACTACGTGTCGCGCATGAAGGAAGGCCAGGACAAGATCTACTACGTCACGGCTGACACCTATGCGGCGGCGAAGAACAGCCCCCATCTGGAGATCTTCCGCAAGAAGGGCATCGAAGTCCTGCTGCTGTCCGACCGCGTCGATGAATGGATGCTGTCGTACCTGCGCGAATTCGACGGCAAGTCGCTGGTGTCGGTGGCCAAGGGCGGCCTGGACCTGGACGCGTTGGCGGACGACGAGGAAAAGAAGCGCCAGGCCGAAGTGCAGGAATCCTTCAAGCCGCTGGTCGAGCGCCTGAAAACCGCCCTGGGCGACAAGGTGGCCGATGTGCGCGTTACCCTGCGCCTGGTCGATTCACCCGCCTGCATCGTGGTGGGCCAGAACGAACTCAGCCCGAATCTGCTGCGCATGCTGAAGGCGGCGGGACAGGAAGCGCCCACGGTGAAGCCCACGCTGGAAATCAACCCCGAGCACGGCCTGGTGGAGCGGGTACGCAACGCGGTGGATGCCGACTTCGAGGACTGGGCCCAGCTGCTGCTGGACCAGGCCATGCTGGCCGAAGGCGCGCAGCTGACCGATCCCGCGGCTTTCGTGAAGCGGATGAATGGGTTGTTGATGAAGGCGTGAGCCGAATATCCAGCAGTCGGACGGCGGATTACCGAGCGGTAATCCGCCGTTTTATTTTGAGTGATTGCCAGTGAAAATTACCGCTCGGTAAGCGCGAGCCCGGTACTTTTCATGCCTGCTGTCTGGCTTGGGGATAGGCGTTGCGCCATGCCGCCACGAAGTCGCGCGCGTTGGCCGCGACGTCGCTGGCGTTCATGCCGGGCTTGTACAGCGCGGAACCCAGGCCGAAGCCGGATGCACCGGCTTGTGCATATTCGGCGATGCGTGCCGGGGTGACACCCCCCACGGGCACCAGCGGTACATCGTTGGGGATGACCGCGCGCCAGGCCTTCAGCACCGCCGGCCCGAGTTGTTCGGCGGGGAACATCTTCAGCAGGTCGGCGCCTGCCGCCAACGCGGCGAATGCCTCGGTGGGAGTGGCGACGCCCGGACAGCACTCCATCAGCGCGGACTTTGCGGCGCGGATGACGCGCGGATCGCTGTGCGGCATGACGACGATCTCGCCGCCGGCCTTGACGATTTCCGGGCAGATGGCCGGATCGAGCACCGTGCCGGCGCCGATCATGCAATCAAGCGGCAGCGCCTGCCGTAGCTGGCGGATGCTGGTCAGTGGCTCGGGTGAGTTCAGCGGGACTTCGATAATGCGGAAGCCGGCCTGGTACAGGGCGTCGCCGACGGCTTCGGCCTCGGTGGGCTTGATGCCGCGCAGGATGGCGATCAGGCCGCAGTCGATCATCGCGGTTCTCAGGGGCGATTGCGCGGAAGGAGTTGGTGGAGGCATATGGATTCCTTGTTGCGGTTCAGGGTCGGCCGAGGAGGCCGGCCGACATGGCGAGCCGCCACAGACCGCGCGGCGCAGCCTGCCCCGCAAGGGTGGGTGCGGGCAGGCCGAAGCGCGGCAAAGCGCTCGCATAGCGGCGACACAAGTCTTCGTCGCCGCACAGGACGATGCGCGACGGCATGCCGCGCGCATCCAGCAGCGCGCGTAGCGCGCCGATTTCATGACCTATCAGCAGGCCGGACAAATAATCCGGCTGGGCGTCCGGCGTCAGCTGTCCCGTCAGTCCCAGCGCGCGCGTACTGAAAATCGTCGACAGCACGCCGCCCCGGCCTAAAGGGGATCCCGCAATTTCCAGGCCACGCTGGAACGCGGCATCGTCGGGCGAGGCGCGGTCGGCCATGGTGCGGCCCAGGATGGTATGCCCACGCAGGGCGGCATAGACCTCGCCGGTCATGAACGTGTCGAATTCGACGATGCGGCCGCCGCGCACGCGCACCCATTTGCAATGGGTGCCGGGCAGGCCGACCAGCAGATCGTCGACAGCGTCGGGCAGGCTATCGATCACGCCCACCACCTGGGTTTCTTCGCCGCGAATCACATTCGGCAGGCCCTGGCGCTGCAGCAGGCCGGGGATGATGCGCAGCGTGGCGCCGCGCCGGGTGTCCACTTCGGTCAGGCGCGCGCCGATGGCGCGGGGATCGGCGGGGATATCCAGATAGGCGGCCTCGGCCCAGCCCTGGGCGCTGCCCACCATGCCGCAGGCGATCACCGGCAGGCCGGGCGCGGCGCGCAGCCAGTCGCCGCAGGCCTGTTCGAAGGCCAGTTCGAAGCCGGAGGCCTGTCCGACTGCCGGTTTGAGGCCGGAAGTTTGCTCGGATGCAGGTTCGAGGCCTGAGGCCGGCACGGATGGCGCGGGGGCCTTGGCGGGCGGTGCCGGCAGCCGCATGATGCCCCAGGGCAGATGGCGGGTATCCAGGATGCCGCCGCCCGCATTCATGCGGTAGGCGCGTAGCGATGATGTGCCCCAGTCCAGGGCGATCAGTGCCGCGTCGCGCGGCGTGTCGGCATTCATAAAGGCCTGTCCTTGTGTTGGCGCTTGTCTGTCCTTTCTCCTGCGTGGGATTCTAGTCCTCCTGCATGGACTACTCAGGACACGGCGTTCCATCCCCTATGCACGGGGATGGAACGCGGGCAGGGAAGCAGGAGCCCGCCTTGTCTGCCACGACTATGCAGCGTGGGCGTTCACCGTCCAGGCAACGCGCGCCTGGCGAACCCGCTCAGATGACCGAAGCGCGCCCACTCGAACGCCGGCCCCGGGTCTGTCTTGCGTAGCGGCGCGATGTCCGAATGACCGCGCACCGACCGCAGGGGATAGCGCGACGTCAATGCGGGCGCCAGCCGCGCCAGCGCCGCATATTGCGCATCGGTATAAGGCAGGACATCCGTGCCTTCCAGTTCGATGCCGATGGAAAAATCGTTGCAACGCTCGCGGTCTTCGAAGCTCGATACGCCGGCATGCCAGGCGCGGCTTTCGGTGCTCACGAACTGCACGATCGCGCCGTCACGCCGCACGAAAAAATGCGCGGATACGCGCAAACCACGCAGCTGTTCCAGCCAGGGATGCGCCTCGTAGTCCAGTTGATTCAGAAAGAGTCCATGCACGTGCGGACCGCCGAATTCTCCCGGCGGCAGGCTGATGTTGTGCATGACAAGCAGCGACACGGTGGCCCCCGGTGGCCGGCAATCGTAGTTGGGCGAGGGCGCGCGCGTGACGTCACGCGCGGGTTTCAACCATCCATGCCGATCGAGTTGCAAGGCCATACCGCCAACGTGTCCTTTCGTTAGTGTCTTTCCCCGAGCCGCGCGTGCTCCTGGCTGCACCACGTACGGCCGCCGATCAGCGCGGCCTCGGAGCGGGGCAGGTGTATGCCGCAGTGCGCGCAGCGCACCATCTGTTCGGCCGGCACGGCGCGTCCGGCCGGCGCAGGGCGGCCACGCGGCGGTTGTGCCGGCCTGGCGCCCTGATTGTTGCGGGCGCTATTACGGACGTTGATGCGGGCGGCGATGCGCGCGATGGTCAGCGCCACCAGCACAACGATGATCCAGAAAATCAGCTTGCCCACTTCAACCCCGATGTAACAGAACTTCCAGCACGAACCGGCTGCCCGTATACGCCAGCAGCAGCAAGGCGAAACCCGACAGCGTCCATCTGAGCGCCACCCGGCCGCGCCATCCCTTCCGGTAGCGGCCCAGCAGTAGCACGCCGAAGGTCAGCCACGACAGCAGCGTGAAAACCGTCTTGTGGTCGAACGGCAGCACGCGCTGAGTCAGCATATACGAAGCTACCGACCCTGTGATGACCGTCAGCGTAAGCACCGCAAAGCCGATTGAAATGATGCGGAACAACAGGCGTTCCTGCATGAGCAGCGGCGGTTGCACGTCCAGTACCTTGGCCATCAGGTTATTGCCGTCGGCCGGTTGCTGCGGACGATGCAGGTGGCGGTCCAGCAGCGCCATCAGCATGGCCTGCATGGCGGCGACCGTCATCAGCCCGTAGGCCATCAACGCGATCACCAGATGGATGCGCAGCCAGGAATTATTGGCATGCGGCACCACCTGCCCCTGGGGGAAGGCGCCCGCCAGCACGCACACGAAGGCCGCTGCCGGCAGCAGCAGAAGCAGCAGGCCGTCGATGCGCACGACCAGGCTTTCCAGCCAGAAAATCACCATGCCCAGCCAGATCGCGGCCGAGAGTGCCAGCGCCCAGCCGATGAATAGATAGGGCCCGCCCAGAAGCGACTGGTACAGCGCCACGCCCTGCAGGAACAGGGCCCCCGTCAGGCAAACCCGGGCAACCCGCCCCGCATGCTGGATACCATCCGCGCCCGCCAATCGGCGCCAAAGGGACGCGCCCAGCACCGCGTACGCCAGCGCGGCGACCGCGTGAAATACAATGCCTGAAGACATAGGAACCGTTGTTGTTCTCGATGGGGCCCGCGCGCGGGTCAATCCGGCCGGTTGCCGGTACTGCGCGTGCCGGCGCGATATGCGCTGTGCCGGCCCCTGCCAGCCGAATAGTTTAAGCGGAAACGCATCTCATGCTCGATAACCTTACTCAACGCTTGTCGCGCGTCGTCAAGACCCTGCGCGGGGAAGCCCGGCTGACCGAAGCCAATACCCAGGAGATGCTGCGCGAAGTGCGTATGGCCCTGCTGGAAGCCGACGTGGCTTTGCCGGTGGTCCGTGACTTTGTCGCGCGTGTCAAAGAAAAGGCGCTGGGCGAGGAAGTCGCCAACAGCCTCAGCCCCGGGCAGGCGCTGGTCGGCATCGTCCACAAGGAACTGACCGCCCTGATGGGGGGCGACTTGGGCCAGGATGCCGGCGAACTCTCGCTGGCGGTGCAGCCGCCCGCCGTCATCCTGATGGCCGGCCTGCAAGGCGCCGGTAAAACCACCACCACCGGCAAGCTGGCGCGCTGGTTGTCCGAGGGCAACCACGTACAGAACGGCCGCAAGACTGGCAAAAAGAAAGTCGCCGTGGTCAGCGCCGACGTCTATCGTCCCGCCGCCATCGAGCAGTTGAAAACCGTCGCCGAACAGGTGGGCGTCGATTTCCTGCCCTCCGACCCCAGCCAGAAGCCGGAAGACATCGCGCGCAACGCCGTCGACCATGCCCGCCGGTACCACTACGACGTCCTGATCGTCGATACGGCCGGCCGTCTGGGCATTGACGAGGCGATGATGCGCGAAATCCGCGCCCTGTATGACCTGGTCAACCCCGTGGAAACGCTGTTCGTGGTTGACGCCATGCAGGGCCAGGACGCCGTCAACACCGCGCGCGCCTTTGCCGATGCCTTGCCGCTGACCGGCGTGGTGCTTACCAAGCTGGACGGCGACGCCCGTGGCGGCGCCGCCCTGTCCGTTCGGCACGTGACCGGCAAACCCCTGAAATTCGTCGGCGTTTCGGAAAAGTTGGATGGCCTGGAAGCCTTCTACCCGGATCGCATGGCCCAGCGCGTGCTGGGCATGGGCGACATCGTCTCGCTGGTCGAGCAGGCGCAGCGCAATATCGACATCGCCGAAGCGCAAAAGCTGGCGACCAAGCTCAAGTCCGGCAACAAGTTCGACCTGAACGACTTCCGCGAGCAACTGGGCCAGGTCAAGAAAATGGGCGACATGAGCTCGCTGCTGGAAAAACTGCCCGCCCAGTTCCAGCAGGCCGCCGGTCAGCTGCAGAGCGGCCAGGCCGACAAGCAGCTGCGCCGCACCGAAGGCATCCTGAATTCCATGACGGCCGCCGAGCGCGCCAAGCCGGAGCTGATCAAGGCATCGCGCAAGCGCCGCATCGCCGCGGGCGCCGGTGTGCCGGTGCAGGAAGTCAATCGCATGCTCAACCAGTTCGAGCAGATGCAGGGGATGATGAAACAGATGAAGAAGGGCGGCATGGCCAAGATGATGCGGGCCATGGGCGGGCTGAAAGGGCTGGGGCGTTTCGGCGGCGGGATGGGCTGAACGCCGCACAAAAAAAGCGGCCAGGGATCTACTACCCTGGCCGTATGCGACCGGAGCGGGAGGGGAAAAATCCGCGCCGGCAAGCCCGTCGAACACGCTGCGGAAGTTCGATGGCAGCGCCCATTATGCGGACGCGGCAGCGCGAACGCCGCCAATCAGTTGTAACTGGTTGCGAGATGACCGTTGCGGTATGCCCCGTGCCGTAACAGTTGGCGGAATTAACCCCCGCCCACGGCCACTACGATCTCCAGCTTGTCGTTTTGTTTCAAGACCGTCTCAGCGTGCTGACTTTTAGGAACAATTTCGCCGTTCTTTTCGACGGCCACGCGCTTGCCGGCATAGCCCAGCAGTTCCATTAAGCCGAGCACGGTTGTGTCCACGGCAATCTGCCGCGGTTCGCCGTTCAATTGAATATTCATCATGATGTGCTGCCTGCCGGCTCAGGGACGGCCCGTTGCCGCATAGCGATTGGTGGCGTCCAGTAGATGAGCAAGTATCCCCGGCTCGTCGAAAGCGTGCCCCGCATCGGGAACGATGTGCAGCCGCGCTTCCGGCCAGGCACGATGCAGATCCCAAGCGGTGCGCACGGGCGTGCAAGCATCGTACCGCCCCTGCACGATCACGCCGGGCACCGCGCGCAGCTTGTGCGCGTCACGGATCAGCTGGCCTTCTTCCATAAAGCCTTCGTTCACGAAATAGTGGTTCTCGATGCGGGCGAAGGCCAGCGCCGCCTGGTCGCCCGCGTGACTCTGCTGGTGGCGTGTGCTGGGCAGCATCGTAATCGTGCTGTCTTCCCACCGGCTCCATGCCTTGGCCGCGGTCAGCTGCGCGACCGGATCGCTGCCGGTCAGCCGGCGGTGATAGGCCTGCACCAGATCGGCCTGCTCTTCCGGCGGGATGGGCGCCAGATACTCTTCCCACAGGTCCGGAAAAAGCTGGGAGGCGCCGTGTTGGTAATACCACTGCACTTCGGAACGGCGTACGGTAAAGATCCCGCGCAGGATCAGTCCGGAGACCCGATCGGTGTGCTTCTGCGCGTAGGCCAGCGCCAGGGTGGATCCCCACGATCCGCCGAACACCAGCCAGCTGTCCGCGCCCACGATCTCGCTGCGCAGGCGTTCGATGTCGTCGACCAGATGCCAGGTGGTGTTGTGCTCCAGGCTGGCATGCGGGCGCGAACGGCCGCAGCCGCGCTGGTCGAACAGCAGCACGTTGTACTGGGCCGGATCGAATAACTGCCGGTGCACCGGCGAGCAGCCGCTGCCCGGGCCTCCATGCAGAAAGACGGCCGGCTTGCCGTTGGGATTTCCGCACAGCTCCCAGTACACCTGGTGGCCGTCGCCGGTATCCAGCATGCCGTGGCGATAAGGTTCGATAGCGGGGAATAGCATTCAGGCGACTCGCTTGAACATAAGGTCCCAGACGCCGTGACCCAGGCGCAGGCCGCGGGTTTCGAACTTGGTCTGCGGACGGAATTCGGGGCGTGGCGCGTAGCCGTCCGCGGTGTTGCTCAGTTGCGGCTCGGCGCTCAGTACTTCGAGCATTTGCTGGGCGTAGTGTTCCCAGTCGGTGGCGCAATGCACATAGGCTCCCGGCTTCACGCGGCTGGCCAGCAGGGCGACGAAAGGCGGCTGGATCAGCCGGCGCTTGTGATGCCGCTTCTTGGGCCAGGGGTCCGGAAAGTAGATGTGCACGCCGTCCAGGGAATTGGGGGCGATCATGTCGCGCAGCACTTCCACCGCGTCGTGCTGGATGATGCGGATGTTTTGCAGGGAGGAGGCCTCGATGCGTTTGAGCAGCGAGCCCACGCCGGCGTTGAAGACTTCCACGCCCAGGAAATTGTCGCCGGGGCGGTCCAGGGCGATGCGTTCCGTGGTCTCACCCATGCCGAAGCCGATCTCCAGGATGGTGGGAGCCTGGCGGGCAAAGACCGTGGCCGGGTTCAGCGTGCGCGGCGAGTAGGGGATGGACCATTGTTCCAGCAGGCGTTCCAGGGCATCACGCTGGCCTTGCGTGATGTGGCCGCGCCGGTGGACAAAACTACGGATGTGGGTCGCGCCCGGGCTGTCCGGGGCGTCGTCGGTGGACGCCTGGGCAAGGTGGGTGGGGGAGGCTAGCGGCGACGAGGGAGGCTCGTCGGCGTCGGATATCGGGGTGGTGTTCATAGCCCGTAATTGTAGATGGGCTGGGAGTGCCGGGAGGGTGGGGGTGGGATGGGGATTGCCCCACGGTAGTGCTTCTGGGCGGCGCGCTATAATCCGGCTCCCTGCTGCTGGTGGTTCTTGGCGGTACGGCCTTCGCGGGTGTAGTTCAATGGTAGAACGGCGGCTTCCCAAGCCTCAAGCGTGGGTTCGATTCCCATCACCCGCTCCAATTTGCTATCCCAAATAGCGGGTTGCGCCCGCCACAACGCTTAAGGGATAGCGGCCCTCGGCTCCATCAGCTGTTGGGCGAGCAAGCTGGCGTGGGGCGTGAGTGCGGAGAAATCACGCGCGCAAAGATGAAGCTGCCTAAGCGCCCAGGGGTCTCGCAGCGGCACCATTGCCACGCCCAGGTGCCCCAAATCCTTGGTGGAGGCCTCCGACAGAATCGCGATCCCGACACCAGACTCAACCAACATTGCGACGTGCTCAATCCGTCTGAGTTGAATGCGGTAGTAAATCTGGCGACCTAGTCGGGCTGCTCGTTCTCCCAAGTGAGCTTCCAGCGCGGCGTCGGACAAGCCGACGAACGGCTCACTCACGACGTCCGCGAAAGCTATCGATGGTTGATCGCTGATGCGATGCGTTTTGCTCACCACGACGACGAGCTGGTCTTGCGCAATAACCCTAGTCTGCAACGCCGCCAAATCAGCGATGTCGGCTACAACTCCTAAATCAGCACGACCTTCCGCGATGGCAACGGCAATCTCGGCGCTTGGCCATTCATTGAGATCGATGGAAAGGTCCGGATAAGCCACCAGGAATCGACCGAGTCGATCCGGTAGAAAAGCAGCCAACCCAGCCGTGTTGGACAAGAGCCTGATGCGCCCTTTCAGGCCGGTGCCGTAGGTGCGCAGTTCTCCACGCATCTGCTCCACTTGGCCCAGGATCAAACGGGCATGGCGGATCAGGGCATCACCGGCCGCGGTCGTGGTCACCCCCCGCCTGTTTCGCTCCAAGAGCTGCGCGCCAAGCGAAGACTCCATTCCTGAAATGCGTTCGCTCACGGAAGCGAGAGCCAGGTTCATGCTCTCGGCGCCCTTGGTAAGGCTGCCTTGTTCCACCACCGTCAGGAACAACCGCATATCCGTTAAATCGAAGCGCAATTCTTTTCCTTCGGTTCTACCGAATCTACCCATCGGAAATGACCAATTGTGACGGTCGGCTGGCGCGCGTACATTTACGACATGAGACGCCATCCTCGCCGATTTTAAACGGCAGAACAAGGAACTAGAGGGGGGGCGCCTTGATGAGAGCGAGGTATGCCTGCGGATCCGCCACGCCATGGGAGCGGGGTGCCATCGGCTCTCTCGAAGCCTGCGATTGCAATACCGCCCAGTCCGAGTGAGTCAAAATGAATGATTACCTTTCGCCGCATGTTCTGATTGTCGCCTTGACGTTCTTCCTCGCCGGGATCGTCAAGGGCGTATCGGGGATGGGCCTGCCGACCGTCGCGATGGGTATCCTCGGTGCTATCACGTCGCCAGTCAGCGCGGCTTCGCTGCTGGTCATTCCATCCTTTGTCACCAATTTTTGGCAGCTCTTCACGGGGCCGAATTTCCTGGCCCTGTTGAAAAGGCTTTGGCTGATGTTGCTCGGCATCGTGGTTGGCACACTCGCTGGCGCATGGCTTCTTACGAGTGCCAATACGGAATACGCAAGTGTTGGATTGGGTTCAGCCCTGATTCTCTATGCGGTGTACAGCCTGTGGGCGAAGCCATTGTCGGTTCCCGCGCGCCTTGAACGTTTACTGGCGCCTGCTATCGGGTTGATAACCGGCGCAATCACCGGGGTGACCGGGGTGTTCACAATTCCCGCCGTTCCCTATATCCAGGCCCTCGGTCTTTCCAAAGACGATCTTATCCAGGCACTGGGACTGTCGTTCACGGTCTCGACAATTGCGCTTGCGGCGGGCCTGGCTCGTGGCGGAGCTTTCCATCTTGGAAACATCACCTTGTCCGCGCTTGCGGTTATTCCCTCATTGCTGGGCATGTGGGCCGGAACAGCAATCCGAGGGCGCATAAGTGCCGCAGCCTTTCGACGCTGGTTCCTGATCTTCCTTGCCATTCTTGGCCTTGAACTCGTCGTTCGTCCATTCTTGTTCTGAGGCAGATTACGATGCCTTGGATCGTAATCCCGTCCGTAGCCCGCGGGCGGAGTCGCATTTTCCATGTCTCGATTGCGACGAGACGAGACGCGTTGTGCCGTGCCGCGATTGGGAGGATTAGTTGTCTCGCTGTATTGATCCTTCCAGACATTTTATTGAGCCAATGCAGTCTCGAAATCGTTGTCGCGCAAGACTACAGTCGAGGTTCATAACCACATGATGAAAGAGCAAAACCCATGAGCCGCATTGCTATTCCCGCCATCGAGTCTGCCACCGGCGCCACCGCTGATATCTACACACAGGTCAAGAAAATAGCCGGTGGCCGTGTTCCGAACACATACGCCGCGTTGGGCTATCTTATTCCGGCGTCTTTGGCTGCGGTGCTCAACACCCAAAGCGTCCTGGCGTCAGGCAGCCTGAACCAGCGAGACCTGCAAACCATCAAGCTGTTGGTCAGCGCGAAGGCCGGTTGCGATGTTTGTATGGCCGCTCACAGCTTTGTCGGCAAGATGGTGGGTTTGCCGGTCGATGCGCTGCGTGCCATTCGAACGGGGCAGGCGACGGGTGACGCCAAGCGCGATGCCTTGGTGCGCTTCGTGTCTATCCTACTGACCACTAGTGGCACGATCAGCGAAGACGAATTTGCCGCCATCCGTTCCGCCGGCTACACCGACGCGCAGTTGGCTGAGATTTCGCTGGCCATCGCGGTTGCTGCCTTCACCAGTACATTCAATCGTATCAACGGAACCGATGTCGATTTTCCGCCCGTCGACTAAGCCCGGAATTCATTGGCGCCATCGCCGGTGCGAATACGGACGGAGGCGCCGTTAGGCTCGCGGTAGGTTTGTTCCAGGCTACGACGCTTTCCTGCTGACTGTAATGGCGGTCTCGAAAGTTCATATTGCCGGCCTTGGCAGGATTCTCCGAGGGCGCGCTACGGCGTCGGATGAATGTTCACGGTGGAGTTTTCATATCGGTTGTTCTTTGGATTTTGAATCATCGATGGTGCGAATAGAAGGACCAAGACTTCCCGTTTTCGTGTGTACTAATCCCCAGTTGGGGGCTGCAGTGCTCAGTCAAACGCAAAGCAGATCGCGGACCTTCAGAACGTGATGGCGCGGCCCCTGTATTCGAGGCCTGCGCCGCCGGAATGTTCAATGCGATAGCGCGGTCTTCTTGGGCTCGGCGTTGCGGGCGATCCAGTTCAGGATCAGGTCGGCAACCTGCAGGTTGTTTTTGTCTTGCATCATCATGTGCGAGTTGCCATGGATGCCGATCGCGGGCAGGCTCAGGAATTCACCGTTGCCTCCGGCCGTCTTGAAGGCGGTGATGAAGTCCTGGCAGGCTGTGAAGCGGGGCGCCCAGCGGCT
>DATJHN010000151.1:0-8391 GCA_035493915.1 Bordetella sp.
GTCCTGCGGCGCGATGCCGGCGGCATGCGCATGGGCAGCGTTCTGGGCTATGCCGTCGGCGCGGCGGGTTTCGCGCTGCTTATCTGGTGGTTCGCGGGCGACGTCCAACTGGGCGCGGTGATCGCCGGTGGTTTCCTCGGCGCCTTCGCCGCCTTTGCGCTGGTGGCCTGGCTGTGCGTGCAGGTGCTGGCCCGAGTGCGCCGCGCGGCAGGTGGCATGCCGGCGCTGCGCTTCGCGCTGGCGGGCGTGGTGCGCCGCCGGGCCGCGACCATTACCCAGGTGTGCGCGCTTGCCATCGGCCTGATGGCGTTGCTGCTGCTCGCCATGACCCGCACCGACCTGATTGCCGGCTGGCAGCGCACGCTGCCGCCCGACGCCCCGAATCGATTCCTGATCAATATCCAACCCGATCAGCGTGAGCCCGTGGCGACCGACCTGACGAAGGCAGGCGTCGCCGACGTGACGCTGTTCCCGATGATACGCGGCCGCCTGGTGGCGGTGAACGGCCGCGCGATATCGTCGGCCGACTACACGGACGAGCGCGCGCGCCGGCTGGTCGATCGGGAGTTCAATCTTTCGTACAGCGACCGCATGCCGTCCTACAACACCCTGCAATCAGGGCAGTGGATGAAGCCCGACTCCCGCGAAGTCTCCATGGAGGCGGGCATTTCCCGCACCCTGGGCTTGCACATGGGCGACAAGCTCGCGTTCGACATCGCTGGCAAGACGGTCGATGTCACCGTGACCAGCCTGCGCGGCGTCGATTGGGACACCATGCGGGCGAATTTTTTCGCCATGCTGTCGCCCAGCGTGCTGGCCGATGCCCCGCAAAGCTGGATCACGTCTTTTCGCCTGCCGGCAGGACAGACCGAACTGCTACCCCGGTTGGTGCAGCGCTTCCCCAATCTGACCGTGTTCGACGTCGACGCGATTCTGCGGCAGCTGCAGGACGTGCTCGACCAGGTCGCACAGGCGGTCCAGCTATTGTTCGGTTTTACCCTGGCGGCCGGCGTGCTGGTACTGGCCGCGGCACTTACCGCCACGCGCGATGAACGTATACGCGAAGCCGCCGTGCTGCGCGCCCTGGGCGCCACGCGGCAGCAACTGGCGCGCGCGCAGCGCATTGAACTCCTGGCGGTGGGCGGGCTGGCCGGCGCGCTGGGCGCGGCCGGGGCCGGGGCGGTGGCCTGGGCGCTATCGCAGCGCGTCTTCGATTTCGACATTACCTTCAGCCTGTGGCCCTGGCTCGTCGGCATTGCCGCGGGCATGCTGGGCGCCTGGGCCGGCGGCGCGCTGGCCTTGCGCGGCGTCCTGCGTACGCCGCCCCTGGTCACCCTGAGAGAAGCACTATGACTACCACCACGCGGGTCGAACCTATATTCGAACCCCTGGACCACACTCGTACGATCTTCGAACAGCTGGGCGGCGAAGAGGCCGTGCGCGCGCTGGTCAATCGTTTCTACGACCTGATGGATATGGAAGAAGACCTGGCCGCCTTGCGCGCGGCGCACGGTCCCAGCCTGGATTCGGCCCGCGAAAAACTGTTCATGTTCCTGTGCGGCTATTTGGGCGGCCCGGACTATTACGTACAGCGCCACGGGCACCCGCGCCTGCGGGCGCGCCATCTGCCGTTTTCCATAGGCGAAACCGAACGCGACCAATGGGTCGCGTGCATGGGCCGCGCCATGCAGGATATGAATGTGCCCGCGCCCCTGATGGACAGGTTGCTGCATTCGTTCTACGGGACGGCCGACTGGATGCGCAACCGTGCGGGCTGATGTGCGCCGCTTGGCGTGGCAAGGGGAGAGGCCGGGCGCGATGTGCTACGACGCGGCTCGTATCCTGGCCGCGGCCCCCGAACTCTTCGATCCCGCACATTACGGCGCGCATGCGTCGCCGGTGCAGGTCGGCGGCCGCCAGGCCGCCTGGTTCGTCGACGGCGGCTTCGGCCATGGGGTCCTGCGCCATTACCGCCGCGGCGGCATGGTCGCGCGCCTGAGCCGGCAGCGCTATGTCTGGCTGGGCGAGGCGCGCACCCGGTGCTTCATGGAATTCCAGCTGCTGGAATCCCTCTCGGCCCAGGGTCTGCCCGTGCCGGCGCCGCTGGCCGCGGGCTACTGGCGGATAGGACGGCTGGGCTACGAAGCGGCCATCCTGGTGGCGCGCCTGCCGGGCGTGCGGCCCCTGGCCAGCCTGCTGGACCAGCCCGTCTGGGACGTCGCGGCCGATGCGATCGCGCGTATGCACCAGGCCGGGGTCTGGCACGCCGACCTGAATGCTTACAACATCCTGGTCGACGAGCGCGGCAAGGCCTGGATCATCGATTTCGACCGGGGCCGGCAGGGCGGCGTTTCCCGCGCCGGCATGCGCCGGAATGTCGAGCGTCTGCGCCGTTCCCTGGAGAAGGTGGCGGGTCCCGCGGGCCTGGCGTTTTTCGAAAAATTGAATCGATCCTACCGCGAGCGGATCGCGCGGATGCCGGCCTGACTGTCGCGGAAAAACGAATTATTATTTCGCGTTTGCGCGCGGGAAGCTTCCCGCATACTTTTCATCGGCAAGGGGCGCTGGGATATGGGTATCAACGCGGGTATACGTTTCGCGGCGGGGGCCTTTGCGGCGCTGGCGGCGATAGGGGCGGCCAACGCGCAGGAAAACGTCGTCAACGTCTACAACTGGGCCGAATATACCGCCCCGGATACCATCCCGGGCTTCGAGCGCGAATCCGGCATCAAGGTGCGTTACGACACCTACGACAGCAACGACACGTTGCAGGCCAAGCTGCTGACCGGCAAGTCCGGCTATGACGTTGTCGTGCCCTCCACGCATTACGCTTCGCGCCAGTTGCAGGGCGGCCTGTTCCAGCCGCTGGACAAGTCCAAAATGCCCAATCTGCAGTACCTGGACCCGGAGGTCATGGCGCTGGTCGCCCAGGTAGATCCCGGCAACAAGTACTTCGTGCCCTGGGGGTATGGCACCAACGGCCTGGGCTACAACGTCACCAAGGTCCAGCAGATCATGGGCAAGGATGCACCGCTGAATAGCTGGGACATGCTGTTCAATCCGGAAAACGCCGCCAAGCTAAAGGACTGCGGTATTTCCGTCCTGGACGAAGCCGCGCAGGTCTTTCCCGCCGTCCTGCACTACCTGGGCAAGGACCCCAACAGCAGCAATCCCGACGACTACAAGGCGGCCCTGGAAGTCCTGAAGAAAATCCGCCCGTATATCCGCCAGTTCAGTTCGTCGGGCTACATCGATGAAATGGCCTCGGGCGACCTTTGCATGGTGTATGGATTTTCCGGCGACGTCATGATCGCGCGCGATCGCGCGAAGCAGAACAAGCAGACTTTCGATGTCAATTACTTCATTCCGCAGGGCGGGGCGCCGGCCTGGTTCGACGTTATGGCCGTGCCCAAGGATGCGCCGCATCCCGAAAACGCCATGAAGTTCATCAATTACATCGAGACGCCGCAGGTGCATGCCGCGATCACGAACAAGATGTTCTATCCCAACGCCAATAAAGAAGCGCGCAAATACGTGGTAAAGGATGTCGCGGACAATCCCATGATCTATCCGCCGCCGGATGTATCCAAGACGCTGTACGTCATCAAGGCGCAGCCTATCAATATCCTGCGCCTGCAAACACGCATGTGGGCCGAACTGAAGTCCGGGCGATAAGCATCATGAATGACAGCCGTTACGCGGCCTCCCACGCAACGGATGCCGACGAATTCGTCCGTGTTTCCGATCTGGTGAAAATCTTCGGCGACACGGTCGCCGTCCGTTCGGTGAACCTGTCGGTACGCCGCAACGAACTCTTCGCGCTGCTCGGCAGTTCCGGCTGCGGCAAATCGACCCTGCTGCGCATGCTGGCGGGTTTCGAGCAAGTCACGTCCGGACAGATTCTGCTGGATGGCGAAGACATCACCGACGTGCCGCCCTACAGGCGGCCCGTCAACATGATGTTCCAGTCGTACGCCCTGTTCCCGCATATGTCGGTAGAGGCCAACGTCGCCTTCGGTCTCAAGCAGGAAGGCGTCGACCGCGCGGAAATCCACGACCGCGTCTTCGAGGCCCTGAACCTGGTCCAGATGGCAGGGTATGCGCGGCGCAAGCCGAACCAGCTGTCCGGCGGCCAACAGCAGCGCGTGGCGCTGGCGCGCAGCCTGGTCAAGCGCCCCAAGCTGCTGCTGCTGGACGAACCCATGTCGGCGCTGGACAAGCAGATCCGCCTGGCCACGCAAATCGAGCTCGTGCGCATCCTGGAGCAGGTCGGCGTCACCTGCATCATGGTCACCCACGATCAGGAAGAAGCCATGACCATGGCCAACCGGCTGGCGGTCATGACCGAAGGCCAGATCGTGCAGATAGGCACGCCGCAGGACGTCTACGAGTTTCCCAGTTCCCGTTTCGTGGCCGGCTTCATCGGCACCACCAATCTGTTCGCGGGAACCATCGTGGTTGACGAACCCGACCACGTCGCCATCGAATCCGACCAACTGTCGCGCCAGTTGTACGTCAACCATGGCGTCAGTGAACCGCTGGGCATGCAGGTCTACGTATCCATCCGCCCGGAACGCATCGTTGTTGCTCGTGAACAGCCGGAAAGCATCTACAACTGGGCGCACGGCGCGGTCGCGCATATGGCGTGGATGGGCAGCTACGCGCTGTACCACATTCGCCTGGATTCCGGCATGACGGTCGAAGCCACCGTGCCCCGCCGCGTTTTCGCGCAGGACGACGTGCCCGC
This sequence comes from Bordetella sp., assembly GCA_035493915.1. Taxonomy (GTDB): domain Bacteria; phylum Pseudomonadota; class Gammaproteobacteria; order Burkholderiales; family Burkholderiaceae_B; genus Bordetella_C. The sequence continues at coordinate 4,748 of DATJHN010000151.1, forward strand.
CATCCACGACGAAGTCTACGTAAGCTGGGACGCCGAGAGCGCCACGGTGCTGCCCTCATGAACATCGTGCCGCTGCGGCGACTGCTGCCATCTTCGCGCGCCCTGGCGATCGTGCCGCCGTTCGCCTGGCTGGTGCTCTTTCTGCTGGTACCCTTCCTGCTGGTGCTGAAGATCAGCCTCGCGGATCTGCAGTTCGGCGTGCCGCCCTATACGCCGCTGGTGGAACTGAAGGACGAAGCGCTGAACTTCAGCCTGCACCTGCGCGGCTACGCGCTGCTGTTCACCGACAGCCTGTACCTGGCCACGTATCTCAGCTCCGTCAAGATCGCCGGCATCAGCACGATATGCTGCATCCTGATCGGCTATCCCATGGCCTACTACATCGCGCGTTCGGCCCCGGCCACGCGCAACCTGCTGCTGCTGGGCGTGATCCTGCCGTTCTGGACTTCGCTGCTGCTGCGCGTCTACGCCTGGGTCGGCATCCTGCGCAACGACGGCCTGCTCAATAAACTGCTGCTGGCGCTGGGCATCATTTCAAAGCCGCTGGAAATCTACCGCACCGACCTGGCGGTCTATATCGGCATGGTGTATTCCTACCTGCCATTCTTTATCCTGCCGCTGTACGCAAACCTGGTCAAAATGGACCTGCGCCTGCTGGAAGCCGCCTATGACCTGGGCGCCAAGCCTTGGCAGGCCTTCTGGCAGATCACCGTGCCGCTGTCCCGGCCCGGCGTCATCGCCGGCGCCATGCTGGTGTTCATACCCGCGGTGGGCGAATACGTCATCCCCGAAATGCTGGGCGGCGCCAATACCCTGATGATGGGGCGCGTCATGTGGAGCGAATTTTTCAACAACGCCGATTGGCCCATGGCGGCCTCGGTGACTTGCGTGATGGTCCTGCTGCTGCTGGTGCCGCTGGCGCTGTTCCAGTACAACCAGGTCAAGCAGGTCGAATCGGGCAGGGGGGGCAAATAATGCAAGGGCCTCATCGTGCCATGCGGGGGCTGGCCCTGGGGCTGGGCTTCGCCTTCCTGTATATCCCTATCCTTAGCCTGGTGGTGTTTTCGTTCAACGATTCGCCGCTGGTCACATCCTGGTCCGGCTTCTCGTTCAAGTGGTATGGCTCGCTATTCCATGACGACGCGCTGCTCAGCGCGGCCTGGCTGTCCTTTCGGATAGCGGCGCTGGCGGCCACCGCCGCCACCATCATCGGCACCTGGGCGGGCTATGTGCTGGCCCGCATGGGGCGGTTTCGTGGATTTTCGCTGTACATCGGCATGCTCAGCGCGCCGCTCGTCATTCCGGAAGTCGTCATCGGCATTTCGCTGTTGCTGATGTTTGTCGAAGTGCGCACCACGATAGGCTGGCCGGAAAACGGCATCTTCACCATCTGGGTAGGGCACACCACCTTCTGCATGGCCTTCGTCGCGGTCATCATCCAGTCGCGCGTGCGCGACCTGGACCGCTCGCTGGAAGAAGCCGCGCTGGACCTGGGCGCCACCCCGCTCAAGGTGTTTTTCTCGATTACCCTGCCGCTGATCGCGCCGGCGCTGGCATCGGCGTGGCTGCTATCGTTCACGCTGTCGCTGGACGACGTGATCCTGTCGTCGTTCCTGTCCGGGCCGGGCTACACCACGCTTCCCATCGAGGTCTTCTCGCGCGTGCGCCTGGGCCTGAAGCCGGAGGTCAACGCCCTGGCGGCGCTCTTTATTCTGATCGTGGGCGTGTGCGTCGTGGTGGCGAACCGTCTGCAGCGTCGCACGGCGACAGGAGGCTGATCCAGTGAACCAGACCGTTCTCTACGGGCTCAAACAATGCAGCACGTGCGTCAAGGCGCGCACGTGGCTGGACGAACACGGCGTCAAGCACCAGTTCATCGATTACCGTGACAACCCGGTGGCGGCCGCCACGCTCAAGGAATGGGCGGAGCAGGTCGGCGGCTGGGAAAAACTGGTGAACCGCACGTCCATGACCTGGCGCGCCCTGGCGGACGACCGCAAGTCCGCGTCGACGGACGGCCAATGGCAGGCGTTGATCGCCGAATACCCCGCGCTGGTGCGCCGGCCGGTAACCGTAACGCCGGATGGCGTGGCGACCGTCGGATTTTCCGAAAAGCGCTACACCGAACGCTTTGCCTGACGGCGGCAGCCCCATGCTGCCCGATGCTTTTTTCGATCGCGATGCGCGCCAGGTGGCCAGGGAACTCATAGGCATGGTGCTGCGCCGCCGCCATGAGGGCTTGTGGCTGTCGGCACGTATCATCGAAACCGAAGCCTATTACCTGCACGAGAAGGGCAGCCATGCCTCGCTCGGCTATACGCACAAGCGGCGCGCCCTCTTCATGGGCGGCGGCACGATCTATATGTATTACGCGCGAGGCGGCGACTCCTTGAACTTCAGCGCGGGCGGTCCCGGCAATGCCGTCCTGATCAAATCGGGGCATCCCTGGGTGGACGCGGTATCGGGCGAAGATGCGCTAGCGCGCATGCAGGCGCTGAATCCGGATGCCCAGGGGGCCAGCCGGCCGCCGCAGCGTTTGTGCGCGGGCCAGACTCTGCTTTGCCGGTCGCTGGCCTTGAAAGTGCCCGATTGGGATGGCGGCCATTTCGATCAGTCGACATTCTTCGTCGAGGACATCGGCGCGCGGCCACGATGCCTGGTGCGCGCGGTACGCCTGGGCATTCCGGAAGGCCGCGACGCGCATCTTCCCTACCGCTTTGTCGATCCGGCCTATGCGCCGTTCTGCACCCGCAATCCCTTGCGGCGCGGGCAGATCGCCGGCCGCGATTACGACTGGGTCACGCGGCAGGGCCGGCCTTGCAAGGGTCAGGCCTTGCGGACCTGACCCTTTCCGGCTTTTCTCGGCGCTTCGCGCTCTTTCCCCTAACTGTTGCGTTCGGCCAATTGCAGCCGCGCCTGGCTGCGCGCATGCAGCTTGGCGCGCAGCCGCAGGTATTTGCGCAGGATACGGCGGCGGTTCAGCATTTTGCTATAGGCAAACACCGGAATGGCCTGCTTGGAGCCGAAGCCGTCGATCAGGTACAGCCCGTCTTCGCCGTCGGCGTTCTGTCCCATCACGACATTGCGCGCGGATACGTCGTTGAGAATGATGTGGTGATCGGCCAGCGTGTCGAAGAAATAATCCAGCTCACGTTCCAGCGCCTTGTCCAGGCCGCGGTCGCGCACGAGCTGCTCGACTGTGGGAGCCAGGCCGCCCTTGCCGTCGGTGATTTTCTCGACCAGCAGCCCCAGGCCCATATTGGTCTGGGCCAATCCCAGGATACGCGCCATGGGAACCTTCCAGCGGCCGGCGGCGGCGTTCTGCGCAGCCGTGTATTCGGCCAGCTCCGCCACATGGTTGCGATAGGCGCCTTCACGCTGGTGGTTCTTGCGCCAGCGTCGCAGCGGACGCGTGCTCAGATGCTCCGCCATGCCGGGGAAATCGACCACTTTTACCAGCAGGGATGGATCGTGGGGGTGCTGATAGACGAGTCGTTCGGCTCCCGCCGCGATGGGCTTAAGGCCCGCCAGATCCAGCAGCTTGAATTGGTGGTGGACTTGCCCGTCCATGGGCGCGGGCTGCGCCATCAGCGGTGAAATGACCCCCGGTTCGCGCCGGATGGGCAGGGAAACGATAGTCATGT
>DATJHN010000152.1:0-4672 GCA_035493915.1 Bordetella sp.
AGGTACGGCACCAGCGCATAGCCGAAGCGGTCGACGCGCACGCCCGGTGCATTGGTGATGTGTGCACCATCGGCGCCGGGTACGTGCACCAAGGCGACCGTGTCGCCCATCGGCTGGCCGAAGGTGACGCCGCCGCGGTGCGCGACGAGGGCGCCGCTGGCACTCACCGATTGCTGCGAATAGCCGTCGCCCTTGCCGACGCTGGCGTTGAACACCGCGTACGGGCTGCGGTAGCCGGCGTTCACACTCACCGCCGCGCCGCCACCGGCGTCGCTGCGGGAAGCGGTTGCACCATAGGTGAACTGGTTCCATTGCCCCGCCGAACCGTTGAGCATGGCCTGTTCCTGGCTGCCCAGTTCGTCACTATGGCTCAGGTTGACCGACACGTTCGGTGCGTGCGCGCCATCGCCCAGTGGCAGGCTGGCGTTCAAGAAGAACTGGTTGTCGTAGCCGCCGAATACCAGCCGCGAGCGGGTCGCGGAAACACCCCACGACAAGCGGCGGAAATGATTGTTGTAGCCGATCTGGAATTGGCTGTCGGTGCCGTTGCGATTCCAGTAATCGTTGAGGGAGGCGTTGGCGTACAGCGAGCCGCTTTGCCCGAGCCGCTGGCTGAGTGTGAGCGTGAAGCGGTTGCGTTGCTGCAGCAGGCCGTGCGCGGTGAAAGCGTCGTTCGCGTCGTATACGCTGCCCGCGAGAGCGGCACGCTGGGCGGGCGTCAGCAGGCTTTCGAGCGGCACGCCATCGATCATCGGCACGTTGCTCGGCAGGTATTGCATTGCATCGAGTCCGCGGCGCGCATAGTCGCGCGCGGATTCGGCGTCCAGCAGGCTCAGGAACCCGCTGGTGGAATAGCGATAGGCCGCAACGGTCAGCGAAGTGTCGGTGTCGGGAAGAATCTTGCTGTAGGTGATGCGAAAACTCTGGCCGTTGTGCGTGGCGTAACCTGGAATGCTGGCGTGCGCCTGCGTGATATCCAGTGCCACGGCGCCGAGACGCGTGTTGAACGCGCCGCCGATCAGCACGGCCGCATAGCCGACCGAACCTTGCGCGCCTGCATAGCCGGTGAACACGTTGTCGAAACCGTGCTGCACAGCGGCCTGCACTACGCCCGGCCTGTCCTGCAGGATGTCGCTGCGAAGCTGGCCGGCGGCCACGTCGAAACGCGTGACGCCGGGACGCAGCAGTTGCGCCACCGATGCATAAGGCACCGAGAAGCCGTGCTGGCGACCATCGGCTTCGGTGACCGTCACCACCAGATCGCCGCCGTAACCGGTAGGGTACAGGTCCCGGATCACGAACGGCCCGGGCGCGACGGTGGTTTCGTAAAGCTGCACACCGTTCTGGCGGATCGTCACTCTGGCGTTGGTCTCGGCGACGCCGCGCACCACGGGCGCGTAGCCGCGCAACGATTGCGGCAGCATCTGGTCATCGGTGGCGAACTGGACGCCGCGCAAACCGAAGCTGTCGAACACCGCGCCATCGGTGAAGCTGTCGCCCAGCGTGGCCTTCGCGCGCAGGGTGGGCAGGGCGCGCTGCGCGTAGGCGTCGATGTTGTGCCAGTGCCGCTGGCCGGGTTGTCCCGCCACGCCGGAATTCCAGGTGATGGTGCTGTCCTGGCGCAGTTGCCACAAGCCGACGTTGAACCCCGCGCGCAAGCCGAGATACGTGCTGGTCTGGCCCGCGCCCGCACTCGTGGCGTGATAGGTATTGAAGTTGTAATTCAAAAGGAACGCCGGCACACCGGCATCCCACGAAGCCGGATTGACATAGCCGCGCGGCATCTGGCTCATGTAGGCCTGCGGAATGCTGGCGTCCAGCCGCAGGTCGGGCAGATCGAGCGTCAACGCCGCGCCGGGGATCAGATCGGAAAGCTGCACGCAGGCGCCTGGCGATTTCAGGCGGACAACGGCGTCGGTATCGGGATTCGCGGGCGCAAGCCCCATCCGGTTCAGAAGATCTTCAGTGATGCACGGCAACGCGCCGGCATTCGGCGCGGGCGCCGCAAAGCGCACGTCCAGACGTCCGACCCAGTTGTGGTTCACGTAAACATCGAGGTTGTAGGTGCCTGGCAGCACCGGGTTGCCGTGTTCGAAACGGGCGATGTCCGCGGCATCCTTGCCGCCACTTGGCAACATGCCGCGGTCGAATTCGGCAAAACCGCTGGCGTCGGCGGAGGCGCCACTTGCGGCCGCAGCCTGTGCGCGCGTGCTCCAGCCGGATGCGCTCAGCGCGGCGCCACAGGCAATCGCGAGCGCGGCGTACTTCAGCGCCGGAGCGGACCTGCCGCTGGCGCGCGTGGGCTTCATTGCGAGACGCTGCCCTTGTGCGCATCGCCCGCGCCGTAGTCGTTGATCGTCGTGAAAACGATCGGCATGCCGGCCACCGGCGCATGCGCTTCGCCTTTCAGCGGCAGGCGCAGATTCCCGAACGGTGCGATCATGCCCTCGGCGCCGGCGATCGGCTTGCCGTTGATACCGAAGGAAAGCTTGCTGACGGTGATGTAGTAAGCCGTCGGGTTGTGCACTTCCAGCGCCGCGCCTTCGCCATCGGAAATGGCTTTGAACGTCAACTGGCCGGGCGCCTTCAGCGGGTCACCCGGCAACCCGGCCGGGCGATAGAAAAGCTTCAGCCGCGAACGGATTGCGAACTGCAGGGTGTTCTTGTCGGCCGCCTCGCCCGTGGGCCTGGGCGGGATTTCCAGCACGTTCAGCCAGAACAGCGATTCGCGATCCGTCGGCAGGGGCCTCGCCCCGGCGACGTACAGGATGCGAAGGCTCTGATCCTTGTTCGCCTCCATCCTGAACAGCGGCGGCGTGATCAGGAATGGTGTATTGGCAGTTTCGGGCGTCGACTGGACGTCGCCATCGTCGATCCAGGCCTCGACCAGCGCCGGATGGGCGGCGGTGTTCGACAACCGCACCGTAACTTCGCCCTGGTCGGCGGGAAACACCACGCGGGTGCCGCCGATCACGACGCTGGCGCCGGCGCCGGGTACGTACAGGCAGAGTGCGACCAGCGCCGCGCAAGCGGCGGCAATGACGTGCCTCATGGACGATGCTCCGTGTGCGGCAAGCGACGCGAAGGAATCATTCGCTGCTCCGCCGCGGTACAAACCGCGGCGGAGCATGGCCTGCGGCTTACTGGTAGATCATCGTGAACTGGACGCTGGTATTCACCGCGCCGGCCGTGGTGGCGGCCGCCGTGGCGTAGTACTGCGCCGAGTAGCTCAGCGTTGCGCTGCCGGCGGTAAAGCCGACCGACGGCGAATTCTGCGCCGCCGCAGTGCCCTTGCTGAGGTCCATCGCGACGTTGCTGGAGTTCAGCAACTGCACGTCGACGTTCGAACCGCTGCCGTTCTTCAGGTGGCCGCCGGAGGCGCTGAGGTTGCTGCCGGCATTCCACAGGGTCTGGGCGCTCGTGAAACTGGGATCGCAACCGGTCAGGGAAACCGTGAATGGCGTACTGCCGGTCACGCTGCCCGCGCCAGAGAAATCAGTGGTGTACACGGTCGGCAGCGTCACGGCGCCATTGCCGGCGGCGCCAGCGGTCGAAGCACTGCCCCCGGTCACGGTGATCACGCATGAATTCGCGACCACGCGGCCGTTGAAGTTGATGGTCCCGGAAGGACTCGTGGCCGCGTGGGCGGCCGGAGCAAGGGTCAATGTGCCGCAAGCGATGGCCAAGGTGGTGGCCAGCGCAGTCATCTTGAGATTCATCGGTTGTCTCCCCCAACGTTGGTGAAATGGCTTTGACCCCGGTCCCACACCGGGTTCGGTCAGCGCCTATGCAAGACACGTGCCATTCGGGACATCGGCCACCGTGCCCGATCTGTGACGCGCGTCCCGAAATCATTGTGACAGAAGGTAAACGAAGGTGGCGGCCGGATACCGGTTCTGCTAGTTCCTTGCGGCCGCTTCGGTGGGTAGCCCGCGCCAACCGGCAATCATGCGATCGGTGAGGGTGCGCCACGGTCTGGATCGAATGTGGACGGGACCGCAGCAAAACGGTTGACTTGCAGCCGTCAAGCCGCAAAAATACGCAGTCTTTGTGAGGCAAAAAGCCGAAACCTGGGTGTCATCGAACATCGCCGGGTTCTTGGTGTCGGTGCAACGGAGAAAACAAAATTTGTCGGAGGGATACCCAAGCGGCCAACGGGGGCAGACTGTAAATCTGCTGGCTTACGCCTTCGGTGGTTCGAATCCACCTCCCTCCACCACCACCGGAGTGCGGTGTAATCCACTTCCTCCACCAGCTTCATGCAGCGGAGCCGAAACTCCGCCAGAGAACACCGCCGACGCGGGAGTAGTTCAATGGTAGAACCTCAGCCTTCCAAGCTGATGGTGCGGGTTCGATTCCCGTCTCCCGCTCCATTGAATGAGTTTCGCGCACGCCAAAACTTTGCTCACATAGCTCAGTCGGTAGAGCACTTCCTTGGTAAGGAAGAGGTCACAGGTTCGATTCCTGTTGTGAGCACCACCTGCGGTTCGCCGCTGTCAGATAAACGCAAAGTTCCTGTCGAGGATTGAGTCATGTCCAAAGAGAAATTCGAGCGCAAGAAGCCGCACGTGAACGTGGGGACGATTGGTCACGTGGATCACGGCAAGACGACGCTGACGGCGGCGCTGACGAAGGTGGGTGCCGAGCGTTTTGGAGGCGAGTTCAAGGCCTA
>DATJHN010000153.1:0-4925 GCA_035493915.1 Bordetella sp.
AGGCCGCCAATCTGCCGCTGTACAAGCTGCTGGGCGGGTCCGCGCGCAGGATACCGGCCTATGCGGGCGGCATCGCGCTCGGTTACCAGGAGCCCGAATCGCTGGCGGACGAGGCGCGGTCGTATGTCGAGCAGGGCTACAGGGCCGTGAAGTTGCGCCTGGGCGACACGGTGAACAACGATATCGCGCGGGTGCGCAAGGTGCGCCAGGCGCTGGGCGCGGACATCGACATCCTGACCGACGCCAACACGGCCTACACCATCGCGCAGGCGCGGCGCGTGCTGCCCGTGCTGGCCGAAATCCAGGCCGGTTGGCTCGAGGAGCCGTTCGCTTGCAACGACTTCGCGTCGTACCGCGAAGCCGCGCGCATCACGCCATTGGTGCCCATCGCCGCCGGCGAGAACCATTTCATGCGTTTCGAGTTCGCGCAGTTGCTCGAGGCCGGCGCGGTGCAAGTGTGGCAGCCCGACCTGTCCAAGACGGGGGGCATTACCGAGGGCGTGCGCATCGCCGCGATGGCGTCGGCCTTTCGCATTCCGATCAACGCACATAGTTCAGCCACTGGTCTGAACCACGCCGCCACGCTGCATTTCCTGGCCGCTACCGAGAATGCGGGATATTTCGAGGCTTGCGTATCGCACTTCAATCCGTTCAGGGACATGTTCGGCACCACGTTCAAGATCGGACAGGACGGATGCGTGCAGCCATCGGAAGCGCCAGGCCTGGGCCTGGAGGTCGACGAGTCGCTCTTCCAGAAATATCCGATGATCGACGGGCCTGGATACGTCGTGAAATTCTGAACCCGCGGTACAAAAAAAATGGCCGCCGCGAGGCGGTCCAGGAGACTCACAATGCTCAAATTCATTCGGGCGCTGGCGCTTGTGTGCGCGGCGTTGGGCGGGTTGTCGTTCATGGTTCCCGCGGTTGCGGCGGGTTATCCGGACAAGCAGGTGCATATCATCGTGTCTTATCCCCCAGGAGGATTCAACGATACGCTGGCGCGTACCGCCAGCCAGTATCTGGGAGCGTACTGGAAGCAATCCGTCGTCGTGGAGAACAAACCCGGAGGTAATACCCTGATCGGTAATTCCTTCGTTGCCCGCGCCGATCCGGATGGCTATACGCTGCTTGAAACGCCGTTGCCGTTCGCGGCGCTGCCGGCACTGTACGCGCAGAAGATGCCTTACGACTCGCGCAAGGACTTCATCCCGATCATTTGGGCGGGCAGTACGCAGAACGTGCTGGCGGTACGCGCCGATTCACCGTTCAAGACCATGCAAGACCTGCTGGACTATGCCAGGAAGAATCCGGGCAAGGTCAATTACGGCTCCACCGGGTCGGGGTCGTCCAATCACCTGTCGATGGAGCTGTTCATGAGCATGACCGGCACACGCATGACGCACGTGCCCTATAAGGGCAGTGCGCCGGCCGTCGTGGGACTGATGGGCGGCGAGATCGACACCCTCTTCGACAACGCGCCCAACCTGGTGTCGCAGATCCGGGCCGGCAAGCTGCGGGCGCTGGCCTCGACGGGTCTCAAGCGCACGCCCTTGCTGCCCGATGTGCCTACCGTCGATGAGTTGGGTGTAAAGGGCTTTGAAGTGAACGTGTGGTTCGGCTTCCAGGCGCCGGCGCATACGCCGCCGGATGTCTTGAAGAAAATCAACGCGGATCTTGGGCGCATGCTGAAGGAGCCCGCGGTGATCAAGCTGTTTGAAGCCCAAGGCGTGCAAACGGTCGGCGGCACGCCCGAGGAATTCAAGCGACTGGTCGACAGCGAAATCACGAAATGGGGGGATGTCGTTGTCAAGGCAGGCGTGACTTTGCAGTAGCCACGCCGGGAAATGGGCCAGGTTTGGGGCCGGCCCTGTCAGCCCGCGCAACAGGCGCTTGCGGGTCGAGCCGGCCTCATCCTTCAGCCACGGCTGGCGCTGCCTATGGGCGGCGGCAAAGATCTCGACCGGGAGCCGCTGATGGTCACGATCGCGATCCCGGCCACGATGGCGCCCACGCCAGCCACCAGCCCTCCCGTCAACGGCTCATGCAATGCCGCGCTGGCCATCAGCAAGCCGACCACCGGCACTCCGAGCATCGAGGTCGACATCGAGGTGCTGGACAACCATCCGCTCGCGGCGTTGACCGCGACAAAGCAGAACGCCGTGGCCACCGGCCCGACATACAGTGCGGCCGACCAGAATTCCTTCGTGCCGTCGCCGCTGAAGGGGCCCTCGACGATGCGGGCGGTCGCCACCAACGGCACCGCCGCAAGCAGCATCTGCCATGGAGCAAGATGGTAAGCGCTGGATATCCGCCGCCCATGGCGCAAATGCAGAATGCAAAGTGCCCAGCAAAAGGCGGCGGCCAACAGCATCATGTTCGCACCGACGGCCGTCGCATCGGACCAGTCGAAAGTCGCGGGATTGAAAAGAAGCAATACCCCGCCCAAGGCCAACGCGCTGCCTATCTTCTGTTGCCGGCTCAATGTCTCGCCAAACACCAGGACCGCCACTGGAATAACCCACAACGGCGTGGTGTACGCGAGCACCGCCGAGCGTCCCGCCGAAACGTGCGCCATCGCCAGCGCCCCGAGCACCGTAAACGCCAGCATCTGCAGCAAGCCCACACTCAGTACCACCGGCAGGTCTTCGCGCCGGGGCAGGCGCAGTGTCCTGGTGGCGGCCTGCAGGCCAAACAGCGTCACGGCACCCAATACGAAGCGAATGGCCGAGAACCAGATCGGCGTCACGTGTGCCAGCCCCGCCTTCATTACCGGCCAATTCGCGCCCCACAGGAAGATCGCGGTCAGCAGCAAGGCAAATCCGCGCGCCCGGGGACTGGTCATTCGAGCCCAGCGGAAGTGGAAGAAGGGACGTATGTCGAGCACGGTTCGGGTACTGCTCATGATCATTCCTTGCAGGGGAGGCGCGGTGGGCCGCAGGTGGGCCCCGCGCCGGGTCAGGGGCTCAAATGAAAGTCATCACATCCGATCGCGGCAGGCGCGACTTGGGAAGACGGACGTTGAAGTCCTTTTCCGCGTGGTAGCCCAGCGACAGCAATACGACGCTCGTGTAGCCACGCTCGCGCAGGCCGAGTTCCGCATCCAATAGGCGGAAATCGAAGCCTTCCATGGGCGTGGTATCGATACCCAGCGTGGCGGCTCCGAGCATTACCGTACCCAGCGCCAGATAGACCTGCTTTTCCATCCAATGCTGCAGGTCCTTTTGCTCGTACCGGTGCAGGTCCACGAACGACTGGCGTCCCTTGCGCTGGCCTTCTTTCGCGCCCTCGATCCGGAATCGACCGTCGCCGTCTTCCTGCTCCAGGATCCTTTCCAAATGCGCGGCGGTCATATCCGTGGCCGCGGCAAAGACGATGACGTGCGAAGCGTCCATGATCTTCGACGCGTTGTAGCCAAAAGTTCCCTGGGCGGCCTTTGCGATTCGCGCCTTGCCCGCATCGTCCGACGCAATGACGAAGTGCCAGGGCTGCGAATTGACGGATGACGGGCTCAGGCGCAACGCCTCGATCAATTCATCTATCTTGGCCTGCGGAATCCTGCGTGAGGGGTCGTAGGCCTTGGTGGTGTAGCGATTCTGGATAGCGGTCAGGTAGGTCATGGCGAATCCTTGGTGGAAGCAGGTCTGGAGCCGGTGTGGTGGGCGTTTCGTCTCGCCTTGTGTGCATCATCGGGGTGTACGACTTGCGGAAAAATAGGCAAAATTGATAAAGGCTTTCACTTTTGGAGTGAAAATGATCCGGGTCGATGACCTCGCGCTCTTTATCCGTTCCGCTGCCCTGGGCAGCTTTTCCGACACCGCACGGGAAGTCGATCTGCTACCCGGACAGGTCAGCGCCGCCATCAAGCGCCTCGAACGCGAGCTGGATGTGCGGCTGTTCGCGCGTTCCACTCGCAGCCTGCGGCTTACCGGCGAAGGCGAGGCCTATCTGCCGCATGCGCAGGCGGTGCTGGACAATCTGCGAGCCGGCCAAGAAGAACTTCATGGTCAGCATCGTGAAGTGCGAGGGGTGCTGCATGTCGCCGCACCGTCCGATCTGGGCCGCAATGTCCTTTTGCCTTGGTTCGCACTATTTCGCCGACCGTATCCCAGGCTGACGCTGAAGCTGTTCTTTTCGGATCGCGTCACCGACGTCTTTCGCGACCCGGTCGACGTGGCTGTCCGCTATAGCAGGTCCGATGACGCCAGTTTCGTCGCCTTGCCGCTTGCGCCCGAGAATCGCCGTGTCCTGGTCGCTTCTCCCGAGTATCTGTCGCGCCGCGGCGTTCCCGCCACGCTCGATGATCTCGCCCAGCATGATTGCCTGCTGTATCTGCTCAGCAGCCGGCTCTATGACAAATGGATTTTCCATGAAGGGAACCGCAAGCACACTGTCAATGTGAGCGGCGCCCTGCACAGCGACGATGGCGATGTGGTGCACCGGCTGGCCCTCGCGGGCGAGGGCATCGCCTACAAATCCTGGCTGGATGTCAGCGACGATGTTCGTACCGGACGGTTGCACATGCTGCTGCCGCGACTCAAGGGCGAGTCGGCGCCGCTGCATCTGGTTTGCCCGCATCGCAAGCAATACTCGCCCGGTGTTCAAGCCCTGTATCGACTATTGCGCGAGCGCTGCGAGGCCGTGGAGAAACTGCTGCCGGCCCCGAAAACCGGACGCTGATCGAGATCCCGGCTTTGCAGCATTGCGGCCTGCCGCATGTGTTGGGGGCAGGCCGCGTAGCGCCGCTATTTCAGCAGTACCGGTCCCGCGTCGATTTTTATGCGGAACAGCGTATAGGGCTTTTCGCGCAAGTCCTTGCCTTCATGGAACTGCGCCTGCCGATGCAACTGGTTGGCCGTGAAATAAAGATATCCGTTCGACGCGACCGACATGGTATCCGGCCAGAGTATCCGAGGATCATGCGCGAT
>DATJHN010000154.1:0-10599 GCA_035493915.1 Bordetella sp.
GCGCGGATCAGCCACACGAAATAGTCCATGGGCATGGGCCCGTTGTGCGGATCGCCGCCCAGGAAATTGGCGCTGGCGGTCCGTTGATGTTCGCCATACTTGATGGCAAAGACTTCGTATTGGGGAAGCATGACGGGTCTCCTCCGTTTCGAATGCAGTGACCGGAGGATAATATGAAATGTCCTACAGTCAGTCAATAATACAATTTAAGCGGATCCATGCAGGCCTTCCATGACCTTTCATGAGTTCTTCACGAGTTCTTCATGGGTACGGCGGACGAGTATCATGCGTTCGCGGTTCAACCAAGCATTCCGTACAAAGGAGATGAACGGATGATCGTCGAAATGCGTGTCTATCACTGCGCCCCGGGCCGTCTGCCGGCCCTGAACGAGCGCTTCAGCAACATTACGCTGGGCTTCTTCAAGAAGTACGGGATCGAGCAGATCGGTTTCTGGACGACCCTGGCGGGACCGAGCAACCAGACGTTGACCTATCTGCTGAAATGGGAAAGCCTGGCCGAGCGCGAGCAAAAGTGGAACGCGTTCCAAGCCGATCCGGAATGGATCCGCCAGCGCAACGCGACCGAGGCGGAAAAAATCATCGTGGAGCGGGTGGAAAACCAGTTCCTGGCGCCGACCGCCTATTCGGCCCTGCGCTGACCGAAGCCCTGTCCCAGGCCGTTGCCGCCGGAAGATCCGCGAGGACGCTCCGGCAGGCTACGGCCTACGCATATTCCGGCATGCGGCTTGCTGGCCAGAACGGTTCATTCCGGGAGATGCATCATGGACACAGGTCACGACGGGCGTACGGTCCAGCATGGCGGCAGTTTTTACCATTTCCGCACCGTCGAGCAGGCGGCCGGATTCTTCCGGGGCATCCAGGAAGGTAAAAGCATAGAGTCGTGCAGGCAACGTTGGCGCCCCAGCATGGTCCGGGTCTCCGTCGGTACGGCCACCTGCACGGCCGAGCGGCCGAAAAAAAACTGACCGCCTATTTCACCGCGACCAGGACAGGCTGATCCCGATAAATATCGGCGAACATCTGCTTCAGGTTGGCGACCTTGGGCAGGTCGTTGTAGACGATGTACGGATAGCGCGGATTGTTCACCAGGAAATTCTGGTGATACGCCTCGGCGGGGTAGAACCCCTTCAGGTCTTCCAGCGTCGTGACGATGGGCTTGCCGTACACCCCCGCCTTGCCCAGCTGCGCGATATAGGCCTGCGCCACCTGGCGCTGCATGGCGTCGGCGACAAAAATCGTCGACCGGTATTGCGTGCCGCTATCCGGACCCTGCCGGTTCAACTGCGTGGGGTCATGCGCCACCGAAAAGTACACCTGCAGCAGCTTGCCGTAGCTGACCTGGCGCGGATCGTAGGTCACCTGGACCGACTCGGCATGGCCGGTGTCGCCGTCGCTGACCTCGTCGTAATGGGCCGTGGCGGCCTTGCCGCCGGCATAGCCGGATACGGCCTGGGTTACGCCGCGCACATGCTGGAAAACCCCCTGTACGCCCCAGAAGCAGCCGCCGGCGAACACGGCGGTTTCGGTCGTCGCGGTCGCGGCCGGTTCGTCCAGCGCGGGGGCGGGGATAGCTACGGCGTCCTCGGCCGCCGCCGCGGGGGCATGGCCACCGAACAAGGCAACGGCGACGGCGGTGCCGGCGGCCAGGGTAAGGAAAGGCCACTTGGGCAGGAAACGGGTAGCTAGCGTCATGACAGGCTCCATAGACAACGGGCGATTGGATTATGCCGCCGCTATCGGGGTGCAAACTTAAATTAACCGTGATATTCCCTTCCGGCGGCCGCCCGGCGCCCGCCACTGCGCGACAATAGCTGGCGCCGGCCGCTATCCGGCAACCGTTCGACGCCACTACCGCCATGACATCCCCGAAACGCATCCTGATCGTCGAAGACGATGCCCATATCGCCGAGCTGCTGCGCCTGCACCTGCGCGACGAAGGGTATGAAGTTGTCCACGCCGCCGATGGCGACAACGGCCTGCGGCTGCTCGAAGGCGGGGGCTGGGACCTGCTGGTGCTGGACCTGATGCTGCCCGGCGTCGATGGATTGGAAATCTGTCGCCGCGCGCGCGCCATGACGCGCTATACGCCCATCGTCGTGACCAGCGCCCGCGCCAGCGAGGTGCACCGTATCATCGGCCTGGAACTGGGCGCGGACGATTATCTGGCCAAGCCGTTCTCCATGCTTGAACTGGTCGCTCGTGTAAAGGCCCTGCTGCGCCGCGTGGATGCCTTGGCGCGCGACGCCCGCATGGAAGGCGGCGTCCTGGAATCGGCCGGCCTGCGCATCGATCCGCTGGCGCGCGAGGCCTACGTGGACGGTCGCCTGGTGGACCTGACGCCACGCGAGTTCGACCTGCTGTACTTCTTCGCACGCCATCCCGGCAAGGTGTTTTCCCGCATGGATCTGCTTAATCAGGTCTGGGGATATCAGCACGACGGCTACGAGCATACGGTCAATACGCACATCAACCGGTTGCGCCTGAAGGTGGAAGCCGATCCCGCCGAACCGCGGCGCATCCTGACTGTATGGGGCAAGGGTTACCGCTTCGCCGTGCCCGGCAGCGGAGACCCAGCATGAAACGCCTTAGCCTATCGCAGCGCCTGTCGCTGGTTTTCGCGGTGCTGCTGCTGGCCTGTACCGCCGCCGCCGCATGGCTGCAGATCAGCGCCAACCAATTGCGCGAAGAGGAAACCGCGCAACGCCTGTCCATCGGGCTGGCCCAGCATATCGCCGATAGCGCTAGCCTGATGGATGACGACGGCCTACGGCCCACGGCGGTGCGCGAACTATTCGACAAGCTGATGGCCGTCAATCCCAGTGTCGAGGTCTATCTGCTGTCGGCGGACGGCCGCATCATCGGCGACGCGGCGCCACGGGGACACTTGAAGCGCGGCCGCGTGGACATAGAACCGGTGCGGCAACTGCTGGCGGGCGCGCCCCTGCCCATCTTCGGCGACGATCCTCGCAGCGCGACGGGACGCAAGGTCTTCAATGCCGCGCCGTTGAAAGTGGACGGCCGCGATGGCGGCTATGTCTACGTTGTGCTCCAGGGGGAACAGCGCGATGCCGTGGCGGCCAACCTGGCGGCCAGCGGAGTGCTGCGCACGACACTGCTATCGATGGGCCTGGTGGCCTTGTGCTGCTTGATCGCGGGCCTGGTGGCCTTTGGCTTGATCACGCGTCCCTTGCGGCGCCTGACCGAGGTAGTGCGAGATTTCGACGGCAACGAAGCAGCGGCCACCGCGACCTTGCAGGCCTCGCCGGCCGCCGCCATGCCGCCGGCCGGCGGTGACGAAATCGGCGTGCTGGAGCAGGCATTCCGGCAGATGGCGGCGCGCATCGCCGAACAATGGCGCGAACTCAGCCGCCAGGACCAGCAGCGCCGCGAACTCGTCGCCAATATTTCCCATGATCTGCGCACACCGCTGACATCGCTGCACGGGTACCTGGAAACGCTACTGGTAAAGGCCGACACACTGGACAGTGCCGAGCGGCGCCGTTATCTGGAAATCGCGCTGGGCCAGAGCCGCAAGGTGGGCCGGCTGGCGCAATCGCTGTTCGAGCTGGCTCGTCTGGAATCCGGCTTGATCCAGCCGGATAAGGAAGTCTTTGTGTTGCCCGACCTGGTGCAGGACGTCTTCCAGAAATTCGAACTGGCGGCCGAGGCGCGCGGCGTAAGGCTGGCGGCGGGTTTCGATCGCGATCTACCACCCGTGGAGGCCGACGTCGGGATGATCGAACGTGTCCTGACCAATCTGCTGGACAACGCCATCCGGCATAGTCCGTCCGGCGGGACCGTGGACGTTCGCATGACGGTGGCCGCCGGCGGCGCCGCGATTACCGTCGGCGATGACGGACCGGGCATACCGGAATCCCTGCGCGCCAACCTGTTTACGCGTGCGTCCGTATGGCGGCCGGATCGTGGCCAGGCTGGCGGCGGCCTTGGCCTGTTGACGGTGCATCGCATCCTGGCGCTGCACGGTTGCGACATACGGCTGGTGCCGCGCGCGGACCGCGGCGCGGTCTTCGAATTCCGGCTGCCCGCGCCGCTCGCCTTGCCGACAATCCTGGCTCCCTAGGGCCCGTCAACGCTGGAAGGCCTGGGGCACTGGCCGCCGCTGAAAGCCGTGCCACCGGTACGCACAAGGCTCTACGCGGCCAGCCATGTCCATCGATAGTTGTATGCCCGTGCTTTCGACGTAGTGAGGGCCGCGCGAGTGATCGCTCGTCCGTCCTAGGATGAACGCATTCTGGAGCTCTCGCATTACTGCGCGCACTATCTGCGCGGAGTAGGTAATGACGTGAACGCCCCAACCGGATACGACATGGATAAGAAGACCGTTGCGTTGCTCGTGAATGCCACGAATCAGGCGGGGTGGATACACGAGGTTGCCAAGTGGCTGGTGCGTGAAGAGGTTTTTCACGTCGCGGCACTGATCGTCGCCTGGGATGACTCGCAGTCCGCGGAACGCAGCCTGCCGTGGACGCGGGATCCGCTGGGCACCGTGGCCAGGCTTGAGTCGCGGATGCTGGAAACGCGGCATCGAGCGCAGCTGGCGACCAGCGAACTGAGCACGTCGCTGCCGGCCGATACGCCCGTGCTGGATCTGGCCATTACCCGCGGTCCCGGCGGCCGGGTGGCCACCGACGCAGAACAATTGCGTGCGCTGATGGCGCTGAACCTGGACGTCATCCTGAACCTGGGCGCGCCGGCGATACGCGGCGAACTGGCCTCGCTGCCGGCCTACGGCGTGTGGCTGCCCGTGCATTCCGAGCTGAAGGACCAGCAGGATGTAGCCCATGCCGGCTTCTGGGAGGTCTACCAGCGTGCCGATCACACCACGGTCAAGCTGTGGCGGCTGGGCGCGACCGAACAGGCCGACGAACTGCTCGACGCGCGCAGCTTCAATACCGAAGTCTTCTGGCTGAAGAATCGCGCGCGCGCCCTCAGCCTCGCCAATTTGATGATCTACGACACACTGCAGGCGATGGTGCGTCCGGAAAGGCGTAAGCAGCCCTCGTCGTCGCTGCAGATCCATACCGCCATGACGCGGCCACGGCCGGTGCAGTGGGACGGCGCGGCATACCTGGCGCGGCAGGCATGGCTGGCATCCAGCATGGTGCTGCGGCGTGCAATGAAGCGTAATGTGCGCTGGCGCATCGGCATGTGCCCCACCGGCCGGCAAGAGGTCGTGACGTCCGAGGCCGCCGTGATGGTGCCGCCCAAGGACCGCTTTTTCGCCGACCCATTCGTGTATACCCGTAATGGTCAACCCTATATCTTTTTCGAGGATTATTACTTTCGCGAGCGTAAAGGGAAGATTTCGGTTGCCACGTATATCGACGGCGCTTTTCGTTTTCTGGGGGTGGTGCTGGACCTGCCGTACCACCTGAGTTTTCCCTATATTTTCGAGTACGACGGCGATACGTATATGGTCCCGGAAACCTGCGGTAACCGAACCATCGAATTGTGGAAGTGCAGTGAATTTCCCCTAAAATGGGAATTACATTGCACGCTGATGAATAACATCTCCGCCGTCGATACCATCGTTTTCCCGTACGGCGGCCATTGGTGGCTCTTCACCAATATCGACCGCACCGACGGCCTGAGCCATTGCGACGAGCTGTTCGCCTTCTACGCCGATCGGCCGGACGGCGATCGGTGGACGCCTCACGCCCTGAATCCCATCGTCCACAGCCCGGTGAAGGCCCGCAACGCTGGAATGATCCTGTCTCCGGATGGCAGCGTGGTTCGCTGCGCCCAGTCGCAGGGATTCCAGCACTACGGCAATGGGGTATCGCTTAACCGTATCGAAGAGCTTACGCCGGAAACCTATCGGGAGTCGGACGGCCCGGTGCATTACCCCAATTTCCTGCGCAAGCCATTCGCCTCGATGCATCACTGGCATCATCACGGCGGACACACGGTCTTTGACTTTGCATTTATGGAATAACAAATACTGAAAAACGTTACCGCGTCCTGCGCGACGGTAAATCGTCTTTTTCCGCAGCATTATCGCGGCGCATCGCAAAAAGCAGCAGCAGCGTTTCGCCGCTCCCCTACGAAACCCGCATGAAATAAGGCTTGGAGCTCAACATGAAGACACAACTCGCCCCGGACTACTTGCAAACACTTGCAGTCCGACTCCATTCAAAACTTTTTTAGTTCCGCTTTTAAACCAGCGCCGTGCAGCTGTTTATTGATACGGAAAAAATCAGGAAGAGCAGTGGGGGCCATTCGATTGATACTAACGGATGACTTCGCTTCCTGTCGGTTTATGTCCATTGGACAAGCTTGATTTTGAACTGGCGTAACCATAACATGGGTGCGTCATCCAAACGATGACTACTCAAGTTTCGGTCGGTTTCGCCAACGTCTCGTCCATGTGGTCGGCAGGCACACCGAACAAGAAAATGGCCGCCGTGTGTTTGCGCTACGTACCATTCACTGCTGCACTCTTGTTGCATCTAATGATGTCCTATGGGGAAAGCTATGTCGAAAATGGTCTTGATCGAGGCTCATCCACTGTTAAGGCTGGGCTTGCGTCAAATTCTGGGAAAGGTTGAAGGCGTATGGGAAATCGTGGGATTGGATTTGGCGAATCTGGACGAAGCCGCCGAACAGAACCGCGGTGCCGAACTGCTTATCTTTGGCTTGCCGATAGAAACCGAAACGGGCTGGCAAGCTTTGGCCGATGTGCGCCGGGTGCTCGGACCCAAGCGCATCCTGCTGTTGGTCGATAACATGCCGATGCAGGCCCTGTCCCGCCTGCCGGAAGGAAGCATCCACGGCTGCCTCATGAAGACGGCTTCGATCGAGGTGCTTGAAGCCGCCATACGGTTGGTGATGGCTGGCGGTCAATGTTTCCCGAGCGGCCAGATGGCGCAGGGTGCGACCATGGCGGACACGGCTGCCGCGGCGATGACGCAGCATTCGTCGCCTGCGTCCGCCGCGATGCTGATGGCCGGAGACGGCGATCATGTCGTAAGCCAGAAAATGGCGATGCCCATCACGGCCGGCGCGCAATTGCTGAAGATTACGCCGCGGCAATACGAAGTCCTGGTGCTGCTGTCGCGCGGCTATCCGATCAAGACGGTAAGCCGCATGCTGAATATTTCGGTGGCGACGGCGAAGACCCATGCTTGCACGCTGTACCAGCGGCTGCAGGTGAAAAACAAGGGGGAGGCGGTATATACGGCCTTGCAACGTGGCGCCACGCTGGATTGGGATTCAGCTAGCGCCAATGGATCCAGTTATGAGCGCAACCGGCTCTAGCGCGGCAGGATCACCGTTCAAGTCGGAACCTGAAGCAAGCCTTCCGATGGGAGTCGGGGCTTGCTTTTTGCATTGGGAATACGGTCGTTGAGTCCCATGCGTCGGCCGTCATCCGCACGACGGAGATGCACGGGAACATGCCGCTGATACGATGGCGCAGGCCGTTCCCGAGCAAGCCGTGATCAATCCGATCCCGTGCCATAGCTGGGACGCTCCGCACATCGTGAAGAGGCTCCCGGCGAATGACTACCGTCCTGATCGAGGAATACGCCATTCTGCGCATCGCCATCCAACACATACTGGAGACGGCACGCAGCCCTGAAAGCGTCATGGCCATGGCGCCGCCGAAGTTGAACGAATTGTCCCCGGCCGCGGTACGGCCCGTCGAGCTACTGGTGCTCGGCATCGCGGGGGTGACGGAAAACGACTTGCATATGCTGTCGACGTCGATGTCGTTGCTGGCGCCGCGCCATACGCTGGTATTGCATGACACGCTGGATCCCAGATTCATGCTGGAATCGGCGCGTTCGGGTGTCTGCGGATTGCTGCCTAAATCGTCGACGCCCGAAGCCATTACGGCGGCGGTGCATCTGGTGCTCGCCGGTGGGCAGTGTTTTCCGCGCACCATAGTCGAAGCGACGCAGGCGACGCCGCATCTGCCCGGTCGCGGACACGCCGCGATACGCATGCTGACGCCCAGGCAGGAGGAGATTCTGCGCCTGCTCGCGAAAGGTCGCACCATGCGCGAAATCAGCCGCGAGATCGGCATTTCGGTCGCCACGGTGAAAAGCCATGCGCGAACGTTGTATTGGAAACTGAACGCGCGCAACCAGGCCGAGGCGGCTTATATCGCCGTGCAGGAGGGCTTGCTGCGGGATGAGCCTATCGGTAACGGTCACGACGATGAACCCCCGTCAGGATAAAACCTGGCGGTCACCGCGTATCAAGGGCGGGCTGGCCGCTCCCGGACTGTTGATAAACCCCTGGTTTTTTGCCAGGGGTTTGTTTTTAGGAGTCGCATTTTTTTGGCGGCGCTGGCGATACGGTATTTCGTGTCTGTTCGAGCTTTACCGCGGTGCGCGCCCCGCGCTTTACTGCGTCTTCTGCAGGGCGGCGGGGGGCGTGCACAGGGCTGCCAACTGCTGTTCCAGGCGATCCAGCACGATATCGGTATCCAGCTGCGTCTGCGCGTAGTGCAGAGCGGCGCTGCCCAGCACCATGCGCAAGGCGGGTGCGCCGGCCAGGCGCAGCAGCGCGCGGGCCATGGCGCGCGGATTCTCGGGCTGTACGACGATCCCGCACTGCGAGACGACGTTGGCGAGTTCGGTGCCGGCGGCGGTGCCGCAGATGACAGGCTTGCCGCTGGCCAGCATTCCAGTCAGCTTCGACGGCATGACCAGATCGGCGGCGCCGGCACGTTGCGGCAGCAGATGGACATCGGCCGTGGCGAGCAGGGCGGGCAGGTGTTCAGCGGGCTGCAGGGGCAGGAAATGGACGTTGGGCAGGCTGCCGCAGCGCCGCAGCAAATCGTCGCGCTGGTGGCCCTCGCCGCAGAAGATGAAATGGATGCCTGGCCGGCGGTGCAATATGCCGGCCAGGTCGGCCAGGGTTTCCAGCCCCTGCTTGCCGCCCATATTTCCGGAGTAGACGGCGACGATGTCATCGCGCGGTATGCCCAGCTGGGCGCGGTAGTCGACCGCGCCGCGGCCGGCACGGGCGGCCTTGACGTCTATCCAATTGGGAAACAGCACAAGACGGGATTCGTCGACGTTCTTGCCGCGCGCCAGGGCCAGCATGCGGGTCGAAATGGTCGAGACGCGATCGAAGCGGCGCATCAGCCAGCGTTCCATGCCGCCTACCAGGCGTTTCAGGCCGCGGCCCTTGAGCAGGCCCAGCTCGAAGGCGGCATCGACTTCGTAGTCCTGGACGTGCAGCCAGGAGCGGGCGCCGCACAGGCGCGCGGCGACGACGGCTGCCGGCGCGCAGAACAGCGGCGGTTCGATGACGATGATGACGTCGGGGCGGCGGACCGCGCACGCCAGCAGCAGGGGCAGGCTGGACAGGGCGAAAGTGGCCAGGTGCAGCAGGCGCTTCAGGCCGCCGGGCTTGGGCGGCACCCACAGCGGCGCGCGCAGGACCTTTACGCCCTGCCAGGTTTGCCTGGCGTAGCGGCCGGCGCGGTAGCCGGGCTGCACGCGCCACTGGGGGTAGTAGGGCGGCGCCGTGATCACCGTGACCTGATGGCCGCGCGCGGCCAGCCAGGCGGCCATCTCGCCGGTGTATTTGCCGGTGCCCGTGAGCTCCGGCGCGAAGTTGATGCCGTACAGGACGATCTTCATGGAAGGATCCGCACACGCGGCCGTATCGGGCGACAGGGTGTCCCATGGCAGACCATGTTGGACGGCATGTCCTTGAAGACGGAGCTGCGCGCGCCGATCACGGCATTGCGATGGATGGTGACTCCGGGTGCGATGAAGACATCGGTGGCGATCCAGGCACCGTCCTCGATGACGATGGGTTTGCCGCGAATGGGAAATTCGGGCAGCGCCGCGTCGTGATCGCCGGCGCACAGATAGCCTCGCTGGGAGACCACGGCATGCTGGCCGATGTCGATGTCGGCCAGGCTGTAAAGGACTACGTCATCGCCGATCCAGGAATAGTCGCCGATGCGGACTTTCCAGGGATAGGTAATCCGGGCGCTGGCCCGGACCAGGACTTTTCGTCCGACCTGGGCACCGAACAATCGCAACAGAAAGCGGCGGAAGCCGTACGCGAACTGCGGCGAATAGCGGAAGGCGGTGCTCTGCACTATCCACCACAGTTGCACGTACAGGGCATTCCTGCCGCGGAAACCGGCCGGCACTTGGAAAAGGTTGAGTCTCTGAAACGTATCCATGGCCGGTCTCCATCTCGTTAGTGTGCACCACGTACCGGGTCGGCTTCCGGGTCGGCGGCGGGGGCGGCAGCGGCCATCGCGGCTCTGAGTTCGCGCGATTTGATGCCGATCTGCCAGTAATACATGGAGCGCGCCACGGCATAGTCCAGGCCGGCCTTGCCGTCCAGGAATCCCAGGCGCAGGATGTAGCAATGCACGAAAGCGGCAGCCGCCTTGAAGGGCATGGCGGCGAAGATCCGCTTCATGATGGAGCGCAAGCCGATATTGGCCTCGCGCGGATCGTTCAGCAGCCCCTTGACGCGCAGGCTGGCTTCCCAGTCGGAATACTTGTTGTGCTTGTCGAAATAGTGATACAGCCCGTCGTGATCGTGATGGGCCATGCGGCCCTTCAGCAGGAATACCGG
>DATJHN010000155.1:0-6241 GCA_035493915.1 Bordetella sp.
GCAGGTACAGCGACGGGCGTTCCGGATTGGCGCTGGTGTTCGTCATGTCATGGCGAACATCGATGTCATAACGGCCGCGGTGCAGGGTGTAGGTCTTGGTGACCTTCATGCCGCCCGATTCGGCCTCGAACACCACCGACAGCGTATCGCCCGTCATGCTGCGTTCAGACGACACCATGCGGAAAGGTGTCTGGTGCGTCGGGAAACCAGGTTGACCGGCCGCGCCGACCACGCCCGACTGCGCCACATAGTGCAGGTCGGGGGTGTCGTCCAGCAGCACGGTGGGCTGGTCGCCCCGCGTGGCATCCGGGTATTTAAGCAGCACCGCCTGCACCAGTTGCGCGCCGCTGGTATCGAAGGTCAGGCGCAGCACGTCGGTGGTAACGACGATCTTCTGGGAGTCGGCCTGGGCCTTGGCTGCCGCGGCGGGTACGCCACCAGGCGCGGCGCTGGCCGGCTGGCCGGCGGCAGGCACGCTGGGTATGGTGGAGCTGCCGTCGGCGGCAGGCTGCTGCGCCGCATCGGGAGTGGCCGTGCCGGGCTTGGCGGATTGCTGCGCGGCGGGAGCGGGCGGCTGCACGCCAAACAGCGACGGCTTTCCGTTATGGACTTGCCAGTTGTTCCAGAGGAGCAACAGCGAGAAAGAAAAAATCATCCAGAGGACGGTGCGTCGGATATCCATGGTGCCTACAAGGTAAAAGCGGGACCGGCAAAGCCCGCCAGTTTAGCGTCAATCCTGCCGGGCGCGGTGGCCGTGGCCGCAATGGCAAGGTCCGCCGGACCGCGGCGCTTCGGGGACGGGATCCAACCCTCCGGGACTCCAGGGGTGGCAGCGGCCTATCCGCCGCGCCGCCAACCACAGACCGTGGAACGGTCCGTGAGTTTCAATGGCTTCGATGGCATAGGCCGAGCAGCTGGGCGTGAACCGGCATTGCCGCCCTATCCATGGGCTGAGAAAGAACCGGTAGAACCGGATCGGCGCGATCAGCAGGGCCTGGATCATGGACTTGCTCACGCGGATACCTTTCAGGACGGACGGCGTGCCAATCGGTCGAAGTGAGTATCTACTTCGGCCCTGGCGGCGTGTTTCAGGGCTGTAAGGGACAGCTCGGGAACCCGGACATGCAGCCTGACGACGTAATCGGCGTGCGGCAGCGCCAGCCGGCGCGCACGAAAGGCTTCGCGGATCACCCGCTTGAGCGCATTGCGCGTCGCGGCCCGCGCCGCATGCCGCTTGGCGATGACCATTCCCAAACGGGCCCGCCCCTGTTCCGGTCCGGCTGGAGCGGTGGCGGTAGTGATCATGAAAAACGCCCCTCTTGCCAGCCGGCGGCCTTTCAGCGCGGCGGCGAACTCGGAGGGGCGGTGCATCCGCGCCTCCGGCGGAAGCGTGGTGCGCGGCATGGCAGGCGACTGCGCGGCCGTCACGTTGGCCGTGGCCGGCGCAACGCGTCGTGGCGCGGTGTTCAGACCGCCAGACGCTTGCGACCCTTGGCGCGGCGCGCGTTCAGCACGGCGCGGCCGCCACGGGTCTTCATGCGCACGCGAAAGCCATGGGTGCGCTTGCGGCGGGTAACGGAGGGTTGGAAGGTGCGTTTCATGGGCGGTCCACAAAAAGAACAATTAAATAATACGGATGGGCACGGACGCGGGCGAAACCGCTCGCGCGG
The DNA here is from genome assembly GCA_035493915.1 of Bordetella sp. Classification (GTDB taxonomy): domain Bacteria; phylum Pseudomonadota; class Gammaproteobacteria; order Burkholderiales; family Burkholderiaceae_B; genus Bordetella_C. Next base: position 1,671 of record DATJHN010000155.1, read on the forward strand.
CCGTGGCTATGGCACTTTTATCTCTGTCATGCAAGACGCCGCGTACGTCCGGATTCGCATCCATGGCGCTTACATTTTCGATCGGAGCCTCGCGGCGGGGCTGGCGGGGGTATGAGCCGTAAACCACGTAAACCAGTCCGGACACAACCTTGGACCGGATCCACTGAATTAGTGATCTCAGCCCACGATCCCAGCCCATGATTCCAGCCTAACGACCCGGTCAGTAGCCCCCAGCAACCAGAAATCAGGGACGAATAAAGCCGCCCGTCGCCAGTCGAGCCCGCCATTTCAACAAGTTTCTTCTCTAATGTCAAACAGTTAGGGGCGGCCACACCAGGCCGGAGCCGGACTGCCTGTGGATAACCACAGCCCAGGCAAGGTAGAATCGAGGTTTAGACAAGACCGACATGAAAGAATTCTGGCAGACCTGCGTCAGTCGTCTTGAGCAGGAACTCCCCCCCCAACAGATCAGCGCGTGGATCCGTCCGCTCGTACCGCTTGCGTTCGATGAGGCGCAGGCGGTGCTGCGCATTTCCGCGCCCAACCGCTTCAAGCTGGATTGGGTGCGCAAGAACTTTGCCCACCAGATAGAGTCGCTGGCCACGGAATGGTTTCAACGTCCGGTGCAGGTGCAATTCGAGCTGCCCGCCGGCACTGCCGCGCCGCGCATGGCGGTTGCTCCGCGCATGGCCGTGCCTGCCGGCGCGAGCGCTACCGCCCCGGTCGCCGAAGCCGTGGCCGCGGGGTCGTACGCCACCACACCCGCCGCGCCTGCCCCGGCTGTATCCGCCGTTGCATCGGCCGCGGCTGCCGCCGCGGTCAATGCCGATGCCGCCAACGTCATCTACGAACGTTCGCGGTTGAATACCGATCTGACATTTGAAAACTTCGTCACCGGCAAGGCCAACCAGCTTGCCCGCGCCGCGGCGCTGCAGGTCGCCGAGAACCCGGGCATTTCGTATAACCCGCTGTTCCTGTATGGCGGCGTCGGCCTGGGCAAGACGCACCTGATCCATGCCATCGGCAATGCCATGGTGGCGGCGGGCACCGGCGTGCGCGTGCGCTACGTGCATGCCGATCAATACGTGTCCGATGTCGTCAAGGCCTACCAGCGCAAGGCCTTCGACGATTTCAAGCGTTATTACCATTCGCTGGACCTGCTGCTGATCGACGATATCCAGTTCTTCTCCGGCAAGAACCGCACGCAGGAAGAATTCTTCTATGCGTTCGAGGCGATGGTGGCCCAGCGCAAGCAGATCATCATCACCAGCGATACCTATCCCAAGGAACTCGCCGGCATCGACAGCCGCCTGATTTCGCGCTTCGATTCGGGCCTGACGGTGGCGATCGAGCCGCCGGAACTGGAAATGCGCGTGGCGATCCTGCTACGCAAGGCCGAATCCGAAGGCGTGCCCATGCCGGAAGAAGTCGCCTTCTTTATCGCCAAGCACTTGCGCAGCAACGTGCGCGAACTGGAAGGCGCGCTGCGCAAGGTGCTGGCCTATGCGCGTTTCCACGGCCGCGACGTGCTGACCGTCGATGTCTGCAAGGACGCGCTGAAGGACCTGCTGTCCGTGTCGAACGGCCAGATCACGGTCGAAAACATCCAGAAGACGGTAGCGGACTTCTACAAAATAAAGGTCGCCGACATGTATTCGAAACGGCGCCCAGCCAACATCGCCCTGCCTCGCCAGGTGGCCATGTATCTGGCCAAGGAGCTGACCCAGAAAAGCCTGCCTGAAATCGGCGACCTGTTCGGTGGCCGTGACCACACCACCGTATTGCACGCTGTGCGCAAGATTTCAGACGCTCGCGGCAAGCTGGCCGAACTCAACCATACCCTGCACGTGTTGGAACAAACTCTAAAAGGATGAACATGCAACTCGTACAAACCACACGCGATGCATTGCTGAAACCGCTATCGACGGTGGCGGGCATCGTCGAAAGACGCCATACGCTGCCCATCCTGGCGAACATCCTGATGCGCAAAGAGGCCAACAAGGTGTCGTTCATCGCGACGGACCTGGAAGTGCAGATCACGACGCAGGCCGATTTCGGCGTGGGTTCCGACAACGAGTCGATCACGGTCGCCGCGCGCAAGCTGCTGGACATTTTGCGCGCCTTGCCGGATACGGGCGACATCAAGCTTGCCCTGGCCAGCAACAAGCTGTCCGTGCAGACCGGCAAGAGCCGCTTCGCGCTGCAGACGCTGGCGGCCAGCGAATTCCCCACCGTGGCGCAGCCCGAGCAGTGGGACGTATCGCTGACGCTGACGCAAAAGCATCTGCGGCATTTGCTGAACATGGTGTATTTCGCCATGGCGCAGCAGGACATCCGCTACTACCTGAACGGCATGTTGATGGTGTTCGAGCCGGGCCGCGTGCGCGCCGTGGCTACCGATGGCCATCGGCTGGCGCATTGCGCCACCGAAGCCGAAGGCATTACCGAACGGCATGAAGTGATAGTGCCGCGCAAGACCGTGCTGGAAATGCAGCGCCTGCTGGAAGACTCCGACGCGCCGGTTTCGGTGGACGTCGCGCCGGGCCAGATCCGTTTCCGCTTTGGCGACGTCGAACTCGTTTCCAAGCTGGTCGAAGGCAAGTTCCCCGATTTCACCCGCGTCATTCCCACCAACTACACGCGGCATTTCGTGGTCAGCCGCGAAGCCCTGCAGGGCAGCCTGCAGCGCGCCGCCATCCTGACCACCGACAAGTTCAAGGGCGTGCGCCTGCAACTGGCGCAGAACCAGATGAAGATCTCTTCTTCCAACGCCGAACAGGAAGAGGCGCAGGAAGAAATCGACATCGATTACGGCCACGAGGCGCTCGACGTGGGCTTCAACGTCAGCTATCTGCTGGACGTATTGAGCAACGTCAAGGTGGACGAAATCAAATGGTCGGTCATGCCGGACCAGAACGCCTCCGCCCTGATCACTCTTCCCGATGACGACAACTTCAAGTATGTCGTGATGCCGATGCGCATCTGACATCCTTTGCTCGTCGTTCCTGGCGGTGGCGCAGCGCGCCGCGGCCAGGCCGCAAGCTGGCCGCTTTACTCGCGCAATCACAGAGATTTATGTCCGATACTCCGAATACCACTCCCGAGAACTCCGGCTATGGCGCCGATTCGATCAAGATGCTCAAGGGGCTGGAGGCCGTGCGCAAACGCCCCGGCATGTACATCGGCGATACATCCGATGGCACCGGGCTGCATCACATGGTGTTCGAGGTCGTCGATAACGCGATCGACGAGGCGCTGGCAGGCTATTGCGACGATATCGTCGTGACCATCCACACCGATAATTCGATCTCGGTGACGGACAATGGCCGCGGCATTCCTACCGACATCCATAAGGACGACGAATTCGGCCGCAGCGCGGCGGAAATCGTCATGACCGAGCTGCACGCGGGCGGCAAGTTCGACCAGAACTCGTACAAGGTGTCCGGCGGCCTGCACGGCGTGGGCGTGTCCTGCGTGAACGCCTTGTCCGAGTGGCTGCGCCTGACCATCCGCCGCAACGGCGAAGTGCATGAAATGGAATTCCGCCAGGGCCAGCGCGTGAATCCGCTGGCCGTGACGGGCAAGACCGAGAAGCGCGGTACCGAAGTGCGCTTCCTGGCCGATCCGACGATCTTCAATCACATCGAATACCACTACGACATCCTGTCCAAGCGCTTGCGCGAGCTGTCGTTCCTGAACAATGGCGTGAAGATCCGCCTGATCGACCAGCTGCAGGGCAAGGAAGAAAACTTTGCCTTTTCCGGCGGCGTGAAGGGTTTCGTCGAATACATCAACCGCAGCAAGACGGTGCTGCATCCCAATGTGTTCGCGGTCAGCTCGGAATCCAACGCCGGCGGCGTGCCGGTCACCGTGGATGTCGCCATGCAGTGGAACGACAGCTACTCCGAAAACGTGCTGTGCTTCACCAACAACATTCCCCAGCGCGACGGCGGCACGCACATGACGGGCCTGCGCGCGGCGATGACGCGGGTGCTCAACAAGTACATCGCGGACAACGAACTGGCGAAGAAGGCCAAGGTCGAGACGTCCGGCGACGATATGCGCGAAGGCCTGGCCTGCGTGCTGTCGGTCAAGGTGCCTGAACCCAAGTTCAGCAGCCAAACCAAGGACAAGCTGGTCTCCAGCGAAGTGCGTCCTGCCGTGGAAGACGCGGTCGCGCGCACCCTGGATACGTGGCTGCAGGAACATCCCATCGACGCCAAGGCGCTGTGCGCCAAGATCGTCGAAGCGGCGCGCGCGCGCGAAGCCGCCCGCAAGGCGCGCGAGATGACGCGCCGCAAGAGCGTGCTGGAAGGCGCCGGCCTGCCCGGCAAGCTGGCGGACTGCCAGGAGAAAGATCCCGCGTTGTGCGAGCTGTATATCGTGGAAGGGGATTCGGCCGGCGGTTCGGCCAAGCAGGGTCGTGATCGCAAGTTCCAGGCCGTGCTGCCGCTGCGAGGCAAGGTGCTGAACGTCGAAAAGGCGCGCTTCGACCGCCTGATCGCCAGCGAACAGATCGCCACGCTGATCACGGCGCTGGGCACCAGCATCGGGCCGGATTTCAACGTCGA
>DATJHN010000156.1:0-17572 GCA_035493915.1 Bordetella sp.
GCCGCGCAAACCATCTCCGGCACCTTGAGCGCCGCTCTGGGCAGTGACGAAAGCGTGCAGGTATCGCTCGACAACGGCAACACCTGGCACACGGCCGCTGCTTCGGCCGGCGACAGCACCTGGTCGTACGCCACCACGCTGTCCGGCAGCGATACGCTCAAGGTCCGGGTGGTCGATATCGCGGGCAACGTCAGCACGGCCTTGTCGCAAGCCTACGTACTCGATACCTCCGCGCCGGCGGTCACTACGGTATCGGTGCCGTCGAACGGCACTTATTACACCAACCAGGACCTGGACTTCACGGTTCACTTCACCGAAGCGGTAACGGTGGACACGACGAGCGGCACGCCGCGCATCGCGCTCGTTATCGGTTCCACCACCGTCTATGCGATCTACCAATCGGGGTCGGGAACAAGCGATCTGCTGTTCCGCTACGTCGTGGCGGGCGGCAACCAGGACGCGAATGGCATCACCGTGGGCGCGCTGAGCGCCAACGGTGGCGCGCTCAAGGACGCCGCGGGCAACGATGCCACGCTTACGCTGAACAGCGTGGGCAGTACCGCGGCGGTGAATGTGGACGGCACGCAGCCGCACGTCACCGATGTCGCGGCCACTGTTCCCGATGGCGTCTACAAAACCGGCGACACGGTGACCATCACGCTGACTTTCGACAAAGCCGTCACCGTCGACACTTCGGGCGGCACGCCGACCCTTACCCTGAATAATGGCGGCACCGCCAGCTACGCCAGCGGTTCGGGCGGCATGACGCTGGTATTCACCTATACGATCGCGGCGGGGCAAGACGTGGCTGACCTGGACTACAGCGCCGTCGGCGCGCTGCTGTTGAACGGCGGCGCCATCCAGGATGCCGCCGGCGGCCATCCGGACGCCGATCTCAGCCTGTCCGCGCCGGGGGCCGCGGGCTCGCTGGGCGCCAACAAGGACATCGCCATCGATGCCACGGCGCCGTCGGTTACGCTGGGCGGCGTGACGCTGTCCAACGATACCGGCGCATCCGGTTCCGACTTCATCACGTCCGTCGCCGCTCAGACCATAGGCGCGACTCTTAGTGGGCCGCTGGACGTCGGCGACAAGGTGTACGGCTCGCTGGACAATGGCGGAACCTGGATCGATATCACCGGTAAGGTATCCGGCACGACACTGAGCTGGGACGGCGCCACGCTGGTGGGCAGCGGCATGATCAAGCTGCGCGTGGTCGATGCGGCGGGCAATGTCGGCGCCACCTCTTCGCAGGCATATGTGCTGGACGTCGCGCCGCCGGGCGCGCCGACGGTCGTACCCTTGCAATCGCCCGGTTCGACGCCAGTGCTGAGCGGCACCGCCTCGCTGGAACCGGGAGAAACGCTGACGGTTACCGTGGATGGCGCGACCTACCAGGTCGTTCCGAGCGACGGCCAATGGAGTCTCGATCTGGCTTCCGCCAGACCGGTCAGCGGCAGCGTCACGCTGTTGCCGGGCAGCAGCTACAGCGTGACGGCCACGGTCACCGATGTCGCCGGCAACGCAAGCAGCGCCACAGGCGTGCTGAGTGTGGTCACGCCTCCGTCGCAATCCGAGCCGCCGCCGCAGTCGGATCCGGCTCCGCCGCAGTCCGACCCGATCCTGCCGCCCCCGCCGCCGGTGCGCGTTGTTCCCTACATTACGCCGCAGTCTTACAGCAGCAGCGCGGCGGAATACACGCCATTATTCGAGGCCACCCCGCTACTGGGGCCGGAGGTACGGTTCCTGCCGTCGGATCTGGAGACTTCGCTGCGGTTTTCGCCTCTCGCCGGCAGCATGAGTTTGTCCGGCCTGTCGCCTCCTTCGACCAGCGGTATCGCATCGTTCATGGACAGTGTGCGCGATAGCCGTACCGGGCCGGAGATCCTGACGCATGGCAGCAGCTTCGGCGTACTGGTCATACAGGCATCGACGGGATCCCAGGGTTTGATGCTGAACCGTGGCATGGACGACCAGGTGGTGCCGTTGTCCGACCATATGGAAATCAGCATTCCGTCCGATGTGTTCGCGCATACCGATCCCGATGCTGTGATCGAGCTTACCGCTCGCCAGCCGGACGGCCGGCCATTGCCCAACTGGGTACGATTCGATGCCGGCAGCGGCAAGTTCATTGTCGACGCGCCCAAGGGCATGGCCGGTGAAATCGCGGTCAAGGTGGTCGCGCGCGACGGGGTTGGACGTGAAGCGGCAACGGTTTTCCATATCCGCTTGGGCGGCAAGCAGGCCCAGGCACAGCCGCAATACGAAGGGCGCGCGGGTTTGAGCGAGCAGCTTCATCAGGCCGCGCGACAGCGCGGCGGTGCCGGTCTGCTCGCGCGTTTCGGTGAGGTCGCGGACGCATTGCATAGGCCGAACACGTGAACGCCCCAGCACCGGCCTTGTCCACACATCCGCTACTGGTGCTGCTGGACCTGTGCCGTCGCGCTCGCGCCGCCGGCAGCGCGGCGGAACTGGCTTTCCTGGTCGTCAACGACAGCCATGCGCTGGCCCCTTACCGACAGGGCGCGCTATGGCTTACCGGCAAGGGGCTGGAAGCCCTGTCGGGCGTGGTCGAACCCGAAGCCAACGCACCTTATGCGCAATGGCTGGCAAAGGTCTGCCGCTTCCTGCACGGCGCGCACGCCGGCACCGCACCCATCATCGCATCGCAGTTACCCGCAATGCTGGCCCAGGAGTGGGACGAGTGGCTGCCGCCTTATGGCTTGTGGCTGCCTTTCGCCGGTCGCGCCAGGGAAGGCGACGGCGGCGGCGTCTTCCTTGCCGCGGATCGTCCATGGCCCGCCGACGCCATCGCCTTGCTGAACGAATGGATCGACGCCTGGCACCACGCCTGGACGAAGCAGGGCGGTTCGGCGGGCTGGTCGTGGCAGCGCGTCCGGCATAGCGCAGGGACGCTGATTGCGCCCAAACCTGGCGTGGCATGGTGGAAGCAGCGCCGCATCCAGGTCGCGGCGGTGGTGCTGGCGGTACTCCTGATGCCCGTGCACCTGTCGGTACTCGCGCCCGGCGAACTGGTGCCGGCTGATCCCGCGGTCATCCGTGCTCCGGTGGATGGCGTGGTAGCGCAATTCCAGGTCCAGCCCAATCAGACTGTCAAGGCCGGCCAACCGCTGTTCAGCTTCGACCAGGCACCGATCGTCACGCGACTGGAAGTCGCCAACCAGGCGCTCGCCACGGCGCAGGCCGAATATCGCCAATACGCGCAGCAAGCCCTGTCCGACCCAAAATCCAAGGCGCAGCTGTCTATCCTGAGCGGCAAGATCGAGGAAAAGCAGGCCGAGGCCGACTACGCGCGCGACCAGTTCCAACGCTCCCGCGTCACCGCGCCGCGGGACGGCATCGCGCTGTTTGACGATCCGAGCGAATGGATAGGCAAACCGGTCCAGACCGGTGAGCGCATCATGCGTATCGCCGCTCCGGATGACGTGGAAGTGGAAGCCTGGCTGCCCATCGGCGATGCGATTCCATTGAAGGTAGGCGCCACGGTCGATCTTTATCTGGCCTCCGCCCCGTTGTCCGCCGTGTCGGCGCGCATGCGCTATGTCGCGCATGATGCCGTGCCGCGTCCGGACGGCAGCTATGCCTACCGTATGCGCGCAAGGCTCGATGGCCATACCAGCCAACGCGTCGGCCTGAAAGGTACCGCGAAGCTGGTCGGCGACTGGGTGCCGCTGGTCTACTGGATGCTGCGCCGGCCGCTTGCCACCATACGCCAGCACGTCGGACTATGAAGCGCGGCTCATGAAGAAGACCCTGCCGCCGCTGCGCGAGGAACTGGCGCTCATGCCCGGGCCTGTGCTGGCAGACGGCCAGCCTAGCCATACGATGCACGACGCGGTGCGCAATAAGTTCTTCCAGATCGACTGGCCGACTTTCGAGATCATGAGCCGTTGGCATCTGGGCGACGCGGCCGCGATTGCCGCCGCCGTCAGCCGCGAGACGACCTTGCAGCTGGAGGACGCCGACGTCGATGACGTACTCGTCTTCTTGCGCGACAATCAGCTGCTGCGTCCGCAACCTGGCGCTGCCCCCGACTTCGCCAGACGCCTGCGGCAACACCGCGGCGGCCTGGCGACATGGCTGTTGCACAACTACCTGTTTTTCCGCATCCCGCTCGTCAAGCCGGACGCGTGGCTGGGCCGTTGGGCGCCCCGCCTGGGGTTTTTCTATTCCCGGCAATTCCTTTATCTAACCGGCGTTGCATTAGGCTGGGGGCTCGTCGAGGTCTATCGCCAATGGGACTATTTCGCGGCGACGCTGGTCGACACCATCTCCTGGTCGGGATTGGCCAGCTACGCCGTTACGTTGGCGGTGATCAAGACACTGCATGAACTGGGCCACGCCTTTACCGCAAAGCGCCTGGGCTGCAAGGTGCCGGCGATGGGCGTCGCCTTTCTCGTGATGTGGCCGGTGGCCTATACCGACACCAACGATGTCTGGAAGCTGACCGTGCGCCGCCAGCGGCTTGCCGTGGTCGGCGCCGGCGTGCTGACCGAGCTGATCGTCGCGGCCTGGGCCACGCTGGCCTGGGCGGTACTGCCCGACGGTACCTCCAGGTCGCTCGCGTTCCTGCTGGCCACCACCACATGGATTGCCACGGTCGCCATCAATATGAGTCCCTTCATGCGCTTCGATGGCTACTTCCTGCTGTCGGATTGGCTGGAGATGCCCAATCTGCATACCCGTGCCTTCGCGCTGGCACGTTGGGATCTGCGCGAACGCCTGTTCGCCCTGGGTGCCCAGGCGCCGGAGCACCTTCCCCGCCATCGCCGGATCGGCCTGATTCTGTTTGCCTATGCCACCTGGATCTACCGGCTGGTGGTTTTCCTTGGGATCGCGGCCGTGGTGTATGCCTTTTTCATCAAGGCCGTGGGCATCCTGCTTTTCGCCGTGGAAATCGGCTGGTTCGTGCTGCTGCCGTTCTACCGCGAACTGCAAGCCTGGCGCCGGCTCTGGCCGGATATCCGGCGGCGGCCGCGTACCCGCTACAGCGCCGCCATCGCACTGGCTTTCATCCTTCTGCTGCTTGTCCCCTGGCCGACACGGGTTGCCGTCAGCGCGCTGCTGCGTCCCGCCGAGCAGCTCGTGATTTATGCGCCGCCGCATGCCTACGTCACGGCGCTGCCTGTCGCCGAAGGCCAGCGGGTGGAGACCGGCACGGTTCTGCTGCATCTGTCGTCGCCCGACCTGACGGGCCGTAGAAAAAGCGCGCTGGCCCGTATCGAGAGCTTGCGCTGGCAAACCAGCGCGGCGCCTTTCGATAACCAGCAACGTGCGCAATGGCAGGTCTCACGGGAACAGTTGAGCGCGGCCCAAGCGGAAAGCGCCTCGGTGGACGCCGATGCCGTGCGCTATGCTCCCGTGGCCCCGTTCGCCGGCGTGCTGCGCGACGTGAATCCAGAACTGCGGCCCGGCGTCTGGCTGGCCAGGCAGGAGCCGCTGGCTCGCCTGGTCTCGGAGCGCGAGCAGATAGTGATCGCGTATCTGGATGAAGAGGACGTGAGCCTCGTCGCCATCGGGGATACAGCGAAGTTTTACTCGGATACTCCGGAAGGCCCCGTGGTCCGGGTCGAAATCGCCGGCATCGACCGTGACGCCAGCCGGTCCCTGACCGAGCCGGAACTGTCCAATCTGTTTGGCGGCACCGTGCTGGCGCGGGAAAAGAATGGCCAGTTCCATCCTGACCGGCCAGTCTATCGCGTGACCCTGAAAGTCATTTCCGCCGATGATGCGATGACTCAGCATGCCTGGCGTGGCAAAGTCGTCATTTTTGGTAGCTGGGCCGTACCCGGCTGGCGCTATCTGCGTAGTGCAATGGCGGTGATGCGGCGGGAAGTCGGATTCTGACGCGGGGCTCGCGACAATTCGTTGAGCATCCTGTAAACGTTCCATACACTCGGTGGGGTCCATGTTGTGGACTATTTGGTCTAAAATAAAAACCACGGAGGGAGAAATGGCACGTCCGCGCGAATTCGATGAAGACCATGTGCTGGAACAAGCTCTACATGTCTTCTGGGAAAAGGGTTACGACGCCGCTTCGCTGGCCGATCTCCAGCTCGCGATGGGGCTGACGAAGTCGAGCCTGTACAAGGCGTTCGAAAGCAAGGAAGAACTGTTTCGCCGCGTTCTGGAACGATATGACCGGGACTATCTGGCCTTTCGTATCGACGCACTGGCGCAGGCGACGCCGCGCCGTATCGCGGAATCCCTGCTCGAAGGCATCGTCAATCTTCATACCGGCAAGAACACACCTTCGGGCTGCCTGGTGACGCTGTCGGCACTGGCCTGCAGTTCAGAGGCGCGGCCATTGCGCGAGACCATGTCCGATAGCCGCAATCGCTTCGAACGCCGTCTGCGCGCGCGCTTGGAGTCGATCAAGCGCGCTGGGCCGCTGCCTGTGGGCATGAGTAGTGCCGATGCCGCCTCCTTCCTGTGCACCTTCATTCAGGGGCTGGCTGTGCAGGCCAGGGGCGGCGCCACGCGTCGCCAGCTTCGCGCGCTCGTGGCCGCGGTATTGAAGATCTGGCCCGATCCAGCACTCCCTGTCGAGCAATTGGGATAATTTTCTGTCGTGGCGCATGTAGGCATGGGATCAAAGAACGACTCCGCTTCGGCTAGCCGGAAGAGCTGGCAGCTGGAGGTCGGCCCTTTTCAGCTTCAACGGGTGCAGGCCGCCGGGCCCCTGACCCATCCCATCAGTGTCCCGGTTGCCAGCACGACGTCCGTCATCGTCCAGCTCGAACCGTTTCGCATGCACAGGCTCTGGCGGTCGCAGACGCTGGTTTACGAGGGCGCGCACAAGCCTGGCGCCGTATCCATTACGAACATGGAAGAGGAATGGAAATGCCATCACCTCTCCGCCTTTGATAATTTCCGCATACAGATCGCCCACGACCATCTGGATGAGCTAGCGGCGAGATCCGGCGCGGGGCGGGGGTTTTCTCTTCGCAATCCCGCGGGTGTCGTGGATCGGACAATGCAGTTGCTGGCCGGTGCCATCCTGCCCGCCATCGACCATGAGAGTACGCTAAGCCAGCTCTACCTTGGACACATCGCCAGTGCGATGATGACGCACGTCGTTTCGGTGTATGGCAGTACGCTGCGCCGCGGCAAGTATGTGCCCACCCTGAGTCCGCGCCGCGAACGGCTGGTTATCGAGTACATGCGGCACCATTTGGCATCGAACATATCGGTCGACGATATCGCTGCGGAGTGCGGCATTTCGGCTGGGCACTTTACCAAGGCCTTCTTCCAGTCGACCGGACTCACGCCGCACCAATGGATACTAAGGGCGCGGATCGAGCAGGCGAAGGCGTTCCTTGGCCAGGGCCTGGACCTCGCGTCCATCGCGGCAAGCTGCGGCTTTTCCGATCAAAGCCACTTCAGCAGGGTGTTCAAAAAGATCACCGGCTTCTCGCCGGCAAAGTGGCGAAAAAAATAATCACGCCGGATTGCGGCGGTCCGTGGAAGCGCAGTAGCCTATCTCCGTTTCATACATTTTTTCTCTCTTTCGTTCAATACCACACGGGGCCGATCAGGTATCTTGCCGGCTGCATTCGCGCACCGTCGGTATGCCTTCGCGACGCAGCCACTTGTATCGGTCGCCGGTGTTTGATCACAACATTGTAGTCAGCCGCGTTTTTCTAGACAATTATGGACCAATCGGTACCATATTTTCTGTGGTCGACATGACCGCACGATTCCTTGGCGCGACGAGGCAAGGGCGACTCGTCGCATGCATTGCCATTCCGCTTGCCCCGCGGCTGCCGTACTGGTGTTTTGACATGCACATGGAAAAACTCGATGAACGAGCAGTAACCGACCCGGGCTTATCGATATTCGAGCCTATGAATTTCTCAGGGAGAGCATGATGACCAACCCCAAGCTTGAAGTTCTTACTCCGCAGAACTGCCAGATGATTTTTATCGATCAGCAGCCGCAGATGGCTTTCGGCGTGCAGTCGATGGATCGCCAGGCATTGAAGAACAATGTGGTCGGCCTGGCCAAGGCCGCGAAGGTGTTCAATATTCCCACCATAATCACCACCGTGGAGAGCGACAGCTTCTCGGGCTACACGTACCCGGAGCTGTTGGACGTGTTTCCAGACAAGGAAGTGCTGGAACGTACCTCGATGAATTCATGGGATGACCAGAAGGTACGCGATGCCCTGGCGGCCAATAAACGCAAGAAGGTCGTCGTGGCCGGGCTGTGGACGGAAGTGTGCAACAACACTTTCTCGCTGTGCGCGATGGACGAGGGCGACTATGAGATATATATGGTGGCCGATGCTTCCGGCGGCACGTCCAAGGAAGCACACGACTATGCCATGCAGCGCATGATCCAGGCCGGCGTGGTGCCGGTGACCTGGCAGCAGGTCCTGCTGGAATGGCAGCGCGACTGGGCACGCCGCGACACTTACGACGCTGTCATGGGGATCGTCAGGGAACATTCCGGTGCCTACGGCATGGGCGTGGACTATGCCTACACGATGGTACACAAGGCGGCACAACGTACCGCGACCCCGCACGAAGCACGGCCGGCCGTTCCCGCCCGCTAAGAGCGACCATGCCTCCGATCAACCGCCGCCAGTTCATCGCCAGTGCGGCGGTCGCCCCGGCGACCGCCGCCACCAGGAGTTTCGCCATGACCGCACCGTCCACTCCGGATCTGATCCTCGTCAACGGCAAGTTCAGCACTCTTGACCGTACCCAGCCACTCGCCGATGCCGTGGCGATGTCCGATGGACGTTTCGTCAGCGTGGGAACACGCGACGATGTCATGAAACTGGCTGGTCCGCAGACCAAGGTGATCGACCTGAACGGCCGGCGGGTCATTCCGGGGCTGATCGACAGCCACATGCACATTATCCGTGGTGGACTGAACTACAACATGGAGCTGCGCTGGGATGGCGTGCGCTCGCTTGCCGACGCCATGCGCATGCTCAAGGAACAAGTGGCACGCACGCCGGCGCCGCAATGGGTGCGCGTGGTGGGTGGGTTCACCGAACACCAGTTCCAGGAAAAACGGCTGCCCACGATCGACGAATTGAATGCCGCGGCGCCCGATACGCCGGTATTCATCCTGCACCTCTACGATCGCGCGATCCTGAACGGCGCGGCGCTGCGCGCGGTGGGCTATACCAAGGACACGCCGAACCCGCCGGGAGGCGAAATCGTCCGCGATGCGCACGGGAATCCCACGGGCCTGCTGTTGGCCAAGCCCAACGCGACGATTCTTTATGCGACCTTGGCGAAGGGGCCGAAGCTGCCGCCCGACTACCAGATGAATTCGACACGCCACTTCATGCGTGAAGTAAACCGCCTGGGCGTGACCGGCGTGATCGATGCCGGTGGCGGCTATCAGAACTATCCTGAAGACTATTCCATCATCGAAGATCTTCACCAGGCGGGGCACCTGACCGTGCGCCTTGCGTACAACCTGTTCACGCAAAAGCCCAAGGAAGAACTGAACGACTTCAAAACCTGGGCGGCGGCGGTCAAGCCGGGGCAGGGGGACGATCTTTACCGTCACAACGGCGCGGGCGAAATGCTGGTTTATACGGCCGCGGACTTCGAGGATTTCCGTGTCGAGCGTCCGGACATGCCGCCCTCCATGGAAGGCGATCTCGAGCCGGTGATACGCCTGCTGGCGGAAAAGCGCTGGCCATGGCGTTTGCACGCCACCTACGACCAGACGATCTCCCGGGCGCTGGACGTCTACGAGAAGGTCGCGCGCGATGTGCCCTTCGATGGCCTGAACTGGTTTTTCGACCACGCCGAGACGATCTCGGACCGCAATATCGATCGCATCGCCGCGTTGGGCGGTGGCATTGCCGTGCAGCATCGCATGGCTTACCAGGGCGAATACTTCGTCGAACGCTATGGCGCCAAGGCCGCGGAGGCGACGCCTCCGATAAAGAAGATGCTGGAGAAGGGCGTCAAGGTAGGTGCCGGCACCGATGCGACGCGCGTGGCATCGTACAACCCATGGGTGTCCCTGTATTGGCTGACTACCGGCAAGACCGTCGGTGGCATGTCGATGTATCCGCAGGCCAATCTGCTGGACCGGGATGCCGCGCTACGGCTATGGACCGAATCCAATACGTGGTTCTCGAGCGAAGTCGGCAAAAAGGGGCAGATCAAGGTGGGCCAGCTGGCTGACCTGGCGGTGCTGTCGGCGGACTACTTTTCCGTGCCGGGCGACGACATCCAGGACATTACGTCCGTGATGACCGTGCTGGGCGGCAAGGTCGTCTATGGCGACCAGGAATTCGGCAAGCACTCGCCGGAGATGCCGCCGGCCATGCCGGATTGGTCGCCGGTACGTCACAAGGGTGGCTACCAGCCTCGTCCGCGGGCCCAGGCACGCGCGGCGCTGAAGACCATGTGCGGCTGCGCGCATTCATGCGGCGTGCATGGCCATGCGCATGCCCAGGCATGGATGTCCGGAGCTCCCGCTTCCGACGAGAAAACATTCTGGGGCGCCCTGGGCTGCTCGTGCTGGGCGTTCTGACCAGATGCGCGGAGAAAACGCTTATGAATCGTCCCATCGGCTCGTTGTCGTCGCGTGATGACGACGGATTTGAGCTACCCGGCTGGGTGCATGGCCTAGCCTTGCTGCTGTTGTGCGCCGCGTATCTGCAAGGCGGACTGGTCAAGCTGTTCGACTTTTCGGGCGCGGTGGCCGAGACGCAGCAGCTTGGCCTTGCTCCCGCGATGCCCATGACGGTAGCCGTCATCGTGCTGGAGCTGGTCGCATCGGCGATGATCCTGCTGGGACGCTGGCGTTGGCTGGGCGCGCTGGCGCTGGCTGCCTTTACGCTGGCGGCGACGTTTCTGGCGCTCCGCTTCTGGAACGCACCGCCCGAGACGCGGTTCATGATGGAGAATGCGTTCTTCGAGCATCTGGGACTCGTGGGCGGCTTCCTGCTGGTGGCATGGCACGACCTGCGTCACCGGCGTTCGTCATGACTCCGCGTCTACGCATCCCGGCACGAACTCGTGGACAAGGGCAACGGGAATGCGCTACTACTGACAACCGCACCACGACAGGAGTCGAATCATGAAGGTGTATCTGATCTCGCTCGGCGCTGGAATACTCGTTGGCGTCATTTATTCCCTGCTGGGTGTGCGCTCGCCGGCACCGCCCGCGATCGCGCTGATCGGCCTGCTGGGCATGTTGATCGGCGAACAGGTATTGCCGCCGGTGAAGCGCATGATCGCCGGCGAGCCCGTGACGGTCGCCTGGTTCCGTCAGGAGTGTGTTCCCAAGATATCGGGCAATGCGCCCAAAGCGCCGGCTTCGACACAATCCGGATGCGATACCCCTGCAGGTGGTGAATGATGGCCGTGGCGTCCCAGATATCTCAGGCCAAGGTGCCGACCGCGGCTTCGGCTTCGGCGAATGTCCCCGGCTGGCTGCTCTCGTTCGCCGCGGGGTACGTGGATGTGGTGGGTTTCGCGGCCTTGTTCGGGCTGTTCACCGCCCACGTGACCGGTAACTTCGTCATGATCGGGGTCCAACTGATCGGCGCGTCCGAAGGGCTGCTTACCAAACTGCTCGCGCTGCCGACTTTCGCCGTGGCCGTGGGCTGCACGCGTCTGGCCGAAACCGCGCTGCGCCGGCATGGCAAGCCGGTCACGCCGATATTGTTCCTTGTCGAAGGCGTGCTGCTGGCGGTGTTCATGGCGACAGGCCTGGCTGTCCTGCCGCTGACCGACGCCGATGCCGTGGCGCCACTGGTGGTGATCTGCGGGCTGCTGGGTGTGGCGGCAATGGGCGTGCAGAACGCGATGTCGCGCACCATATTGTCCGAGGCCGGCCCGACCACGATCATGACAGGCAACACCACGCAGATCGTGATCGACGTGGTCGACCTGCCGAGTGCCGCGCCGGAAGCCCGCGCGGCGATACGGCGCAGGCTCGGCAAAATGCTGCCGGCGGTAATCGGTTTCGCCGCGGGCGCCATCATCGGCGCGCTGGCTTTCAGGCACTTCTCGTTCTGGTGCGTGCTGCTGCCCACGCTGATTCTGCTTATCCTGGCGATACAGCAGTGGTGGGCAGAGCGTCCGGCTTGATGGTGCTTTGCGGCGAATGCTGATGGGCCTGCCCGCGATGCATCAGTTGCGGCCGGCCATCACACCGCCATCGACGTCCCAGACCGCGCCGGTGGCCCGGCTCGCCTTGTCCGAAAGCAGAAAGACCATAGTTTCGGCTACGTCCCGCGGGGCTCCGATGCGGACTCGACCGCCGCGGGCTTTGGCGGCTCGGACAAGCGGCCGATCGATTCCGCCTTCAGCGGCGGTCCCAGGAATTCGACCTGCCAGCGAGCGCCGAATGCGTTTAACGCCTCCCGGTCCAGTTTGCCGGTACGCATGACGTCGCCAAGACCGAGAAAGAAGGCGCAGGCATCCAGACCGGGAAGGATCTGGATGAACTGGCGAGCAGGCTTGTCCGTGATATTGACGAAAGCATGCGCGACGCCGCCTGGAACCGACACCACATCGCCTGTTTCGGCGACGAACGGTTTTCCGTCCACGTCGAAGAGGTAGCGTCCTTCCAGGACGTAGAACACTTCGGTTTCCCGATGGCGATGTAGCGGCGGGCCAAAGCCCGGCTCGTTGATGGTCTCGATAGCAGTCAGCACGCCGCCGGTCTTCTCGGGCGGTACGCGCACGGTCAGGGTAAGGCCGATTTGTGGAATATGGATCGGACCTTCCTGGTGCGCGGAATGAAGAAATTCGAAGGTCATCTGCAATGCTCCCGATGGGTTGCGATCGCCAGCTGATCTTCGAGTATAAGTTTGCACGATCCGATTGGATATACGCACAAAGGCACCGGCCCGGCGGCCAGGTCTACCTGGTGCCAGGATTACCCCAGCGCGCGCCGCACAATCCCCACCAGCGTATCGACTTCCGCCTCGTCCATGTCGAAGCGCGTGACCAGCCGGATCACGCCTCCGCGACGGCGGCCGAAGCGCGCGCCGGCCGCGGTGATCGCCTCGACGGCGCGATCGGGCATGCGCAGGAACAACATGTTGGCGTCGACCGGTGCTACCAGTTCGATGCCGGGCAGCGCGCTCAATTCGAGGCCGATGCGCGCCGCGATGGCATTCGAATGCCGTGCCATTTTCAGGTACCGGTCGTCCTCGACATAGGCCAGCAACTGGGCGGATGAAAAGCGCATCTTCGACCAGGTCTGCCCGGCGCGGCGCAAGCGGTACGACAATGGTTCGACCAGGTCCGCATTGAAAACCACGACAGCATCTGAATTCATGCCGCCGTTCTTGGTGACGCCGAACGACAGGATATCGACGCCGGCGCGCCAGGTCATGTCGGCCGGGCTGCAACCAAGCGTTGCCAGCGCATTGGCGAAGCGCGCGCCGTCCATATGGAACAGAAGTCCGGCATCACGGGCTATCTTGCCGATCTCCGCGATGTCCTCGCGCCGATACGCGGTTCCGTACTCGCTGGCCTGAGTGATCGTGACGGCCTCGGGCTGCGACCGGTTGCGTATGCCGCGTTCCGCCGTGGCCAGTGTTTCCCGCAAGGTCGCCGGCGCGAGCTTGTAGTCATCGCCCGGCAGCGCCACCAGCTTGGCGCCGCCGCTGTAGAACTCCGTGGCGCCGGCTTCCGACGTGTGGACGTGCGCTTCCTGGTGGCAGTAGATCGCTCCCCACGGGCGCGCACAGCAGGACAGCGATATCGCGTTGGCCGCGGTACCGGTGGCGACCGGAAAGACCGTGACCTGGGTTTCGAACAGTGCCGAGAACGCCTTGTTTACCGCGGCGCTGTACTCGTCGTCGCCGTAGGACGCCACAGGATCGCGGTTGGCCTTTTCGATGGCGCGCAGGATTTCCGGGCTGGCCGTACCGACGTTATCGCTGCGGAAATTCAGCGTGACATTGGGAGGAAGATCGTTCACCTGGGACTCCGGATTCAGGTAGCCGCTATCAGCGATTGGAGATGGAAACTGAAGATTGAATACGAACTTTGCTGGCTGACCACGTCCGTTACATCAGTGGACTGTCCCGCCGCCGCATGCGTCGCTGCAGCAGCAGTAGCGGGACCGCCGTGAAAAGGATCAGGATCGACGCCGCCGCCGCGGCCAGTCCAGCGCCGGTGCCTTCCAGCAGTTGGTACATGCGCACCGTTATCGTGGACCAGCGGCTGGTGTACAGGACGATGGTCGAGCTGAGCTCCGACGCCACCGTGATCCATACCAGCACCATGCCACCGATCAGGCCGCCAGCCATCAACGGCACGATCAGCTGCACGAAAGTCCTGAACGGTGACACGCCAAGGTTGATCGACGCTTCTTCCAGGCTGGGCTCGATCTGGTGCACGATGGCCGCCGCCGACCGCACGCTGAACGGCAGCTTGCGCACGACGTAGGCAATGACCAGGATAAGCCAGCCGCCCGTCAATACCCATGGCTGGTTATTGAAGGCAAGGATCAGCCCCACGCCCATCACGGTGCCCGATACCGCGAACGGCACCATGCCGATCAGGTCGAGCGTGGCGGACAGCCGCCCGCGATGGCGCGTGACGATATAGCCGATGGGCGCGCCGACCACCGTTGCCACCAGGGCGGCGACAGTGGCCAGGATCAAGGTGTTGTAGAGCGGTTCATACGAGCCGGCCAGCAGGCCCGCATAGTTGCTCAAGCCCAGGTTCCAGGTCAGTACGGGGCCACGGAAGCGCAGGAAGGAAATGAACAGCACGGCGACGAAGGGCATCAGGGATAGCAGCACGATGCCCCAGCTATACAACACTGCTATGCCACGCCAGCCGCGCGATAACTGAAGCGTCGGCGGCGCGCTGCGCGCGTTGGTCGTAAAGCGCCGCTTGGACAGATAGTGCCGCTGCATCATCAAGCCCAGCGCGGTACAGACGATCAGCAGCACGCTCAAGGCGCCGGCCGCGGCCGGATTGTTGTCGGCTTCGCCGGCGAACAGCTTGAAGATGTCGACCGCCAGGAACGGACGGTCTTCCGCCAGCACCGCCGGCACGCCGAAGTTTTCCAATGTCTCGATGAAGACCAGCAGCGCGCCCGCCAGCACGGCGGGCATCACCACCGGCAGCAGCACCGTGCGGAATACATGCCAGCGCGAACCGCCCAGGTTGCGCCCGGCTTCTTCCACCGAAATATCGATCGCCTTGAAGCCTGCCATGGTCGGCATCAGCACGTAGGGATACAAGGTCAGCGACAGCACGGCGATGATGCCCGGCAGGCCGTAGATCGATCCGATCGGTATGCCGATTTCGCGCAGCGCCGTGGTGATCACCCCGGCATGGCCGAACAGCAGCACCAGCGCATAGGCCGCGACGAAAGAGGGCAATACCAGCGGCAGCGAGGCCAGTGTGAACAGCAGCGGTTTCCCCGGCAGATCGACGCGCGCCATGCAGAACGCCAGCGGTACGCCGATCACGGTAGCGCCGATGGTGGCGCAAGCCGCGGCGATCAGGCTGTTGCCGACGCTCTTGACGTAATAGCCGCTGCTGAAGATTCCCGCATAGTTGGCCAAGGTGAATGGACCCGTACCGTCCACCCGCAGGCTGGCGTTCAGGACCAGGGCCAGCGGATAGAGCAGGAACAGGGCGAGCAGGACCAGTGCGCCGATCGAGACGGCGTAGCGAAAGCCCTTCATGAGGCGGGGAATGCGATGATGTGCGCGGGATCGTAGGCCAGCGTCAACGGCGTGCCTTCCGCCATCCCGCCCAGCGACGCCCCCAGGGCGGAGACGCGGATCTGCGTACCGTCGGGCAAGGCCGCGTGCAGCCGCTGTATCTGTCCCAGGAATTCGCGCAATACCAGCCGGGCGCGCAACAGCGGGCCCTGGTCATGATCGACCAGCCGCAGCGCTTCGGGGCGTATCGACAGCAAGACCTTGCCGCCCGGTTCGGCCACCTTGCCATTCACCGATATGGTGGTGCCGCCCGCTGTCACTTCGCTGGTCTGGCCGTCGAAGCCGCCGGCGATGCCCGACAGCATATTGGTGCCACCCAGGAATTCCGCTACGAAAGCCGTGCTCGGTCGCTGGTAAATGGCTTCGGGCGTACCGATCTGCTCGATCCTGCCGTTGCGCAGGACAGCGATACGGTCGGAAATCGCCAGGGCCTCTTCCTGATCGTGCGTCACATAGACGGCGGTCAGCCCCAGCGATTTCTGCAACTGGCGGATCTCCACGCGCATTTCGACCCGCAATTGCGCGTCCAGGTTCGACAAGGGCTCGTCGAACAACAGGACCGCCGGCTCGATCACCAGCGCGCGCGCGATGGCTACGCGTTGCAGTTGTCCGCCTGACAACTGGTGTGGCCAGCGTGGTCCATAACCGGCAAGGCGCACCCGTTCGAGGGCCTTGCGTACGCGCGTTTCGATGTCGGCCGCCGGCACCTTGCGCGCCCGCAGCCCATAGGCCACATTGTCGGCCACGGTAAGGTTGGGAAAGATGGCGTAGTTCTGGAACACCATCGCGATATTGCGGCGGTGCGCCGGCAGGCTGTCGATACGCGTATCGCCCAGCAGGATGCTGCCGGAAGCGATGTCGGTAAAGCCCGCGATACTGCGCAGCAGCGTGGTCTTGCCGCAGCCGGAAGGGCCGAGCAGGGTGAACAGCTCCCCATCACCGATGGTGAGAGAGATGCCATCCACCGCTCGTGCCGCGCCATAACTGCAGACCAGGTCGTCGATACGTATGGTCGTCATGGAAGCAGCGGACCCTTTCCCTTAGCGCGTGTCCTGGATGGTCGTCTTCAGGCGGCGCAATGTATCGGCACGGGCGGCTTCCCACTTGGCATCGTCGTAGGGCAGTACCTTGATCGTCTTGAATGCCGGCATATTGCCGGCGATGCTCAGGTCGGCGTCCTGCCTGGCCGGGCGGCGGAAGGTGGCCTTCAGCAGCATTTCCTGGGTCTCTTTGCTGGCCAGGTAGTCGAGCAGCTTCTGGGCGTTCTCCGGGTCCGGGCCTCCCTTGACGATGGCGGCGCCTTCGGCCAGGGCGACCGTACCGTCGGTCGGATAGTTGACCTTGACCGGCGCGCCGTTATGCGCCCACAGGAAACCCGCATATTCCAGCGAAATCCCCAGCGGATACTCGCCGCTGCCGTTGCCGTCGAACACCAGCGTGGACCGGTTCAATACCTTGGTATTGGCGACCAGCTCGCCGAATTTTTTCCATGCCGCATCGTTATCGCCCCAGGCTTGCAGCAGCGCGGTCGCGGCCGCATAGGAAAAGCCGGAATTGGCGGGATCGGTATAGGCGATGCGGCCTTTCCACTTGGAATTGAGCAGGTCTTCCCAGCGCTTGGGCGCATCGGCGTCGGGGATGGCCTTGCTGTTCTGATTGATGGTCACGACCTGGATATTGGTGCCGATCCAAAGATTGTTCGGATCGCGGTATTGCTCGGGTACGGTCTCGCGGCCCTTGACGGCATAGGGTTGGAAATACTTGCTGTTCTGCTTGAGAAGCGCGGAGCTTACGCCCCACACCACATCGCCCTGCGGGTTGCCTTGTTCCGACGAGATGCGGCGAAACAGCACGCCGGAACCG
>DATJHN010000157.1:0-20099 GCA_035493915.1 Bordetella sp.
GTCGGCCAGTTGATCCATCGTGTAGGCGCCATCCGGCGCATCCGAAGCGCCGTGGCCTCGCATGTCGAAGCGGATGACCCGGAAATGCCGCATCAGGCGCGGCAGCACGGGATCCCACAGCGAGAAATCCGTGCCCAGGGAATTGGCCAGCACCAGGGCCGGAAGGGAAGAATGGCCGTCAGCGCGCCAGTAAATCCGGGTAACGCCGTTGAATGCGAATGGCATGTGGGTCCTTGAATAACAGGAAAGTGCTTATTGTGCGCTTGCGGTGTGCTTATTGTGCCTGTCCGGCGTCCGCGTGTACCTGTCCGGCATCCGCGTCCAGTACGGCGCGCCGCAATGTCCACGCGGCCAGTACGGCCGCGCACTGGGTCTCGGCGATATCAAGGCAGCGCTCGACGTCGCAGGCCCGTTCGATGGATTCGGGCGCGATCCTTCCAGCGACCTCGGGATGCCGCAACAGCAGCCCGGCGAAATCCGTGCCTTGTTCTAGCGACTGCTTGCAGGCAGTGTCGACGATACGTTGCGCGGCGGCGGCGCCCAGCTCGCGGCCCAGCAGCATGCTTACGCTCTCGGAATGAATGACGCCATGCTGGCGCGCCAGGTTGGCGCGCATGGCGTCCGCGTCGATACGTAATCCGCCGACGGCCTCAACCGCCATGGACAGGCCGTTGTCCAGCAGCATGAACAGATCCGCCAGCAGGGGCAGGGCATTGGGCCAGGTGCCCAGGCCCCGTTCGTGTTCCGTATTCATGTCCGAGACCAGCGACAAGGCCAGCCCGGGAGCGCGCACGGCGGCGTCCAGCATGTGCATGCAGGCCATGGGGTTGCGCTTGTGCGGCATGGCGGATGAACCGCCCCGGCCCGCACCGGATGGTTCGAAGGCCTCGGCGACTTCGCTTTGCATCATCAACGAAATATCGCGCCCGAGCTTGCCCAGCACCGCACAGCACAGCGCCAGCTCGTTGCCCAGGCGCGCCACGCGGTCGCGGGCGCTTTGCCACGCAATGGGCGTGGTCCGCAGGCCGAGCGCCGCCGCCACCGTTGCGACGATGGCGGGGCCGTTCGCGCCGAACGCAAGCCGCGCGCCATTCGCCCCGCCGAACTGGACCACGCGCATCGCTTCCCCCGCCTGGTGCAGGGCTTGGGCGCATCGTGCCAGCGCGTCCAGCCATCCCGCGGCCTTCCAGCCAAAGGATATGGGCGCGGCGGCCTGCATCAGGGTGCGGGCAAGCATGGGCGTGCGGCGGTGCTGTTCGACCAGAACGGCCAGCGCGTCACCCAGATCGCGCAACTGGGCGTAAATCAATCGCAGCGCGCGTTGCGCTTGCAGCACAAGCGCGGTTTCGCATACGTCCTGGCTGGTCGACCCGTAATGCACGAATGCCGCGTGCTCGGGCGCATGGCGTTCGACCTCGCGCTTGAGCGCCTTGGCAAAGGGTATGGCCGCCGTGCCCGCCGTGCGTGCATCCGCGGAGACTGCCTGCCAGTCGAAAGCGCCGGGTTGCGCGCAGATCCGCGCGATAAGTTCCGCCGCGTCCGCCGGGATCATGCCGTGGCCGGACTGGGCCAGAGCCAGTTCCGCCTCGAAGCGCAGCATGGCGGCGTACATGGCGTCGTCGGTCCACACGTCACGCATGGCTGCCGTGGAAAACATGGCGCGAAAGGATTGCATCGTGGTGATGTCAGGCAAACGGGGTTGACGATATAAAGCAGGGATCTACAGCTGGAAGAACACGGTTTCGTCCTTGCCCTGCAAATTTACGTCGAAATGGTAGCGCCCCGGCGCCACAGCCTGTGCAATCAAGGTATGCCGACGGCCGGCGGGAATGGCCGCCAGCGTGGCGTCGGCGGCATTCGCCGCTTCTTCATCGCCGAAATAGACGCGCGTGATCGCATGCAGCAGCATGCCGCGGGCGGTGACGATCAGCTCCAGATGGGGCGCATCGCCGGTGGCCCCGGGTGTGGGCCTGGGGACGTCCACGACGTAGCGGAACTGCGGGTCGGTGCCGGTACCGATGCGGCAAAGGGCCGGCGGCTCGTCGCCGCGGTCCAGCCAGAATTCCAGCATGGCATCGTGTATGGGAGCGCCATCGCCGTCCAGCACGCGGCCCGTCAGCGTCACGCGTGCCGTGGCATCGCCGGGCGCCACCAGGCTGGTGGGAAACGCGCTCTTCAGATCGAAGCCGTATTGTTCGGGAACCAGGCCATACGCGAAGTAGGGCCCCACGGTCTGGGAAGGTGTCTGCCGGCTCATCGACGATTCTCCATCGGCGTTTGGGCATCGCCGCGCAGGACGATATCGAAGATGTAGCCCAGGGCATAGCCTTCTTCCGTCACGTCCAGCGAGAACCGGGATACCAGCCGCTCGCGGGCGGGCTCCGGCACGCCTTGCACCATGGGATCCAGCGCCAGCAGCGGGTCTCCGGGAAAGTACATCTGCGTGACCAGGCGCGACGCGAACCACTCGCCGAACAGCGAGAAATGGATATGGTTGGGCCGCCAGGCATTGGCGTGGTTGCCCCAGGGATAGGCGCCCGGTTTGATGGTCAGGAAGCGGTAGACGCCATTCCCGTCGGTCAGGCAGCGGCCCGCGCCCAGGAAATTCGGATCCAGCGGCGCATCGTGCTGGTCGCCCTTGTGCACATAGCGGCCGGCGGCATTCGCCTGCCATATCTCCACCAGCGTGTTCGCGACCGGCTTGTCGCGGTCGTCCACCACCCGGCCGGTGACGATGATGCGCTCGCCCAGCGGGGCGCCGTTCCTGACGGCGTTGCGCGTCAGGTCGTGGTCCAGGCCGCCGAGCTGGTCGGCGCCATAGACCGGCGCGCGCAGGTTGCGCATGCGTTCCGGCATGGGCAGCAGCGCCTCGCGCGGCGACCGCTTGGCGGTCGACCGGTAGGGCTGATAGTCGTAGGGGGGATGCGATTCCCAGTCAAAGGCATCGATCTGGCCGGCAGCCATGGGGTCTCCTGTTCGGGCCGGTCGGACGCCGGCATATGACAGGCATTCTGAAATTTCTCTAAGATTATGAAAAGTGAATTTTTCGAAGGTTTTCTATAACCCATGGATATAGAACCACTGACCGCCAGCGGCCGGGTCAATCTGCGCCATTTGCAGTGCTTCGTCGCCATCGCGCAGACCGGTTCGCTGCTGCGGGCCGCCGAGCGGCTGTCGATCTCGCAGCCCGCCACATCGAAACGCCTGGTGGAGCTGGAAAGCATTGTCGGTGCCACGCTGTTCACGCGAGGGCGGCAGGGTGCGCAACTGACGCGCGAAGGGCAGCGTCTGCTGCCTTTCGCGACGCGCATGCTGGCCACGCTGCGCGAAGGGCTGCATGCGGTCGCCACGCCGGTGGATCCCCAGCACGCGGCCGTGCGATTCGGCGTTCTGCCCACGCTCGCGGCCATACTGGTGCCGCTGGCGTTTGCCGGCATGCGCGACGCCTGGAGCGACGTCAGGTTGGAAGTGGTGACCGCCTCCAATTCCGAACTGCTGGCCGGCGTGCGCGCGGGGCAGTTGGCCTTTGCGGTCAATCGCGCCGCCGACCCGGAGTTGTCGGAAGGCCTGCGATTCGAATATCTGTTCGCCGATCCTTTGGTCGTCGTTACGCGGCCCGGACATCCCGTTGCACGCGCCGGCCTGCGCGAAAGCGCGGTCAGCGGCGCCTTTCCGGTGCTGCTGCCGCCGACCGGCACCTTGATCCGTCAATCCGCCGACAGGCTGCTGGACCAGGCAGGCGTCGATGCGCCCCGGCTGTCGCTGGAAACGCTGTCCATGTCCATGTCGCGCGCGATGACGCTGGAGCACGACGCCATCTGGCTGGTGCCGCGCAGCGCGGTGGCGCGCGATATCGCCAGCAATTCGCTGGCGGTCGTGCCGGTCGCGATTCCGGGCAGCGAAGAGCGGGTCGGTATTACAACGCGGCGGGACACCGTGCTGACGGCGGCATCGCAATCGATGATGGCAAACCTGCGGGAAGCGGCCGCCGCACGGAAGTACTGATGGAGGACGTGCCCACGCCCACCTATCCGCCGTTGGCCAGCGGTCGCCAGGTCAGCTCGGGAATTGCCCTTGCATATCGGCTGGAAGAAAGCGCCCCTGCACCCAGCAATCTCATTCAGTTGGCTCGCGGTCCAGCAGGCGCGCCGCCCGCAGGGTAGGGGCCGCGCCCGCGCGGTGATAGCCGATCACGCTGTTGACGCTGGCGTGGCCGGTCATGGCCATGACTTCCGCTAGCGGCACGCCCTGGCGTCCCGCTTCGGTAACGAACCCGGCGCGCAGGCTGTGCGCGGCATAGCGTTGATCCAGGCCGGCCAACGCACAGCGTTCCTTGACGATGCGGCGTACGGTTTCGCCGCTTAAGCCTTCATCACCGACCACGCCGCCGCGCCGCACGCGCCGGAATATCGGCCCGTCAGTGATTCCTGCGGCTTGCAGCCAGGCGTCCAATGCCACCGCGGCGCGGCCCGCCACCGGCTTGTACATGTCCGCGTGTTCCGCGCCATCCTGGTTGGTCTTGGACTGCCGCAGCACGTAGACATAGCCGTCCGGCGTTCGCTGCAGATGCTCGACGCGGGCGGCGACGACTTCCGACCGGCGGCGGCCGCCGCTGGCCCATGCGAAAAGCAGCAGCGCGCGATCGCGCAGCCCGATCAGCGAGTCATCGCACGTCGCCAGCAATTGCTCCAGCGGTTCGCGCGTCAGCGCGGGCTTCTTGACCGTATGCGCGCCGCGCCTGGCATAGGCCGTGCGCGTGCGGGCAAGCAGTGTCTGTACCGCGCGGCTGCGGCAAGGGTTGGGCAGGTCCCGCGTGCGGTGGGCTTCGGACAGCACGGCCAGGCGATGCTGCACCGTCGATAGCGCCAGTGGTCCGGCACGCGCCTTGACGCGCAGCGCCACCAGCGCCGCATCGATTTCCGCGGGCAGGCCATGCGCCAGGCGGCCCGCGTCCGTCGTGTGCTGCACGTGATCGGTGATGAACAGGACAACCGTGCGTACCGGGACCGGCAGCACGAAAGGCGCGTTCAGGCGCAATTCGTGCCAGGCAGCCAGGTAGCGCACCGCGGCGCGATAGGACGCGACCGTGTGCGGCGAAGACCCTTCGCCCAACAGCGCGCGCGCCGCTTCGGCGCTTTGGCCGTCGTGGGCCCAGTCGTAGTGCTCAGGCGATGCTTCGCGCGTCCGCGCCAGCGCGTCCGAGATCGATGGGGGCCGCTGTTCCTTCCTGTTCGATCGCATATAGGGGCGCGGAAATAAGGTACGAGCACCTTAGCAGAGTCTTCCAATCCGATCTTTGTCTGGCAGGGTAGCTACGAACCCGCCTTGGGCGCCGGTTCAACGCCAGCCCAATCTCCTCCCAGGGATTTGATCAGGTCGATCCGGTCCCGGGTTGATTCGGCAAGGTTCGCCTGCCATTGCCGTCTGGCCTCCAGTGTGTCGATGCGGGTGTGCGCCACGTTCATCGGGGTGGCCAGGCCCAGGCGTTCCTGCGTTTCCTGCCGCTGCAGTATTTGTTCCCACCGATCCAGTACCTGTCGTGCATTGCCGCGCGCCTGGTCCGTGCGGCGCTGTGTGGCCAAGGCGTCCTCTACCTCTTGCAGCGCCGCGATGATAGTGGCCCGGTAGCGCGCGGCGGCGGCATCGAATTCCTTGTGTGCCTGGTCCAGTTGTGCGGAATGGCGGCCGGCGTCAAAGAGCGAGACCGCCAGGCTGGAGCCCAGCGACCAGACGCGCGCGGGCGCGGACAGCAGACCCGCCAGCGCGGTGTTCTGGCCGCCGATGTCCGCTCCCAGGATCAGGTCCGGAAAGAAAGCCGCGCGGGCGACGCCGATATTGGCGTTGGCGGCGGCTGCATTGCGTTCGGCCTGGACGATGTCCGGCCGCCGCTCCAGCAGCGTGGAAGGCAGGCCCGCTTGCACATCGGGCGTGGGCAGGAGGTAGCCGTCGACAGGCGCGATCGAGACGTCCGCGGGCGCCGCGCCCATCAGGGCGGCGATGGCGTGCTCATCGCGCGCGCGCAATGCACGCTCGCGCGCCTCCTGCGCGGACAGTATGTCGACGGCGTTGCGTGCGTTGGCAACGGCGTCTTCGTCGCCGATACCCTGGTCGAGGGCAGCACGGGTCATCTCGGCCAGCCGTGTGGCTTGTTTCTTTTCGCCTTCCAGATCGTGCAAATCGGCATCCAATGCGCGCAGATCGAAATAGGCGCCGGCCAGGGCCGCGGCCAGGCTCAGGCGCACTCCGCCGACGACGGCGGCGGCACCCGCGCTTGACGCCGTTGCCGCCGCGATCCGCCCGCGCGCCTGGCCCCAGATGTCGGGTTCCCAGGTGGCCTGGGCCACGGCATGCAGTGACGTGAAGTTGTAGTAGCTGTAGCGGTTTTCCCGCTCCAGCGCGGAAGTATCGCGGCTGCGGCTGGCGCCGGCCACGGCAGCCACCGAAGGGGATAGCGCCGCGTCCAGCTGCGCCACGATGGCCACCGCCTGCCCGTAGTCGGCCACCGCGGCGGCGAGGTTCTGATTGGAGGCCATCGCGCGTTCTTCCAGCCTGTCCAATTGCGCGTCGCCGAATCGATGCCACCAGTCGCCGCCGCTGGCGCCATCGGCCGGAGCGGACGCCGCGGGCAGCCAATGGATGTTTTCCTTGTATGCCGGGGGAACCTGGACCGCGGGTTTGACATAGTCCGGCCCCAATGCGCATGCCGACAGTCCGCACGCTGCGACGATCGGGGATATTGCCGAGATCAGCCATCCGCGCCATATTCCGTTTCCGATCCTGGCATCGGTCGCTTCGGCCGTGGCCCCGGCCCCGGCCCACGCTCCAGCTCTGGCCCCGGCCTCGGCTTCGCCGCCGCGGCGGGTTGCTTTATCCAAACCCATTTTCCAGGTGGTTGGCAGCGGATTCATGCCGATAGCTCCCGCGGCTGATGCCGACGCGCGCCGGCGCGGTTCAGGACCAGATAGACCACCGGGGTGGAGAAAAGCGTCAGCAACTGGCTGATCACCAGGCCGCCAATAATCGCGATCCCGAGCGGATGACGCAGCTCGGAACCAACGCCTGTGCCGAATGCCAGCGGCAGGGCGCCGGCCAGCGACGCCATCGTCGTCATCAGGATCGGCCGGAACCGCAGCCGGGCCGCGTGCAGTACGGCCTGGGCGGGCGCCATGCCGTCACGGCGCTCCAGTTCAAGCGCGAAGTCGATCATCATGATCGCGTTCTTCATGACGATGCCGACCAGCAATATGATCCCGATCAGTCCCATCACGTCGAGGCCGTCGTTCGACAGCCACAAGGCCGTCAGCGCGCCCAGCGCGGCGGACGGCAGCGTGGACAGGATGGTCAACGGATGTACGACGCTCTCATACAGTACCCCTAGCGTGATATAGACCACGAAGATCGCCGCAAGGAAAAGAAAGAGTTCGTTCCCTCCGGACGAAGCGAAGATTTTCGCTTCGCCTTCCGGCGCCGCTTGCACCCCAATGGGTAAATGCAGGTCCTGTTCGATGCGCGCGATATGCCGCAGCGCCACATCCAGCGAAACGGGCGGCGCGATGTTGAACGATATGTCCGCATAGGGAAACTGGTCCTGGCGCTGGATGGTCAGCGGGACCGCGCGTACGCTCACGCGCGCAAGCTGGGCCAGTGGCACCAGGCCGCCGCCGGCGCCCGTCACTTGGATATGCCGGCCGAGATCGGCGGGGGTTTCCAGCGTGTCGGACGCGCCCATGACCACGCGGTATTGGTTCGACGCCGTGAACACCGTGGATATGGCTCGTTGTCCGTAGGCGTCGTAGAGTGTGTCGTCGATCTGCTGCTGGCTGATTCCCAGGCGTGACGATGCGTCGCGGTCGAAGTCCAGATAGATCTGGCCGCCTTCCTGGACCGCGTCGCTTTCGACGTCGGTGAATACCGGATCCGCCGCCAGGGCCCGCATCAGGCGGGTGGTCCACTCCCGCACGGCCTGGGGATCGGTGGCTTGCAGGCCGATGCGGTACGCGGTGTTCGAAGGCTTGTCGTCCAGCATCAGATCCTGCACCGGGTGCAGGAAAATACGCGTGCCGGGGGCGTCGCCGAGCTGTGCGGCCAGGCGCCGGAGAACGCCGTCGCTGCCGCCCACGCGTTCGCTGGCGGCCTTGAGCTGGACTTGCAGCCTTCCCGTGTTCAGCGTCGCATTGCCTTGGTCGATACCGGCAAATGCCGCAACCGATGCCACTGCCGGATCGTCCAGCAGCGCGCTCGCTACGCGCTGCTGTTGTGTGGCCATGGCCAGGAATGTTCCCGCCGGATCGCCCATGGCAGCCCCGGCCAGCAGACCGGTGTCTTCGCGCGGGAACAAACCCTTGGGAATGAACACGACACAGGCGATCGTCGCCGCCGTCGTCAGCACGAGCACGAACAGCACGCCGCCGCGCCTGCCGAGAGCCCATTCCAGCCAGCGCGCATAGGCCGCGGTAAGTGCGGACAAAGGATCGATACGCGCCTTGCTGGCTGTGCCGTGCGCGGCGGGTGGACGCAGCAGCCGGGCGGACATCATCGGCGCCAGCGTCAACGATACGATGGCCGACACCATGATCGCCGCCGACAGTGTCACGGCGAATTGGCGAAACAGCCTGCCCAGCAAGTCGCTCATGAAAAGCAAAGGAATCAGGACGGCGACCAGCGCGACCGATAGCGAAACGATAGTGAAGCCTATCTGGCGCGCGCCTTCGTTGGCGGCTCGCAGCACGGGGTGTCCTGCTTCGATGAGGCGGCTGATATTTTCGACGACGACTATGGCGTCATCCACGACGAAACCCGTCGCGATCGTCAAGGCCATGAGGGTCAGATTGTTCAGGCTGAAGCCGAAGGCGTAGACCAATCCCAGCGTGGCGACGATGGATACCGGCACGCAGACCGCCGGTACGAGTGTGGCGCGGCCGCTGCGCAGGAACAGCAGCACGACCAGCACCACCAGGATCACCGCGACGGCCAGGTCGACAAGCGCATCGCGTACCGACTTGCGTATCGTGTCCGTCCGGTCCGTCAGTACCTGGATTTTCACGGCATCCGGCAGGGCGGCCCGCAGTTGCGGCAGCAAGGCATGGACGCGGTCCACCAGCGCGATCACGTTGGCCCCAGGCTGGCGCTGGATCGTCAGGATGATGGCCGGCTTGTTGTTAACCCAGGCTGCCTGCAGGCTGTCTTCCGGGCCGTTGCGCGCCGAACCGACCGTGGACAGCGAGACCGGCGCGCCGTCCTTGTAATCGACGATCAGCCTGGCATAGTCCGCAGCGTCCTGAAGCTGGTCATTGCCGCCCACGCTATAGGCTGCGTAGCGACCTTCCAGGTTGCCCTTGGCCAGATTGGCGTTGGCGTTGGCGACAGCATTGCGGACGTTTTCCATGGATTCGCCGCGCCCGTTCAGGGCCGCCATATTCACATCGACCCGTATCGCGCGGCGCTGTCCGCCGGATACGCCGACCAGGCCCACCCCCGAAATCTGCGAGATTTTCTGCGCGACGCGCGTATCGGCCAGGTCCTCGACCTCGGTCAGCGGCATCGTGTCGGAGGTCAGGGCCAGCGTCAGCACCGGCGGGTCGGCCGGATTGACCTTGCTGTAGGCGGGCGGGTAGGGCAGTACCGGCGGCAACAGGGTGGCCGCGGCATTGATCGCTTCCTGCACCTCCTGTTCGGCGACATCGATCTCCAGCTTCAGGTCGAACTGCAGGGTGATCGTCGAGGCGCCGTTCGCGCTGGTTGAATTCATCTGTGTCAGTCCCGGCATCTGCCCCAGACGCCGCTCCAGCGGCGCCGTTACCGTGGCACTGACAATCTCGGCGCTGGCGCCGGGATAAGGGGTGTAGACCTGGATCGTCGGGTAATCGACCTCGGGCAAAGCCGAAACGGGCAGGAAGCCATAGGCGAGCAAGCCGGCGGCGCTGATCGCCACCGCCAGCAGGCCACAGGCGATGGGGCGGGCGATGAATGGCCGTGAAAGATTCATTCGCGCTGGTCTCCGCCCGCCGCGCGCACGCTGACGGGCATGTGATCCGACACCCGGCCGGCGCCGTCGGTGACGACGATTTCGCCGGGCTTGATGTCGCCGCCGATCAAGGCTGTTTTATCGCCCGTCTGCGGACCTGTACGCACGTGGCGCAGCGCCGCCATGCCGCCGGAAACGGTGTACAGGTAATCCCCGGTGTTGCCATGACGGACAGCGCGGCTGGGCACGACCACGGCGTCCTTCAGGACACGCAGGCGCACACGCGCATTGACGAACTCGTTGGGGAACAGTTCACCCTGCGCATTCGGGAATATCGCCTTGACCTTGACCGTGCCGGTGCCGGCGTCGGCCGCGTTATCGATGGCCACCACATATCCCGCCGCCAGTTCGCGCCGGCCGGTATCGTCCAGCGCGCTGGACGGCAGCCGGCCGTCGCGGCGCAGTGTGCGCTCCAGGCCCAGGATGTCGCGTTCGGGCAGGGGGAACACCACGGCAATCGGCGCGGTCGTTACCACCGTGGCGATGCCACCCGGGTCGCCAGGCTGGACATAGTTGCCGGCATCGACGCGGCGCAGGCCCACCACGCCGTCGACCGGCGAGGTCAGCGTGCAGTAGCTCAACTGGACCTCGTATTCGTCGACGGTACCCTGGTCAGTGGCGAGCATGCCCTGGTACTGCTCCACCAGCGCGGACTGGGTATCCAGGGCCTGCCGCGTGACAGTGCCGGCCGCGGCCCCCTGTTTATAGCGGTCCAGGTCGCGCCGCGCGTTCGCCATCAACGCGCGGTCGCGCGCCAGCTGCCCCATGGCCTCTTTCAGCTTGGCGCGCAAATAGCGTGAATCGATCGTTGCCAGCACATCGCCCGCATGCACGGCCTGGCCTTCCTTGAACCGCACCGTATCCAACAGGCCGGCGATCTGCGTGCGGACGATCACGCTTTGCTCGGGCGTCACCGTGCCTGGTCCCTGCACGTAGACCGGCACATCGGCGAGCGTCGCGGGCTCGCCGCCAACGGACAAGGGGGGCTGCGCCATGCGAGGGCTCGGCGGCGCGTGCAAGGCGTACAGCACCGCCGCGGCCAGCACCATCAGTGCGAGTACGGCCAGGATTGCTTTCTTCATCGGAGATCGTCTATCGGTGGACGGGGGCGGTGGGAGAACATCAGATAGATCACGGGCGTCGTGTAAAGCGTGACCAGCTGGCTGACGAGCAGCCCGCCGATGATGGTCAGGCCCAAGGGCTTGCGGAACTCCGACCCGTAATCGGAGCCGAACACCAGCGGCAGGGCGCCGAGCAGAGCCGCCAGCGTGGTCATCATGATGGGCCGGGCGCGCGTCAGGCAGGCCTGCCGGATGGCCTCGCGCGCGCCGCAGGCCGTTTCACGCTGCATGGCCAGCGCGAAGTCGATCAGCATGATGGCGTTCTTCTTGACGATGCCGATAAGCAGGACCAGGCCGATCAGTGCCATGACGCTCAACTCCATCTTGAAGATCGCCAGCGCCAGCAATGCCCCCATTCCCGCCGGCGGCAGCGACGACAGTACGGTCAGGGGATGGACCAGGTCTTCGTACAGAATGCCCAGGGTCAGGTACACCACGACCAGCGCCACGCCGATCAAAAGCGGCTGCTGCTTGAGCGATTGCTCGAATGCCTGCGCGGTGCCGCTGAAACTACCGGTCACCGAAGGCGGTAGCCGCGACCGCGCCACAGCCTGCTCGATGGCCTTGGTGACGTCGCCCAGCGGCACATCCGGCGCGGTATTGAACGAGATGGTTTCAGAAGGGAATTGTCCGGTGTGGTTGACGACCAGGGGCGCGCGCCGCTGCGAGGCCCGGGTCAGCATGGACAAGGGCACCAGGGCGTGGTCCCTGGCCGGCACCCACAGGCGCGATAGCGCGGACGGGTCGTTCCAGACGTCGGGATCGATCTCCATGACCACGCGGTACAGATTGGTCGGATGGTAGAGCTCGGACAGCCGGCGTTGCCCGAACGCGTCGTACAGCGTTTGATCGACCGCATCGACGCTGGTGCCGTAGCGCGCGGCTGCCTGCCGGTCGACCTCCAGGAACGATTGCCTGCCACCGGTAGCGCGGTTGCTGGTCACCTGGGTGACCCCTGGCGTGCGGCGGATGATGCCCTGGACGTACGGCGCCCAGCGCAGGATGTCCCGGTAGTCGTCCGCGGTCAGGGTGTACTGGTACTGGGCGGCGCTCTGCCTGCCGCCGATCACCAGGTCCTGCGATTGCTTGAGGTAAAGATGGACGTCGGGAATGGCCTGCGCGCCGGCCTGCATGCGCAGCATAATGTCGTCGGTCGAGGCGCTGCGCGCCGCGCGTGGCTTCAGGTACATATAGACCGTGCCCTGGTTCGGAGCCAGGCCGGTGCCGACGTAGCCAACCACACTGGCCACGTCGGGATCCTGCTTCAGGATGTCCTCCACTTGCTGGAACTTGTCGCGCAGGTCGACGAACGACCTGTCTTGGGAGACATACAGGCTGCCGGTGATGCGGCCGGTATCCTCGGTGGGAAAGAAGCCCTTGGGCGCACGGACAAACAGCAGTCCGCTGGCCACCGTAACCGCCACGGCCGCCAGCGCGACGATGGCCTGGTGTCCCAGCGCCCAGTCCAGCGTGCGGGCATACAGACGCAGAACGCGCGAAGGCGCGCTCGGCGCCGGGTGCGCGGCGCGCCGCATCAACACGCTGCACATCATCGGCGTAAGCGTCAAGGAAAGCAGCATGGACAGGCCGATTGCCACCGCCATCGACACGGCATACTCGCGGAACAGGCGCCCGACGATCCCGCCCATCAGCAGCAAGGGGATCAGCGCGGCGATCAACGACACCGTAATGGAAACCACCGTAAAGCCGATTTCGCGCGCGCCATCCAGCGCGGCGCGCAGCGGCGGCTTGCCGAGGTCCAGATGGCGGCCGATGTTCTCGACCACGACGATGGCATCATCCACGACGAAACCGGTGGAAATCGCCAGCGCCATCAGCGAGAGAATATTCAGGCTGAAGCCCAGCATGGCCATGACGGCGAACGTGCCGAGCAGCGACAGCGGCACGGTCACCGCGGGGATGATCGCCGTTCGCCAACTGCGGAGAAACGCCAGCGTGACAAGAATCACCAGTGCGATCGACACCAGCAAGGTGAACTCGATGTCCGCGAGCGATGACTGGATGGCGGGCGTACGGTCGCCGATGACCGAGATGTCGATGTCCGGCGGAATCGAGGCCCTCAGAAACGGCAGGCTGGCCTTGATGGCGGCGACCGCATCGATGACGTTGGCGGCGGGCTGTTTGTAAACGACCAGCAAGACGGCGGGGCGGCCGTTGGCGATGCCGAAATTGCGCAGGTCCTCGACCGAATCGCGCACCGTTCCCATGTCCGACATGCGGATCAGGCCGCCGTCGCGGGTGCGGAAGCGCAGTGCGGCGTAATCGTCCGCGTGCAATGGATTATCGCTGCCGCGCAGCGTGTATTGCCTGTCCTGGCTTTGTACGGTGCCCAGCGCGCGCGACAGGCTGCTGCCCAGCAGGAAGTGCCGCACGTCTTCCAGCGCGATGCCCTGCCGGTTCAACCGGTCCGGATTCAGATCGATCCGCACGGCGGGCAGGGCGCCACCGCCTATTCCTACTTCGCCGACGCCGGGCGTGCGCAGCAGCTTTTGCTGCAGCACCGTCGAAGCTGCGTCGAACATGTCCGTGCGGGTACGTGTCGCCGATGTCAGCGCCAGTAACATGATGGGCGCATCCGCGGGATTGGACTTGTAATAGGTCGGGTTCTGCGGCATGTCCCTGGGAAGATCGCCCTTGGACGCGTCGATGGCGGCCTGGACGTCGCGCGCGGCGCCATCGATATCGCGATCCAGTTCGAATTGCAGGACGATACGCGTGTAGCCGGTATCGCTGACTGACGTCATTTCGGTGACGCCGGCAATGTGACCCAGGCGCCGCTCAAGCGGCGTGGCCACCGCATTGGCCATGGTTTCCGGATCCGCGCCTGGAAGCGTGCCGCGCACCGTAATGGTGGGGTATTCCACCTCTGGCAATGGCGCCACCGGCAGCATCCGGAAAGCAGCAATGCCAAAGACGGCGATCGCCAGCGCCAGCAGCGCGGTGCCGACCGGCCGCGCGATAAAGGGCCGCGAAAGGTTCATGGCGTATCGGCGCCGTGTGGGGTGGACATGACGATGCGGCGCTCAGGGCGTGCGGTGCGGCCAGCATTGGACGATCATGCGGGTGCCTGGATCGGCGCTCGCTATTCCCAGGCTGAAATCGTGCAGATGCAGCACCGCCGAGACGACCGACAGCCCCAGGCCGGAACCCGGCAGATCGCGTGTGCGCGGGCTGCGGTAGAAGCGTTGCACCACCGCCTCGCGTTCGGATTCAGCGATGCCGGCGCCGTTGTCGGCGACCTCGATGCAAGGTCCGCGCGCATGCCCACTCAATTCCAGCCGCACCGAACCGCCCGCGGGCGTGAACTTGATGGCGTTGTCGACCAGGTTGCATAGCGCTTCGAAGAGCAACGGCCGGTCGCCCTTGATGGGCGGCAGATCGACGGTGCGAACGGAAAGCGAGATGCGCCCGTCTTCGGCCAGCGGCTCATACAGCTCGCCCACTTCCTGCAACAGCGCCTGCAGGCTGACGTCGGCGAAACCCTCGCGCCGGCTCATCGCCTCGATTTCCGAGATACGCAGCATGGCGGCGAAGCGCTGGAGCAGCAGATCGGTCTGGGCGACGGCCTGTTCCAGCAGGGCGCGGCTTTCAGCCTGGACGTCGTGTGCCAGCAATTGGCGAAGCAAGCTGCGCACATGCGTCAGCGGAGTGCGCAGATCGTGCGCGATGCCGTCACAGGCACCTTTAACCTCGGCCATCAAGCGGCCGATATCGTCCAGCATCCGGTTAACTACGCCGCCAAACAGGTCGAGTTCGTCGCGGCTGCCAGCCGGCAAGCGCTCACGCATGTTGCCCTGGGCGATGCGGCCGGCCACCTGTTCGATTCGACGGATCCGGCCCCATTGCCGCATGCTGTACAGCCAGCCCAGGCCCGCACCCGCCAGGATGATGATGAGACTGCTCCACAGAATGCTATGCAAAAGCGTGTCGCGCAGTTGGGTGATTTCGCTGACGTCCCGCATCAGCACGAGCGTGCCGCCGTTCCGCAGGACGACCGCCATGGCCAGGGTCTCCGGCAGGTCGTTTCCGTTCTGCAGCTGCAGTTTGCTGTTCACCCGATGCAAGCGGTGATCTCCCGGGACCGCCGGCGGCAGTGCCGTGATGTCGCCGGCCAGCCACGAACCATCTGGACCGAAAAGACCGTAATAGTTGATGCGCCGAGGCACATCGCGCGACAGCGCGACCACTTCTTCGGTCAGCCGTTCAGGACGCAATGCGCGCAGGTAGCGCGCCTCCCAGGAAATGAGATTGACAGCCTGCCGGGCGATATAGTCGGCCGTGCGCCAATAGTCCAGCCCCAATATGGTGCCGACCAGGATGGCGAAAACGCCGGCGTACAGCAAAAGCAGGCGGAAGGCCGTCGTGCGCCAGAGCTTCATGCTATTCACCGAAGGCATATCCGGAACCCCGCACGGTACGGATTTGCACTCCCGCACCGGTGGCATCGAGCTTTTTTCGCAGGCGCGCGACGTGTACGTCAATCAGGTTGGTCCCAGGATCGAAATGCAGGTCCCAGACGTTCTCGAAGATCATCGTGCGCGTCAGCGTCTGGCCCGGATGCCGCATGAAGAATTCGAGCAGGCGGAACTCGGTAGGCAGTAGCTTCATGGGTTCGCCGCGGTGACGTGCGGTACGCGCCACCAGATCCAGCTCCAGGGAGCCCGCACGCAGCAAGGTTTCGTTCGCGGGAGCGGCCTTGGCGTGCCGGCGCAGCAGCACCTCCAGGCGCGCCGTCATTTCCTCCAGGGAAAAAGGCTTGGTCAGGTAGTCGTCGCCGCCCGCCCTCAAGCCGCGTACGCGCTCGTCCACGTCCGAGAGTGCGCTGATCATCAGCACCGGCGTGTCGACCCCGGTGGCACGCATCGTACTGACTATCGTCAGCCCATCGACGCCTGGCAGCGTCCGGTCCAGCGTGATAGCGTCGAATTGACGACTGAGCGCTCGGACCATGCCGTCGTCGCCGGTCACGGACCAATCCACTTGAAAGCCGCACAGAGATAGCTCGTCGATGATCTCGCGAGCCATGACTTCGTCGTCCTCGATGGTAAGTATCCGCGCCCCCATGCACCTCCTCCAAGCCAGCTGGCGAATGGCCCGCATAATAAGGCTGGGAACGCCATCATGGTCATGAAATAAATTTAATGAAAGTCGGTCCCGTTGCGGCGGCAGGCTGTTCGATGTAACGTCAGCCACCAAAACCCCAGAAAAAAATGGCGTGCCCGCAGGCACCGCCCTGGAGGAGACACGTTGCATTCGGCGCCGATATCCCGCGACACGTGTTCCCGCACCGACCCGATCGCCCGCGCGCCGCCGCGAGCGGGCGCGTCCCATTCCCACGCTGGTTTCCTGCCCCCTCGAACGGCCTGCCTTCACGCCTGGCCGCTCATACCAAAGAGGTAAGACAAATGGCGAAGTACCAATTGAACGTGAACGGAAAGGACATAACCGTGGACGTGGACAGCGATACGCCGCTGCTCTACGTGCTGCGCGGCGACGTGGGCCTGCACGGCCCCAAGTTCGGTTGCGGACTGGGCCAGTGCGGCGCATGTACGGTGCACATGAACGGCGTGGCCGTGCGTTCGTGCATCGTGCCGGTGTCGGCGGTGGACCAGGCCAAGGTTGTCACGCTGGAAGGCCTGGGCACCATCGAGCATCCGCATCCCGTGCAGGAGGCTTTCATCCAGGAGCAGGCGGCGCAGTGCGGCTACTGTATCAACGGCATGATCATGCAGGCCTCGGCGTTCCTGGACAAGACGCCGAGTCCCTCCGAAGCCCAGATCCGCGAGGCGCTGGACGCCAATCTGTGCCGCTGCGGCACCCACACGCGCATCATCAAGGCCGTGCAGCGCGCGGCGGCGCCCAATGCCAACAAGGGGGCCTGATCATGCAACGTCGCGAATTTCTCAAGGCCGGCGGCGGATTCGTCGTGGCTTTTACGTTGCCCACCGTACCGCTCGCGGCTCTCGCCCAGGCCGCCCCGGCAACCGGCAAGGATATGCGCCCGGACGAGGTGGATACCTGGCTGGTCGTCGGCGAGGACGGCAAGGTTACCGTCTACAGCGGCAAGGTCGACCTGGGCACCGGCGCGCGGACCGCGCTGGCGCAGCTGGTCGCCGAAGAGCTGGACGTCGATTTCGGCGCGGTGCAACTGATCATGGGCGACACCGGCCTGACGCTGGACCAGGGCCAGACCGCGGGCAGCCAGACGATCTCCAATGGCGGCGCCAAGCTGCGCCAGGCCGCCGCCAGCGCGCGCCAGGCATTGCTCGCCGCCGCGGCCGGGAAGCTGTCGGTGGACCCGTCGCGGCTGACCGTCGCCAAGGGCGTGGTGTCCGCCGGCGAAGGCGGTCCCACCGTCACCTACGCGTCGCTGGTCAGCGGCAATCCCTTGAACGTGAAGCTGGACCCCAAGGTCAAGCTGAAGGATCCCGGTGCCTACACGATCATCGGCAAATCGATACAGCGCGTCGATATTCCCGCGAAAGTAACCGGCCAGTTCACCTATATGCACGACTTCAAGCTGCCGGGCATGCTGCACGCCCGAGTGGTGCGCCCGCCGTCGATCGGCGCGACGCTGGTCGACGTGGATGAAACATCGGTGCGGGACATCAGCGGCTTCGTCTCGGTGGTGCGCAAGGACAATTTCGTGGCCGTCCTGGGCAAGACCGAATGGTCCGCCATCAAGGCAGCCCGCGCCCTGAAGGCCCGGTGGAACGAGCGCGACCAATTCCCCGACCAGGCCAAACTGTTCGAGTACTGGCGTGGACTTCCACGCGGCAAGGACGATCCGGTGGTGCAGTCCGGCGATGCCGACGGCGCGCTCGCCGGCGCGGCCAAGCGCATCAAGGCCAGCTACGACTTCCCGGTGCATACCCACGGATCCATCGGGCCATCGTGCGCGGTGGCGGACTTCCGCGACGGACAGTGCACGATCTGGTCGCCATCCCAATCGACGCATTCCCTGCAAGGCGAGATCGCCAGGACGCTTGGTGTCGACAAGGCGGCTGTACGCCTGGTCTATCTGGACGGCTCCGGCTGCTATGGGCGCAACGGCCATGAGGACTGCTCCGCCGATGCCGCGCTTATATCGCAATTGGCCAAGGCTCCCGTGCGCGTGCAGTGGATGCGCGCCGACGAACACGGCTGGGACCCGAAGAGCCCGCCCACGCTGGTGGATCTGCAGGCGGGCCTGGACGCTGCCGGCATGCCTGTCGCGTGGAAGTCGGAATTCTTCATCGCGGAGGCCCGCGGCACGATCGACGAATTCCCGCTGCTGGCCGCGGTCCTGTCGGGCGAGCAGCGCCCCACCTATCTGACCGGCAACATCTCCAAGAACTCGGACGTCATGTACGAGTTTCCGAACGCCAGGACCGAGGTGCATCGCATGGTCGACAAGGCCTTCCGTACCTCGCATCTGCGCACGCCGGGGCGCATGCAGAACACCTTCGCCAACGAGGCGTTCTTCGACGAGGTGGCCGCGGTGGCGAACGCCGATCCATTGCAGTGGCGCCTGAAGTACCTGAAGGATCCGCGCTCGCGCGCCGTGCTGGAAGACGTCGCGAAGATGTCCGGATGGCAGGCGCGCCCATCGCCGGCCACGCAGACGGGCGACGTCGTGAAAGGGCGCGGCGTGTCTTTCGTGCGCTACGACAACGAGCGGACCTACGTGGCCGCGGTGGTGCAGGTCGAGGTGGACAAGCGCAATGGCGGCATACGCGTCACCGATGTCTGGTGCAGCCACGATTGCGGGCAGGTGGTGAATCCGGATGGCGCGCGCAACCAGGTGGAAGGCGGCATCGTGCAGACCATCAGCCGCACGCTGATGGAGCAGGTCACGTTCGACCGCCAGAAGGTCACCAGCCTGGACTGGAGCAGCTATCCCATCCTGCGCTTCACGCAGGTGCCGGCGATCCACGTCCACCTGATCGACCGTCCCGAGAAGCCCGCATGGGGCGCGGGCGAGATGGCGCCAACGGTCATTCCCGCGGCGATCTCGAATGCCGTGTTCGATGCCACCGGCGTACGCTTGCGCTCGGTGCCGTTCCTGCCCGAGAAAGTGCTGGAAGCCCTGAAAGAGCCGGCAGCCGCGTGATGTAAAAACATGAGCCGCGCCGCTCGGCGCGGCTCATGCCGACATATCGATCGCCGAAGTCCGCTCGTCCGCCCGTGGATTGTGGTGTAGCCCCTTGCGCACGGCCCAGACCGGGTTGACCTGGTAGAGCGGCAGGATCGCCAGGTCGTCGATCGCGATCTTGACCGCATCCTGCAGTTGTTCTTCGCGCGATTTTTCATCCATCGTGGCTAGCGCCTTGGCGACCATGGAATCCAGTTTCGGGTTGCTGTATCGACCGTCGTTCGCCACGCCCCAGCCCGTTTCGGCATTGTAGGTGCCGACGACGTTCATCAGGCCCGTCGATGCATCGCCCGCGGAATTGCCCCAGCCGATAAGATTGATCGCGAAGTCCTGCTTGCGTACTCGAGGCGCGAGCACCGCGTAGGGCAAGGCCACCACATCGACCGCCAGTCCCGCGTGCGTCCACATCTGACCGATGGCCTGGGCCACGCGCGCGTCGTTGGGATAGCGGTCATTGGTGCTGTGCAGGGTGATGCGAAAGCCTTTCGGATAGCCGGCTTCGGCGAGCAGCCGGCGCGCTTCCTGCATATTGACCTGCGGCACCGGGATGCGCGGATTGTAGGAATACGCGCCCGCCGGAATCCATTGGCCGTTTGCCGCCGCGCCCCCATTCATGAGCCGATCGACCAGCAGCTTCCTGTCGATGGCCAGGGAAAGTGCCTGCCTGACGCGCAGATCGCGCAGGGGATTGTGCGGTAGCGGGCTGCCGTCCATGGCTTTGATGAACGACATATCGTTATCGCGCGAGACGTTCGGGGATAGGAAGATCGAACGCATGCCGTCTATCTGGTCGATCGAG
>DATJHN010000158.1:0-14499 GCA_035493915.1 Bordetella sp.
GGGCGCCGTCTATGCCTATTGCACCCATCCCGTGCTCTCGGGCGGTGCCGTCGACCGCATCCAGGCGTCCGATCTGGACGAACTGGTCGTCACGGACACCATTCCCCTGTCCGAGCAGGCGCGAGCGGTTGGCAAGATCCGCCAACTGTCGTGCGCCGGCCTGCTCGGCGAAACGATTTTGCGTATTTCGAACGCGGAATCGGTCAGCTCGCTGTTCGCTGACTGACCGCGTTTCTTCCTTTCGCTTCCTCGCTGGTCGCGGCGTGGAAGCGTAGCCACGGTCCGCATGGTGCGCCCGTGTTTTTTTCCGGGATACCCAGGTATCCCACTGTTTGGAGTTATCCATGAAATTCAACGCCACTGCGCGTAGCGTCCAGGGATCGAGTGCGAGCCGCCGCCTGCGCCGCGCGGGCCGTGTTCCCGCCATCGTTTACGGTGCCGGCAGCCAGCCCTTGAACGTCGAACTCGACCACAACGAGATCTACCATGCCCTGCGCAAGGAAGAGTTCCACTCGTCCATCCTCGACATGCAAGTCGAAGGCGGCAAGGCTGAACAGGTGCTGCTGCGCGCCGTTCAATGGCACGCCTACAAGCAACAGGTCCTGCACGTCGATTTCCAGCGTGTGGATTCCAGCAAGGCCCTGCACACCAAGGTGCCGCTGCACTTCATCAACGCCGAAGGTTCGCCGGCCGTGAAGCTGAGCAGCGCGATCATCTCGCACGTGCTGACCGAAATCGAAGTTTCGTGCCTGCCGGGCGACCTGCCCAAGTTCATCGAAGTTGATCTGTCCACCCTGGCCGGTGGCGCCTCGCTGCACCTGAGCGACGTCACGCTGCCCAAGGGCGTGACCTACATCGCGCACGGCGGCGACGCCAACCCGGTGCTGGTCTCCGCGCTGCTGAAGGGCGGTCCTGCTGAAGACAGCGGCGAAGCTGCCGAAGGCGGCGCAGCTACGCCGGCGGCCTGATAGGTCCTGGTTGGTCGGCGCGGGGGGGCCTACCCTCCCTGCGCCGGGCCGCGATGTACTGCAAACCCCGTGTGTGGAATACCATACGCGGGGTTTTTGTTTTTGCATTCCAGTTCTGTTTACGTGCTCCAACGCTCCCGTTCTTGCCATGTCCGTACCCATCCGCTTGATCGTCGGCCTGGGAAATCCCGGTCCGGAATATGAAACGACCCGCCATAACGCGGGTTTTTGGCTGGCCGATCACCTTGCCGACGACCTGCGTGCCAGCTTCGCGATGGAAAAGGGCTTTAACGGCTTCGTCGCCAAGGCGCGCCATGGCGGCGAGAACATCGTGCTGCTCAAGCCGATGACCTATATGAACCGGTCCGGCCAGTCGGTGGGCGCGCTGGCGCGCTTCTACAAGTTCACACCGGAGCAGGTGCTGGTGCTGCATGACGAACTGGACCTGATGCCGGGCCAGGTAAAGCTGAAGCAGGGCGGCGGCCATGCCGGCCACAACGGCCTGCGCGACATCCAGGCCGCGCTGGGCAGTCCGGCTTTCTGGCGGCTGCGCATCGGCATCGGCCATCCGCGCACGCTGGGCTTGACGCAGCAGGTGGCGGATTTCGTGTTGCACCAGCCGCGGCGGGAAGAAATGACGGGTATCGAAGCGGTCATCGACCGCTGCCGCGC
Organism: Bordetella sp.; assembly: GCA_035493915.1. Classification (GTDB taxonomy): domain Bacteria; phylum Pseudomonadota; class Gammaproteobacteria; order Burkholderiales; family Burkholderiaceae_B; genus Bordetella_C. Next base: position 1,641 of record DATJHN010000158.1, read on the forward strand.
GGTGGCGCCTTTCCTGCTGGACGGAGAATTCACCCGCGCCACCCAGCAATTGCATCGCGAAAACGAGGCCTGATCATGCGGGCATCCCAAGGCGGTGTGGTCCCGCGCCTGCGTGCCGACATCGCCGACTTCTGGTGTTTTTTGCGCCGTCCCTGCTTGCACCACCTGCCGCCCCGGCGGCGTGGCACCGGCCAACGCGCCGACTGGCTGCCGCCCGTGCCATTGCGGCGCCTGCTGGCCTGGGTCTCCATGCTGTGGGCGATCAATTTATTCGCGCTGGGGCCGCTGGCGGTGGCGGTGGCGACTCTGGGCGGGGCGCATCACAAGCTGGAAATGGGGGCGATCCCCTGGTTTACCGCGATCGTGTGGGCACCCCTGGTGGAAGAAATGCTGTTTCGCTACGGCCTGCGCCGTCCGGTCCAGGCGTTGTTGGTCGTCCCTTTGATGATCTGGCCGTTGCTGCGTGGACCGAATGCATTGACGGTAGGGTTGATCATTCTGGCGGTGGGGTTTATAGCCTGGACCCAGCGCCAGGGCGGTGCCGCGCGGCGAGATTGGAATTGGGACTGGCGGCGTCGCTATGTGCGGTATTTCCCCTGGGTATTGCATTCGGCGGCGCTGGTGTTCGCCGCCATGCATCTGGGCAATTTCTATTTGAACCGCACGCCGTTGTGGCTGATGCCGCTACTGGTGTTGCCGCAGTGGTTGACCGGGCTCGTATTGAGCTGGATGCGCACGCGGCGCGGGATCGGCGCATCGATATTGATGCACGCCATGTTCAACGCCGGGCCGGTACTGCTGGTGCTGGCCTTCATGAAATGGGCGCCGGACCTCGTGTCGTGATGCGGCCCGCGCGGTGATGAATATCGTGTGGCGGATCGATATCGCGGGGAGCGCACACATGGTGCGGATTCATCGCACATCGGTCACGCGAATGCGACGGTTTGTGACCTGGCGCGCAGTCGCTCGCGATGCCGCAATGGGCGGTCGGTGTCTGTAACGCGGTGACATCGACTCGACGGCATGGGCCTTTACGATGCGGCACCATCAACTCTGTTCTATCGGCGCCATGAGAAAATTGCTAGCGGCCAGCCTGCTTGCCTCGGCCCTGCTGCCCCTTGCCGCAGCGCGTGCGGATCACGATAAAAACGAACTCGGCGAAGGTTATGTCATCGCCGACGGCAGGAACCAGCAGGACAAATACCGGGACGGCGACTGCGAAATCAAGCGCAAGTGGAAAAAGAACGGCGAGTACAAGGAAGAGCGCAAGTGCAAGCCGCCCAAGTACGTTGAACCGGTGGTGGTTCCCGTGTATCCCGTAGCTCCGGTCGGGCCCGGCATTACGATCAACGGGACGGCGGTGATTCGACCCTAGTCCGTCCTGGCCCTGTGGGCAGCGGATTCCCCGATGCCGAGACCATCGGTCCCGGGTTTCGTCGCCGCACGAATGCGCGACACGGCGGGTCAGGACTGGGCGGCGAGCCAGCGCAGCAGGCCATGCGCGGTGCCCCGGCCACTGGCGATGCAGGCCGTCAGCAGATAGCCGCCGGTGGGCGCTTCCCAGTCCAACATTTCTCCGGCACAGAAAACGCCGGGCAGCCGGTTCAGCATGAAATTGCCGTCCAGCGCATCGAAGCGCACGCCGCCGGCGGTGCTGATCGCCTCGTCGATGGGGCGTGTGGCGATCACGGTAAGCGGCAGCGCCTTGATGGCGCGGGCCAGTTGTCCGGCATCCAGCATCGCATCCTTGGATAGCACTTCGCGCAGCAGCGCGGCCTTGACGCCGGTGATGCCGACACGGCTTTGCAGGTGCGAGGACAGCGAGCGCGCGCCGCGAGGGTGGGACACATCGGCCAGCACGCGATCGGCCGTCCGGTCGGGCAGCAGATCGAGCGTCAGCGTGGCCCGGCCTTCGCGCTCGAGCTGCTCGCGCAAGGCCATGGACAGTGCGTAGATCAGGCTGCCTTCCACGCCGTGCGCGCTGATCACGAATTCGCCTCGGCGCCGCAGGTGTGCGCCGTCGCCGGCCGCGCAGCTGGCCAGCACGTTCTTGACCGGTTCGCCGGCGAACTTGTCGCGGAAGAATGTCGACCAGGCGATTTCGAAACCGCAGTTCGATGGCTTGAGCGCTTCGGTCGCGACACCTCGTTCCGCCAATAGCGGCATCCATGCGCCATCGGAACCCAGCCTGGCCCAGCTGCCGCCGCCCAGTGCCAGGATGACGGCGCCGGCTTCGTACGTTTTCTCGCCGTCCGGCGTGGCAAAGCGCAGCTGGCCGGCGTCGTCCCAGCCTGTCCAGCGATGACGGGCGTGGGTGACGACGCCATTCTCGCGCAGGCGATGCACCCAGGCGCGCAGCAGCGGCGCGGCCTTCATCTCGCGCGGGAAAACGCGGCCCGAGCTGCCGACGAAGGTTTCGATGCCCAGGCCGGCGGCCCACTCGCACAGCGCCGCGGGCGGGAAGGCCTGTACCAGGGGAGTGATCTGGGCTTCCCGTTGGCCGTAGCGAGACAGGAAAGGCCCCAGCGGTTCGCTGTGGGTCAGATTGAGCCCGCCCCGGCCAGCCATGAGGAACTTGCGACCCAGCGAGGGCATGGCGTCGAACAGGTCCACGCCGACGCCGGCCGTGGCCAGGACCTCGGCGGCGGCCAGCCCGGCGGGACCGCCGCCGACGATGGCGGCACGAGTGGGTAATTGCGACATGGCGGGGAGTGTAGTCCTTCCGCGAGCGCTTCCCGGGCGCGCATCATCGGCGGCGCTCAATGGGCCGTCATCATCGAGGCCCGCATCATTAGTAGCGCGGCATCAGGCCGGCCCCACATCGTCCAGGGCACCAACGTCACGGCACCTTCGTCAGGGCGGCCATTTATTAAAGGCATCATCATTAGCCATGTCCCGGCGCCCCATCATGGTGCGACGCGGGCACCGCTATGGCGTCGCAGCAACAGGCTGCACCGTTATCGGCGGTTTTTCATCCGGCGCAGGCCACACTTTGGTGCATGTAAGACGTTTTCGTGTATCGTCCGGGGCGCTATTTATCACGAAAACACGCAGAGCGCGTGGTGGGGTGGAGAGCCCCGGAGCCGCGCCGGAATACCGCATATGGATACGTTGAAGTCAGCCGCCGACACCCTGTTCATCCTGCTCGGCGCGGTCATGGTGCTCGCGATGCATGCGGGCTTTGCGTTCCTCGAATTGGGGACCGTGCGCAAGAAGAACCAGGTCAACGCCCTGGTCAAGATTCTGGTGGATTTCGCGGTTTCGACCATCGCCTATTTTTTCATCGGCTACCAGATCGCCTACGGCGTGCAGTTCTTCACCGGCGCCGAGGCGCTGGCGGTGAAGAACGGCCACGAGTTGGTGCGCTTCTTCTTCCTGCTGACTTTCGCCGCCGCGATTCCCGCCATTATTTCCGGCGGCATCGCCGAACGGTCCCGCTTCAATCCTCAACTGGCCGCCACGGCGCTGCTGGTGGGGCTGGTTTACCCCTTCCTTGAAGGCATCATATGGAACGGCCACCTGGGCCTGCAGCAATGGCTGACGGACGCCGCGGGTGCTCCCTTCCATGACTTCGCGGGTTCGGTCGTAGTGCATGCCTTCGGCGGTTGGGTGGCCCTGGTTGCCGTGCTGCTGCTGGGCGCGCGCCGTGGCCGCTACAAGGATGGCCGCATCGCCGCGCATCCGCCGTCGAATATCCCCTTCCTGGCGCTGGGCGCGTGGGTGCTGACGGTGGGTTGGTTCGGCTTCAACGTCATGAGCGCGCAAACGCTGGACAAGATCAGCGGCCTGGTCGCCCTGAATTCGCTCATGGCCATGGCCGGCGGCACGCTGGCCGCCTGGCTGGTTGGGCGCAACGACCCTGGGTTCACCTACAACGGCCCGCTGGCGGGCCTGGTGGCCGTGTGTGCCGGTTCGGACGTGATGCACCCCATCGGCGCCTTGATCACGGGCGCCATCGCGGGCATGCTGTTCGTTTATATGTTCACCAGGGTGCAGAACAAGTGGCGCATCGACGACGTGCTGGGCGTGTGGCCTTTGCACGGTTTGTGCGGCGCCTGGGGCGGTATCGCGGCGGGGATTTTCGGCCTGCACGCGCTGGGCGGCCTGGGCGGCGTGTCGTTCGTCGCGCAGCTTGCCGGTACGCTGTTCGGCGTCGCCGTCGCCTTGATCGGCGGCTTGCTTGTCTATGGCTCGATCCGTGCGACCGTGGGCCTGCGCGTTACGCCAGAGGCTGAGTTCAATGGCGCCGACCTGTCCATACACAAGATCTCGTCCACGCCGGAGCGGGAAACCAACTGGTAGAAACCGATGGCCGTCGGCCAGTCCGATGCGCCGAACAGCAGAGGCTGGCGATCATTCTCCAGCCCGCTCGCTAACCGATCGAGACGCTTGTTAGCCGGTCCAGTCCGCCAACTGCCTGGGCGGCAGAAGAAGAACGAGGACATAGGCCACGCGGCGTAGAGCTCCTCGATGACCTGAGTGCGCAAGTGGTGCCTCCGGGCGGTCCGCGTGCGGCTTGATGTCTGCGTGACGATCGATCCACGGGGTCTTGCGCCGCTCCGTATCGTCTTGGATAACGGCTTTTTATACAGGTCCTTGTCAGATTTTCACTGCTATACGAATCCGATACCTGAAAACAATAAGTGATTTATCACAACGAAGGTCGACGAGGAGATGGCATGAAACAGAAGAGACTGTTGATCACTGCTGCATTGACCTTGGGGCCGGCTCTGGCGCTTGCCGCGGCGCAGGCGCAGGCGCAGGAAATCCCGTTCAAAGCGACCAACCCCATCAAGATGCCCGCCGGGCAGCACCTGGGCGAGGTATCGGGTGTCGCGGTCGACAAGGCTGGCCATATCTACATATTCCAGCGTGGCAATACGACCGGGCCGGCCTATGGCGCGGCGGCGGCCCAATTGCTCGAGTTCGATCAGAACGGCAAGTATGTGCGCGAGATCGGCTCGCATCTCTACGCCTGGTCCTTCGCCCACGACGTGCGCGTGGACCCGCAAGGCAATATCTGGGCCGCCGACAAAGGCTCGGACATGGTCATCAAGTTCAACAAACAAGGCGAAGTGGTCTGGACCTTCGGCCGCAAGCCCGAGGCCAGCGACGAGGGTGCCCATCCACTGGAGCATCCCAAGCCGCCACTGCCCGCCATCGACGGCTCTTTCCGCCAGGTCACCGACATGGCCTGGGACTCGAAGGGCAATACCTATATCTCGGACGGCTACATCAACTCGCGGGTAGCCAAGATCGGGCCAGACGGCCGCTGGCTGAAGTCCTGGGGCACGTTCGGCACGGAGCCGGGCCAGTTCAACACCCTGCATGCCATCGCCACCGACGCCGAGGACCATATCTACGTGGCTGATCGCGGCAACCGGCGCATCCAGGTATTCGACACCGAAGGCAAGTATCTGCGTTCGATCACCGTCGATGTGCCGGCCCCGCCTGATGCCCAGCAGCTCTACGGCAACAAGCCCAACCCCGAGGCGGGCGGCGTGGCCACCATGTTTCCCGGCGCGCCCTGGACTTTGTGCATCACACCCAAGGTGCCTGGCAAGGAACAGGTGCTTTATACGTCGGACGCCTATCCCGGCCGCATCTATAAGCTGAGCCTGGACGGCAAGCTGCTGGGCTACCTCGGCAGTTCGGGCCGCAACGCCGGCCAGTTCGGCTGGGTCCACGAGATCGCCTGCCCCAACGAGAACACGCTGTATGTGGGTGAGCTGCTTAACTGGCGCGTGCAGAAGCTGACTTTGAGCCCGAAGAAGTAGTGCGGGCGCCGGCGCATGGCTGAGGTCTGCGCCGGCTGAGCCCGATGCTTGGGCTGCGATATCCAGCGCCCATCCGGGGGCCTCGGCCCCCTCGGTTAAAATCTCCCCTTTCGTGGACAAAATCCCCAGGGTGGCCGGTTTTGTCGCTGATTCACACGACCTGCCCGCACCACCCCGGCGCGGGTCGGGCACTTCCACCACGCCCACATCGGGCTCGATAGTGCCTAGACAAATCAAGGACTTACATGGCTCTGCAATGCGGCATCGTCGGCCTGCCCAACGTCGGCAAATCGACGCTTTTCAATGCGCTGACCCGCGCCGGCATTCCGGCGGAAAACTATCCGTTCTGCACCATTGAACCCAACGTGGGCGTGGTGGAAGTGCCGGATGCGCGCCTGCAGAAGCTGGCCGAAATCGTCTCGCCTGAACGCATCATGTCGGCCACGGTGGAATTCGTCGACATCGCCGGCCTGGTCGCCGGCGCCAGCCAGGGCGAAGGCCTGGGCAATCAATTCCTGTCGCACATCCGCGAAACGGACGCCATCGTCAACGTGGTGCGCTGCTTCGAAAACCCCAACGTCATCCACGTGGCGGGCAAGGTCGATCCGATCGCCGACATCGAAGTCATCGAAACGGAATTGGCGCTGGCCGATCTGCAGACCGCGGAAAAAGCCCTGCATCGCCACAACAAGACCGCGCGTTCCGGTGACAAGGACGCACAGCGCCTGGTCACCATCCTGGAAAAGTGCATCGTCCAGCTGAACCAGGCCAAGCCTGTGCGCGGCCTGGACCTGACGCAGGAAGAACATGCGCTGCTCGCGCCGATGTGCTTCATCACGTCCAAGCCGGCGATGTATGTTGGCAACGTGAACGATGATGGTTTTACCAACAATCCGCTGCTGGACCGGCTGACTGAATTCGCCAAGTCGCGCAATGCGCCGGTCGTGGCCATATGCGCGGCCATCGAATCGGAAATCGTCGATCTGCCGGACGAAGACCGTACGGCTTTCCTGGCCGATATGGGCATGGAAGAACCGGGCCTGAACCGCCTGATCCGCGCGGCGTTCAAGCTGCTGGGCTTGCAGACCTATTTCACTGCTGGTGTAAAGGAAGTGCGTGCCTGGACCGTTCCCATCGGCGCCACCGCGCCGCAGGCCGCGGGTGTGATCCATACCGACTTCGAGCGTGGCTTCATTCGCGCGCAGACGATTTCCTACGACGATTACATTGCTTGCAAGGGTGAGCAGGGCGCGAAGGAAGCGGGCAAGATGCGGGCGGAAGGCAAGGAATACATCGTGCAGGATGGGGATGTGATGAACTTCCTGTTCAACGTCTGACGTTTTTGCCGGGGCGTGGCCGGATGCCGAAGTTGTGCGGCAGACTGTTCTCTCAATCCAGCTTGACTACCGCCGGCCCGGCGAAGGGAATCTGCATTCCGTCTTCGCCAAAGAAGATATTCCCGCTATATACCTGCGCGATCTCGCGCACGATGCGTTCGCGCAGGCCCGGCCGATCGAACTGTTCCGTGACGTGTGAAATCACCAGGTTGCGCACATTGGCTGCCGCGGCCATTTCAGCGAGTTCCATGTGGCCCATGGTGAAGGCCGCGAAGGTCTTGCTGGGGGCGGTGCCGGACATGTAGTGGCACATATGCACCAGCACATCGCAGTCCTGCGCCAAGGCCGCCAGCGCGCGGCTGGGGCCGGTGTCTCCCGAATACACGAAGGATTGTCCGTCCGCGTCCAGTCGATAGCCGTATGAAACCAGGTGCGGGGCGAAGTGATTGACCGGTGCGACGCGTACCGTCCATCCACCGCCTTCGACGGTGGCGTTGTCCTCCAATTCATGGAGAACGGGGGCGGGGCGCAGGCGTTTACCCTCGCCGCCGCGGGCACGATATACATCGATGCTGGCCTGGTTTTCGGTGCGCGAGATCAGATCCGGGCCGAATGCGCCGTCGTCCCCGATCAGCCGTTCCGTTATCAATTTCAGCGGCGGAGGCCCATACACATGCATCTCTGGAATCTTGCCCGCCCCCTGGTCCCAGCGCGTTAGCAACAGGCGCGGATAGTCGCCCATGTGATCGTAATGGTGGTGGCTGAAGAAGGCATGCGACACGCGTGTGGCGGGGATGCCCAGTTCGAGCAGGCGATGATGCGCGCCGAATCCGTGATCGAAAACCAGGTATTCATCGCCGATTTTTACGGCGTATCCCGAGCACATGCGGCGCAGGGACGGGGTGGGAGTGCCGGTACCTAGAAGCCAAAGTTCCATGATGATTCCTGTTGACCGCCGCGATTGCCGGCGGGTTCGTGATTCCGTGATCTCGCGATACGTGAACTCGCGATACGCGATACGCGATTTCTCGACCGCCGTTATTCGGCGGAGATGTGCAGTTCCTTGATCAGTCCGCTGTACTTGACTTGCTCACGCTGCACGAATTCAGCGAACGCGGCAGCGGACAGGTCGGAGGTCTGCACGCCTTGCATCGCCAATCCCTGCTGCACTTCGGGCGCGCGCAATGCCGCGATGATGCGGTCATGCAGCAATGACTGCCGGTCGGCCGCGACGTCCTTGGGGACGAAGAAGCCGAACCAGCCGGCCAGGTCCAGGCGCGGATAGCCCTGGGCTGCAAGCGCCGGGACATCGGGAAGCGCCGGGCTGGGCTTCGTCGACGTGACGCCCAAGGCAGTGAGCTTGCCGCTCTTCACGAAAGGCACGGCGGGCGGCATGCCGGAAAAATAGATGTTGACGACGCCACTGACGGTATCCGTCACGGCCTGGCTGCCTCCCTTGTACGGAACGGGCAGGATCTTGATGCCGGCATCCTTGGCCAGCAGCGCGCCGGCGATATCCGCTGGGCTACCAGTGCCGGCCGTCGCGTAGGTTACGGTGTTGGGCTTTTCCCGGGCCAGCTTCACCAGATCGTCCATGTTCTTCGCGGGCACGGACGGGTTGGCCACCAATAGCAGCGGCGTCGATCCCGCCAGCGCGATCGGCGCGAAATCCCGCGTGACGTTGTAGGTGACGCCCTTTTGGATCAACGGGTTGATCACCATCTCCGATGTATAGGCAAGCAAAAGCGTGTAGCCGTCCGCCTCCGCATGCGCCACATAGTTCGCGCCGATCGAGCCCGCCGCGCCGGCTTTGTTTTCGATGATGACGGATTGCTTGAGATCCCCGGCCAGGCGTTTGCCGACAAAGCGCGCAATGACGTCGCCGGTGCCGCCGGGACCATAGGGCACGATGATGCGTATGGGCTGGTCCGGATAGGTGCCGGCTGCACGGGCCGGCGCGGTGGCGCCCACCGCGGCGCTGCAAAGCAACGCGGCGCCCAGCAGTGCGCGGTGGCTCGCGGTTCGAGAACGCAGCATGGTGATTCCCCTTGATCTGGTTATGTGAGATCATAATTTTCCTATTATTGATATGTTTATCGTCATAACGTATTTGTTATGTACGTCCGGCCGACGCTCCCGCAGGGTTTGGCCGCCCGACCCCCGCTGTCGCGCATGGGGCAGCTTCGTCAGCACATGAATACACTCTTCTCCAAGCTACGCATCAAGGATCTGGAGCTGTTGCGGGAAATCGCCGCGGTGCGATCCCTGACAGCTATCGCGGATACTCGCGGCCTGACGCAGCCCGCGCTCAGCCGCGCATTGCGCGACATCGAGACGGCGTTGGGAACCCAGGTGTTTTCGCGGGACCGCATGGCGCGCCTGGAGCCCACCCCCTTGGGAAGCCTGATCCTGGCGCGTGTGGACTTGCTGTTGGCCGAAGCAGACGGCTTGCAAGGCGAACTACTGGCATTCGAGGAAGGACGCGGTACGCATCTGCGCCTGGGCGTTATTCCCTTCGTATCGAATGAACTGATGCAGGCGATCCTGAAGGAGCTGACCGCGGGGCAATACGCCATGTCGATCAGCACGTATGAAGCGTCCACAGATCAGCTGGTTTCGGCATTGCGCCGCCAGGAGCTCGATGCCGTGCTGGGGCGCATTTCAGTCGACGCGGCCACCAACGAACTGCATCAGGAAAAGTTGTTCACCCAGAGCGCATCGGTGCTGGTCAACGCGAAAAGCCCGCTGGCCAGGGAAAAAGCCTTGAAGCTGGATACGCTGCACCAGCATGAATGGGTACTGCCGCCGCAGGCCAGTCCCACGCGGCTGGCCTTCGCGGAATTGTTCGTCTCGCACGGCGCCACGCCGCCATCGGCGCGTATCGAGACGACGTCGGCGCGCTTGATCCATACCGCCATCAGCGGCAATGTGGCCGCGCTGGGACTGCTGCCCCTGGATATCGCGATGGAGCTGGAGAAGTGGGGCGGCGTAAAAGCGATCGGATTTCCGGCGGACTTCAAAATGCCGCCGGTGGGCTTGATTACCTTGGCGAAACGCCGTCGCCTGCCCGCGGCGCGTATCCTGCGCGATGTCGTGCGTGGGGTACTGGCGCGTTCCGTGACCAGCCGCTAGTCTGCCGCGGCCGACTCGCGATCACCGGACCGGACGCTATCCAGGAAGGCCTTCTGGAACAGCGACAGGGCCGGATCCCGATGCGACGACTTGCGCCGTATCAGGCAGACCTGCATGGGAACCACGTCCAGCGGCACGTCCAGGATGCGTACCAGGCCCAGTTCCTGATGCACCGCGGCCGCTCGCCGGGGCGCTACCGTGAACAGATTGGATTGCGCCACGATGGCCAGGTTCTGGATATAGGTTGAAGTCTCGACGACCGGTTCCGGGGGCTGCACGCCATGCCGCAGGAAGGCTTCGGCCAAGGCCGAGCGGACAGCGGAATCCGGTCGCTGCATGACCCATTCGCAACGTGCCAGGGCCTCGTAGCTCACCCCGGATTGCCGCGTCGCCGGATTGTCCGGGCCGACCACGATACAGATTTCTTCCTGGTAAAGATTGACGAACGAAAGCTGGCTAGCCGCATGCGCCAGCGCGCTGTTGGCGTTGGGCAGCCGGCCGACCACGCAATCGAGTTCGCCGGCGATCAGCATATCCAGCAACTCACGCGCCGTGCTCTCGTGGGTGCGGATCGCGCAGCCCCCGGCTTGGCGAAAGAGGTCGATCGCCTTGGGCAAATAGGCGATGAATGCTTGCGGGACGACGCCCACGCGCAGCAGCGATGGACGGCCCGCGGCGACGCGGCCGATCACGGCGGATAGTTCGTCGAATTCATTCAGGATCGTACGCACGCGACCAAGCAGCGCGAGTGTCTGTTCGGTCGGAGCAACCCCCTGACGGCTGCGGACGAACAGTGGTATGCCGATCAGGCCTTCCAGATCGTTGAGCATGGCTGTCGCGGCGGGCTGGCTGACGTTCAGATGCCTTGCCGCCTTATGGATGGTGCCGTGCTCGACCAGCAATTCGATCAGCAGCAGGTGGCGGAACTTCAGATGCGACAAGGCCATGGGCGAATGGAGGGACATGTGATTCCCCGCAAGAAACAGGTAGGGAGATAAGGAAACGCTATCACGAAATCCGTTTTTTCGATTATGTGTTTTCACGCTCGCGTCGATAGACTGAATTCCGACATAGAAAGTCCGCAAAGGACGCAACGGAAAGCAAGGGGAATAGCGTGAACGCGTGGCATTGGAAAACACTGGGCGCGGCGATCGCCGGGTCCGCGACTTTATGGCTGGCGGGCGTGGGTACCGCACGGGCAGCGTGGCCGTCGGACCAGCCGATCCGCATCATCGTCCCGCAAGCGGCTGGCGGCACCAACGATACGGCAGCCCGGCTGATCGCGGTCGAACTGGGCAAGGCGCTGAATCAAAGCGTGGTGGTGGAGAACCGCCCCGGCGCATCGGGCGCCATCGGCATGCAGACCGCGGTGCAGTCCCGGCCCGATGGCTATACCCTGGCGATCGCGTCGGATACCGCGACGATTCTGAACGCCGTGCGCAGCGACATGCCGTGGCAGTTCAAGCGCGATCTGGCGGGCGTCTCGATGATCGCCGACCAGCCCATCGTCGTAGCCGCCTCGGCGCGCAGCCCGTATAAATCGCTGGGCGACCTGATCGACGCTGCCAAGGCGAAGCCCGGCAGCATCGCATTCGGCACCTCGGGACTGGGTACGTCCCAACAAGTCGCTGGCGAGTGGCTGGCGCGCGAGGCAAAAGTCCAGCTGACCCATGTGCCGTACAAGGGCGGTGGGCAGGCCATTACGGATCTGGTCGGCGATCAGGTGCCCGCCGCGGTTTTGGGCCTGGCTCCGGTCATCGGACAGTACCGCGCCGGCAACGTGCGCATCCTGGCGATTACTTCCGACAAACGCAGTGCCGAACTGCCTGATGTGCCGACGCTGCGCGAATTGGGCTACCAGGACATCGTTCTGACCCAATGGGTCGGCCTGGTGGCACCCAAGCGCACGCCGCCCGATATCGTCCAACGGCTTTCCGACGAGGTCGGAAAGATTCTCGCGAAGCCCGAAATCGTGCAGAAACTCAAGGATAGCGGTCTGGATGTACGGCCCATGCCGGCGCCTCAGTTCGATGCCTTTCTGGCTCGTACGGTCGACCAATGGCAACACCTGATTTCCACACTTTCGTTGCGGCTCGAGTAATGCGTCGCGACGCATCCAAGGCAGAGCATTCGTGAAGCAGACACTACATGGCAAGAACACGCCCAATATCATTCTGATATTGGCCGACAACCTGGGCTGGGGCGAATTGGGTTGTTATGGAGGCGGGGCACTGCGCGGCGCCCCGACGCCACGCATCGATGAACTGGCGATGCAGGGAACGCGTTTCCTGAACTTCAACGTCGAAAGCGATTGCGTGCCGACGCGGTCGGCGTTGATGACGGGCCGCCATCCCATACGGACAGGCGCGATGCAGTCCGTGCCGGCCGGCTTGCCGCAGGGCATCATCCCTTGGGAACGCACGATGGCCGAAGTGCTGTCGGATGCCGGCTACGCCACGGCGATGTACGGCAAGTGGCATCTTGGCGACAAGGAAGGCCGATACCCCAAGGACAAAGGCTTCGACGAATGGTATGGAATCCCGCGCACCACGAACGAAAGCATGTTCATGGATGCGGTGGGTTTCGATCCCACGGTGGTGGAGATGCCCTATG
>DATJHN010000159.1:0-8147 GCA_035493915.1 Bordetella sp.
GGACACAAGTTCGGGGAATGGCGCGATACGGTGCTGATGCAGCGTGCACTGGGGGACGGCGACACGACGCCGCCGGAACCGCCGCGGTCCTGAGCTACGCCGGCGGCAGCGGTGCCGCCTGGCCGCCGGTCCAGCGTTCCCAGCCCGCCTTGCGCAGCGCGCAGGCCGGGCAGGTGCCGCAGCCATAGCCCCAGCCATGGCGGGCGCCACGCTCGCCCAGATAGCAGGTGTGGCTGTCTTCGATGATGATGCGCACCAGATCGTCACCACCCAGACGCTGCGCCAATTCCCAGGTCTGGGCCTTGTCCAGCCACATCAAAGGGGTTTCGATGGTGACGCGCGTACCCAGGCCCAATGCCAGCGCAACCTGCTGGGCCTTCATCGTGTCGTCGCGGCAGTCCGGATACCCGGAAAAATCGGTTTCGCACATGCCGCCGACCAGTACGTCCAGCTGCCGGCGGTAGCCCAGCGCCGCCGCCAGCGTCAGAAACAGCAGATTGCGGCCCGGCACGAAGGTGTTGGGCAGCCCGTTGGCCTGCATTTCGATCTGGCGGTCGCTGGTCAGCGCCGTGTCGCCGACCTGCCCCAGCACGGACAGGTCCAGCAGATGGTCTTCGCCCAGGCGTTCCGCCCACTGGGGCATCCGCGTGCGCAATTCACGCAGCACATTCAGCCGAGCGTCCAGTTCGATGCGATGGCGCTGGCCGTAGTCGAACGCTACTGTTTCGACGTGGGCATAGCGTTGCAGGGCCCAGGCCAGGCAGGTCGTCGAGTCCTGCCCGCCGGAAAAGAGCACCAGGGCGCGGCGGTCGTGGTTTTGCATGGAAACTCCAGGTCAAGACCACTAGGATAACCGCCGCCACGCCTGTGTGTGGCACGGTTCAGCGCAGCGCCGCCTCTGCCGCGCCGCGTCCGGCGATGCGGCCGAAGATAGCGCCCGACACCAGGCCGGTGCCGCTGGGATAGCTGAAGTAGAACAGTCCGCCAACCATTTCCCCGGCGCAATACAGACCCGGCATGGGGTTCAGGTGAACGTTCAGTACCTGGCCGTTTTCCGGATCGATGCGCAAGCCGCCGTAGGTAAAGGTGATACCGCAGGTGGTCGCATAGGCGTGATAGGGCGGCGTGTCGAGCGCCTGGGCCCAGTTCGACTTGGGCGGCTCGATGCCTTCCGTGCACAGCCCATCCTTGATGGTGGGATCGAAGGCCACATCCTTGCGGATCGACGCGTTATAGGACCGCACGGTTTGCAGGAATGCCTGCGGGTCCACGCCTTCCAGTTTCTGCGCAAGCTCCTCCAGCGTGTCCGCCGTCGCCTTGGTCATCATCTTGATGCGGTATTCCGAACGCAGATGGTTCGTGACCTTGGAATCGAACACCTGCCAGGCGAACTGGCCGGGTTGCTTCAGCACCTCGCCGCCGTACTTGGCATAGGTAAAGGAATGGAAATCCAGCCCTTCGTCGACGAAGCGCTTGCCCTGGGCATTGATCAACAGCCCGAAGATGTAGCTGTGCTTCTGGAATTGGTCTCCAACGTTGACGTCGCCGAATTCCGGCGCATTCAGGTCCCAGCCGGTGGCGTGGCAGCCCGACCAGTTGCCGTAGGGCGCGGCGCCGGCTTCCAGCGCCATGCGCAAGCCGTCGCCCTGGTTGAAGCGCGAGCCGCGCACCTTGGCCAGTTCCCAGCCCGGGCCCAGATAGCGCGCGCGCATTTCGGGGTTGCCTTCGAAACCGCCGCAGGCCAGGACGACCGACTTGGCTTCGAAGATGACGGGCTCGCCGCCCTGAGTAGCCCGGACACCCGTAACGCGGTCGCCTTCCGTGATGAGCGACTTGGCACGCGTGTTGTAGTGCACGTCGATGCCGTTTTCCTTGGCCGCCTTGTCCAGGAACTGGACCAGCCCGGCGCCACCGCCCGATACTTCGATCGGCAGGCGGCCGAAGAACTTGCGCCGGCCATTGACCAGCTTGGACTGCCGGCCGAAGTTGGGCACGAACTTCGTGCCCTTGGAGCGCAGCCACACCATGACGTCCAGGCTTTGCGTGACCAGGATTTCCGACAGTTGCGGGTCGGTGCGGTAGTTGGTCAGGCGGAACAGATCGTCGAAGAATTCGTCGGTGGTATTGGTAAAGAAGTCGCTGGTGGCGATTTCCTCTTCGGTCAGGTCGGTGACCTTCTTCAGGTCTTCCACCGAGTCATAGGCAAAGCGCATCACGCCGCCCGCGAAGCGGCTGTTGCCGCCGTGTTCGTCTTCCGGCGCCGCCTCCAGGACGGCGACGCGCACGCCATGCTCGCGGGCGGACAGCGCCGCGCACAGCGCCGCATTGCCCTTGCCGACCACCAATACGTCATAACGGTGAATTTTCTCTTCCACTTCAGGATCCTCAGTCTTTGGCGGCGCCGGCTATCAGCGCCATCAACGCCTCCATGCGAGGCAGGGTTTCAATACGTTCGATGCTGTCGGCGATGGCGTCCACGGCGTCCTTGCGCAACGAGAGTTGCGCGCACAGCGAGAACTTGTCGCGCAGCAATGCATGCGGCAGCGGATTGGCGGATGTGCGCCCCAAAGGCTGATCCACCTGCGCCTGCAGCACCGTGCCGTCGCGCAGCGTGATGCGCACACGGCCGCCGAAATGATTGGCGGCGGGGAATATCTCCTCGTCGGCCTGGTCATAGGCGGCAACGTTGATGCGATCGAGCAGTGCGCGCGCGGCGGGCTGCATATAGGAATCCGGCTCGAAATCCGCGACGCCCACCTTGGCATCCAGCAGCGCGCGCGCCAGCACGTACTGCAGGCTGAACTTGGCGTCGAGCGGGCTGTTCGGATTCGGCCGGTTGGTGTGCGCCAGGCGGCGCGAGTGTATCCACGCATCGACGCGCGCCACGTCGTCCGGCCGCGGCCGATGGCGGCGCGCCAAGTCCAGCATGGCGTCCAGCGCCGGATGCGTGCTACCGCAGCACGGATATTGCTTGATGGCGATACCCGGTTCGACGATGTCGAGCGGCGCCGCGAAGGCATCCACCCCACGCTGAATGTCATAGGTGCCGGGACCGTTGAACACATCCAGGAAGCCTTGCTTGTGCTCGAAGACGGTCGCGTTGTTCGCGGTAAAGCCCTGGCGCGCCAGCCGCGCCGCGTACAGGCCGTTGCGCGCGCAATGGCCCACGTGCAGCGGCTTGGTCATCGTGCCGAAGTTCGCCTTGATGCCGGACGCGAATGAAGCGGCCAGCGCCAGCGCGGTTGCCGTGGCGTCGCCATCCAGGCCCAGCAGTTTGGCGCAGGCGGCCGCGGCCCCGAAGGTACCCAGCGTGGCGGTGGGATGCCAGCCTTTGGTGTAGTGATGGAAATTGACCGCCAGGCCCAGTTTGCATTCGGCTTCGAAACCGGCCACATAGGCCAGCACGAAATCGCGTCCGCTGCTGTTCAACTGCTGCGCCAGCGGCAACAGTGCCGACAGGACCGGCGCCGAAGGGTGGCCGCCTATGGTGTTGTTGCAGTCGTCGAAATCCAGCGCGTGCGAGGCGGTGCCGTTGATCAGCGCGGCATCCAGCACGCCCACGTGGCGGCGCGTGCCCAGCACCAGGGCCGGGCCGTCCTGCGTATCCAGTGCCTGAGCGGCCAGCCGGGGGGCGTCTTCGTGCGCGCCGGCCAGGGTCACCCCGACGGTATCCAGCAGGCCCACGCGCGCCCAGCGGATGGCGTCCTCGGGCAGGCTGTCGTAGTTCATCGCCGCCACGCGGCGCCCAAGTTCGCGGGCCAGCCCGGGGGCCGACGCGTCGCCGCGATCGAGTTCGTCTGAATCGCTCATTCGGTTGTTATTCCCATTTTCTTGATCAGGGCGGCCCACCGCTCGACCTCGGAACGGATATGGGCCTGGAAGGCTTCCGGTGTGCTGCTGGTCGGCTCGGAGCCGTCGGCCGCCATGCGCTGCGCCACCTCGGGCAAGGCAACGATGCGGACGATTTCCTTGTTCAGCTTGGCCACGATGGGCGCGGGCGTACGTGCCGGCGCCAGCATGCCGTACCAGCCGGCGACGTTGTAGCCGGGCACGCCGGCCTCTTCCATCGTGGGCAGGTCGGGCGAAGCGGACGAGCGTTTGCTGGTGGTCACCGCCAGGGGACGCAGGCGGCCGGCCTTGATCAATATGTCCGCCTGCAGCCGCGTCGAGAACAGCATGTCGATCTGGCCGCTGGCGACGTCGGTCATGGCCGGCGATCCGCCCTTGTAGGGCACATGGGTCAGCGGGATTTCCGCCAGCGAAGAGAACAGCGCACCCGACAGATGGCTCAAGCCGCCGATGCCGGAAGAGCCGTAGGTCATCGGCTTGGCGCCGCGCTTCTTTGCCAGCGCGATCAGGTCCTTGACGCTGTGCACGGGCAGATTCGGGTTCACCACCAATACATAGGGCTGCGAGGTGATCTGTGTAATCGGCGCGAAATCGGTCAGCAGGTTATAGGGCTGCTTATGTCCCATCAGGGTGACGTTGACGGTGGCGCTGGCGGTGATCATGGTCAGCGTGTAGCCGTCGGCCGCGGACTTGGCGACCGTTTCCAGACCGATGGTGCTATTGCCGCCCGCCCGGTTCTCCGCGACTACGGATTGACCCCAGGCCAACGTCAACTGATGGGCGATTTCGCGGCCGATGATGTCGGTGCCGCCGCCCACCGCAAAGGGAATAACCAGCCGGATGGGCTTGGACGGGTATTTCCGCGCATCCTCACCTTGCGCCCATGCGCGCGGGGCGATCGCGGCGCCTGCCAGGGCAAGCCCGAAGGTGTTGAGTTGTCTTCTACGCATGTCCATTCGGCAATCTCCTCCTTGATGGGGCGATATGCGCCGCCGCGCCCAGCCGGCGGCGCCATATGAACCCGGACGCGTGTTTTCCGCGCCGTCTGTGCGCGGCATTGATGCGTGACCCGATCCCTGGCCGATACCCGGCTCGATACAGGGCCCCGACGTGCCGCTGGCATTTAGCATACCACGGTATACTATTTTTCAAAGACCCTACCGCCCCAGGATGGCTCCATGTCCCAGACCCCGATTTCCGATAACCACGCAGCGCGGGAACAGGCATCCGCGCAGGGCGCCGCCACCGCCTCGCAGGAGCTCGCGCGCTTTGCCGCCGGCCTGCGTTTCGAGGACATCCCGGCGGATGTCCAGGAACGGGCGGCCGCCTGCATCGCGGACACGCTGGGATGCGTGGTCTACGGCGCGCGCTTTCCCTGGAGCGTGGCGACTGCCGCCTACGCACGCCGCTATGGCGGCCAGGGGGCTTGCACGGTTTTCGGCACTGCCGGTCCCGGCATCGCCGCGCCGCAGGCGGCGCTGGCCAATGGCGCCTCGGCTCATGCTTTCGAACAGGACAGCCTGCGCTACCCCGGCGCGGGCGTGCACCCCGGTGCCACCCTGGTTCCCGTGGTCGCGGCCGTATGCCAGGAAACCGGCGCGGATGGCCGGCGCGCGCTGACCGCCTTCGTCGCGGGCTGCGAAGTGCTCTTCCGCATCGGTGCCGCATCCCGCCATACCAGCGAAAAACTCGGATTCCATGCGCCGGGCCTGACCGGTCCGTATGGCGCGGCAGTCGTCGCCGGCGTGCTGCTGGGATTGGACGCGACGGGCATCGCACGTGCGCTGGGCATCGCGGGCTCGCTTTCAGCCGGTCTGCTGGCATTCACCAAATCGCGCGAGGGCGCAATGGTCAAGCGCCTGCACATGGGCCGCGCCTGCGAAGCCGGCATCCTGGCCGCGCGCCTGGCGGCCGAAGGCTACAGCGGCCCCGAAACGATACTGGAAGGCCGCTTCGGCTTCCTGGACACCTATTGCCGCGACGGCGATGCCGGACGCCTGACGGCGGGCCTGGGCAGCGAATGGGAAACCCTGCGCGTCTGCATGAAACGCTACGCCTGCCATGTCACGCCGCAAGCCGCCATGCAGACCCTGCGCGAGCTGATGGCGACACATGGCTTTGCCGGTGGCGACGTCGCAAGCCTGGCACTGGGAATGTCGGAAAAAGTCGCCAGCCACCATGACATTCGCCAGCCTGGCGACATCATGACGGCGCAATACAGCGTACCGTTCTGCGTCGCCCTGGCGCTGTACCGCGACCCTGAAGACCCGCGCGCCTTCGACGAGTCCGCGCTGCAGGATGCGGCGATCGCCGACCTGTGCCGGCGGATCGACCTGACCGCGGCGCCCGATCTGCCGTCGGCATGGAGTGCCCGCATCGTCCTGACCTTGCGCGACGGAAGGCGCTTCGAGGCCCTGGCGCGCGACTACAAGGGCATGCCGCAAACTCCTATGTCGGGCGCGGACCTGCGCCGGCGTTTCCTGTTGCTGACCGAAGAAGCGCTGGGCACGCGCGCCGCCGCCGATTGGTACGAAAAATTGATGCGGCTGCCGGCAGAGCCGGCATTGCCGCTGCCTTGATACCGCCGATACGGGCCGGGCAGCTTATGCCGGCAGCGCAGTGACCGACGGCACCGATACTGCTGGTGCCGTCGAGAGTCAGCCCAGCTTTTTCTCCGTGCCGATCGGGCCGCGCCGGCGGACCTCTCCCACCAGCTCGGTATGCTGGACCCGCGTGCGGGCCCGTAGGGCATTCTGCACGTGGCGCGCCGCGACGGCGCGCGCCGCGGTCTCGTCATGTGCCGCGATGGCTTCATACAATTCGCGGTGCTCGTCGATGACCTGCTCGCGGCGTTCCTCGATAACCAGCGTCGATATGTTCCGGTAGGCCGACAGCGTGTCGGCGGTAATCAGCAGGAATTTCAACAGAAACTGATTGTGCGCGGCCCGATAGACCATGTCGTGGAAGGTACGGTTGTGCTCGTACATCTGCTCGGGATGGTCGCGTATCGTCGATTCGTGCTCCACCAGATGCCTGAGCGTGGCGATTTCCGCCTCGGTGGCCCGTTTGGACGCCAGGGCCGCCGCCGCGCCTTCCAGCAGTTCGCGCACCGCATAGAGTTCCTGGACCGCCTCGTCGTCGATGGACGCCACGACCAGGCCCCGGCGCGGATGCTGGGTCAACAGGCCTTCGTTTTCCAGGCGGCGCAGGCCTTCGCGGGCCGGCGTGCGGCTGATGCCCAGCCATTCCGCGACCTTGTATTCGGACACGCGGTCGCCGGGCTTGAGATCGTTGGCCAGGATCGCTTCGCGTACCGACTCATAGGCGACATCGCCCAGCAACAGGTTGGAGTCGTAAGGTTTTCTTGTCATAGGTCATATCCCGCGGCGGCAGGCAAGGGCACGAAAACAAGGCTGAACGAAAGTGTTCACGCTGAGGACAGCTTGCCTTGACGTTGGCGGGCGTGCCATGAAAGCATCCCGGATTGTAGAACTTCCCCCATCTTTTCGGACCGCCGATGATTTCCAAACTCGTAGAAAGCGCCGCCCAGGCGCTGGCCGACATTCCGGATGGCGCGACCATCCTGATCGGCGGCTTCGGGGCCGCCGGCCAGCCGGTCGAGCTGATCGACGCCTTGCTGGCCCAGGGCGCGAAAGACCTGGTTATCGTAAACAACAATGCCGGCAACGGCACCACCGGCCTGGCCGCCCTGCTCGGTGCCGGCCGCGTGCGCAAGATTATCTGCTCGTTCCCGCGCCAGGCGGATTCGCAGATATTCGATGGCCTGTACCGGGCCGGCAAGCTCGAACTGGAACTGGTTCCGCAGGGGACGCTGGCCGAACGCATTCGCGCCGCCGGGGCGGGCATCGGCGGCTTCTACACGCCCACTGCCTACGGCACGCCCTTGGCCGACGGCAAGGAAACACGCGAACTGAACGGCAAGCACTATGTGTTCGAACTGCCGCTGCACGCGGACTACGCCCTGATCAAAGCCGACCGCGCCGACCGCTGGGGCAACCTGACCTACCGCAAGACGGCGCGCAATTTCGGGCCCATCATGGCCAGCGCGGCCAAGATCGCCGTGGCCCAGGTGCGCGAAATAGCCGAACTGGGCGAACTCGATCCGGAAGCCATCGTCACCCCCGGCATCTTCGTCAAGCGCGTGGTGCGCGTCAGCGCCGCGGCCGCCAAGGAGCAACAATGAGCGCCAAACTGACCCGCGACCAAATGGCCGCCCGCGTTGCCCGGGACATCCCGGAAGGCGCCTATGTGAACCTGGGCATCGGCCTGCCCACCCT
>DATJHN010000160.1:0-10549 GCA_035493915.1 Bordetella sp.
GCGTGCTGCCGGCACGACCCTGTGCCGGACACTGCCTTGCCCTCCAACGCCGCCACGGCCTGCGCCTACGGGCTGCGCCTGGGCCTGCACTGCATCTACAGTTGTGCCAGCCTGACGGCGGTGCTTTTCACGGTTGGCATCATGAATCCCTACGCGATGACCGCGGTGACGGCCGCCATCACGATCGAGCGCCTTGCGCCGGCAAGCTACCGCGGCACTCGGGTAATAGGAATTGCCATCGTCGCACTTGGACTGTTCCTGATGGCGCATGGCATTCACTTGTCGAGCATGCCGGGCGTCACGCGCGCGGGCAGGTAGCGCATGGCGATGGCCACGGCCGCGACGGCCGCGATCGCGGCCATCGTCATGCCCGTGCGGTAGCTGTCCACATAGGCATCCAGGACCAGGCCACGAATCAAACGCGCCGTCTCGTCGGGAACCGGCCCTGGCGCCCGCAACGCCGCCAGCCTGGCGGACCCGGCCATCAAGGCGGCTTGCACACCGCTGTCGACGCCCGCACCGGCCAGGCGCTGCGCCAGGTAATGGGGAAAGGACACCAGCGAAACCAATCCCGCCGCGGCGACGGCGACGACTCCGGCGATACGGCTGATCGCATTGTTGATGCCTGACGCCACGCCGGACTCGTCATCCGAGACAGAACTCAACACTGCGGTGGTAAGCGGCGCGACGCTGATGGTCATGCCTATGGCAAGCACCAGGATCGCCGGCAGATAGCCGGTCCAATAGCCGACCGCGTCCCGCGCTTCCACGACGGCGAAGGCGGCACACCCCACGGTCACCAGGGCGGCACCGGTGCCCAAGGTCCTGCGCAAGCCCCAGCGATCCCCCAGCTTGCTTGCCAGCGGCGACAGCACGCCCATGACCAACCCGAACGGAACCAGCGCGGTCCCCGCCTGCAGCCCGCTATAACCATGCACCTGGATCAGCGTATACGGCAGCAGAAAGAAGACCACGCTCAACGCAAAGTACAAGCCGACCGTGATCGCATTGGTGGCGCTGAAGACGCGCGAACGGAAGATGGACAGCGGCACCAGCGGATTGCGCGATTTCGATTCGTGAAAGAGAAAGCCCGCCAGCGTCAGCGCGCCAACCGCCAGCACCGCCAGTAGAAGACCACGCCCGCTATGCGCCTCCGGCAGCTCGCTTACCGAATAGATCACCAGCGCCAGTCCCGCCGTGACCAGGAATCCACCCATCCAATCCGTGGCGCCGCGCACCACGCCGCGGCTTTCAGGGACGAAACGCAGCGTCAGCCCCACGGCCAGCACCGCCAGCGGCACATTGATCCAGAACACCGCGCGCCACGAAAGCACATCGATGAATATCCCGCCCAGGATGGGCCCAGACACGGTGGTCAGCGCAGCGGCGGCCGCCCAGATACCCACGGCACGGCCGCGGATCTCCTTGGGATAGGCGGCGGCTATGATCGCCAGGCTTTGCGGCACCAGCAGCGCCCCGCCCAATCCTTGCAGCACGCGCGCGGTAATCAATGAACCGGCCGAATACGCCAGTGCGCATGCGATCGACGCCAGCGTGAACACCGCGATCCCTGCAACGAAAATCCGGCGCCGCCCATAACGGTCGCCCAGCACGCCCCCCATCAGGATCAGTGCGCCCAGTATCAGCGCATAGCCGTTGACGATCCACTGCAGGACATCGAAGCCCACATGAAACTGCACCTGGATCGCCGGCAAGGCCACATTCACCACGATGCCGTCGATGAAAGCCATCGACGACGCCAGGATGGTCGCCGCCAGCAGGTAAGGTCGGGCGGACGGCGCACAGGGAATGTCGGGATTCGAGCTCATCGAGATACACCTGATCAAACAAGTCGGACTTGGCGACACTTGTTATACCGGATCGAGCGCCATAGCATCACTGAAGCGGATTGGGGGTTCCCGGTCGGCGTCAAGGCCCTGATGAAATCATCAGGGCCTTTCGCTTTTCAGGAGGATTCTCCTCGACTCGGTTATCCTCCGAAACTTGCAGTTGTCATCGACGTTGACCATCCCGGATTGAACCAACCGGTCCTTCTTGTCCCCCTGGCCGCGTCGTTCCCAGATCACGATCGCGCCTTGCGCGCCAGGAGCAGGAAAGAAATGGAAGTATGCGTTTTCGGCGCGGGCGCCATCGGCGGCTTCATGGCGGCGCGGCTGGCTGCCGGCGGACAGGCAAAGGTATCGGTGATCGCGCGCGGCGCGCACCTGGCGGCGATCCGGCAGCATGGACTGCGGCTGGTCTCCACGGGCGGCGATGCCTCGGCCCGTCCCACCCATGCGGTCGACCGGCCGCAGGACCTGCCGCCCCAGGACATTGTCTTCGTCACGCTGAAAGCCTATGCCTTGCCGGGTGCCGCCGCGGCCATCGCCGGCCTGCTGAAACCCGACGGTCACGCGGTGTTCGTCACCAACGGCCTGACCTGGTGGTGGAAGCATGGCCAGCCCAACCCCGGGCCCCTGCCCTTGCTGGATCCGGACGGCGCCCTGTGGGATACCTTGACCCCGCAGCGCGTGCTGGGCTGCGTGGTGTACGCGCCCAATGAAGTCATTGAACCCGGCGTCGTGCGCCATACCGGCCCCAACCGCTGGGTGCTGGGCGAACCCGACGGCACCGACAGCAAGCGCCTGCACGCCACCATCGACCTGATGAAGCAGTCCGGCCTGGGCGCCGAAGCGTCGCCCGATCTGCGGCGCGAAGTCTGGACCAAGCTGATGCGCAACGCCGCGCTGAATCCGCTGTGCGCCCTGACGCGGCTGCCCGCCAGCGAACTGTCCAGGGATCCGGAACTGCTGGCCATCGGCGACGGCATCATCAACGAACTGGTCGCGATCGCCGCCGCGCACGGCAGCCATGTCGAAAGCCAGGCCGAAGACGCCCGCACGGCCCTGCGCCGCGGGCCCGCCGGCAATAACCCCACGGGCGGCATGCGGCCATCCATGCTGCAAGACGCGCTGGCCGGCAGGCCGACCGAAGTGGAAGCCATCCTGGGCCAGTTGCAAGCATTCGCACGCGAGGCCGGCATCGCCTGCCCGCACGTCGATGGCGTATTGCCGCTGATGCGCGGACTGGACCGCTCGCTGCGGCTGCCCACCGCTTAATACATCTCAGTTGTCCGTCCAGCTTCGCATACCTGTCGCGCGCGCCGGCGATGAAAGGCGGCACGGCCTAGACGCAGTCGGGCCAGGTGGACATCATTTCGCGCATTAGATCCATGGCAGCGCGCCAGCGCTCGATGCAAGCGTCAAGGAAATCGGCGATTCTCTTGTCCATGGCCGCACGCTCCTCGTTGAATGGAAGGCGAACTGACTAAAAGCTTATAACTCCAGCCGGAACGGAGGTGTATCGCTTTTAATCGGGACGGGGCGCAGCCGGGCGCCTCCATTGCCGATTGCCTTCTCTGCTGGTGCCGGGCAGGAGGCCGACGGCCGTCGTGGCTGGCCGCCGCCTACTGGTCGCTCGACAGCGATCGCTCCATCGCCTGCGGGCGATGCCGTTTCCGCAGCGCCCGCAGGCTTTGCGCCAGATTGCCGTTCGCGCCCTGCTCCAGCACCAGTTCAGCCAGGAAGATCTCGTGCAGCAAATAGGAATGCAGCTGATAGGTCAGCGCATGGTCCTGCACCGACGTCACCGTCGCCTGCTCGGAAAATACCGCCGTCGTCACCGCCCGGCCATCGCAGGCCAGCGTCATCAGGGAGTCGGTGGCGGACGACAGCCGCTGGGCGTTGCCTTCATGCGGATACACCACCGTTCTGGGTAGCTTCTTCTGCAACGCCTTCCATGTACCGAAGGCAATCATCTTGACGACGACGCCGCGCACGCAGGCCGCATCGATATCCGCGGCGAACAGGCCCAATGTGGAAGCATCGCCCTTCAGCCAGGCATAGTGCCGCGCCGCCCCCAGTGCTTCGCGCAGGCGCTCCATGCAGGTTTCCACGCCGGTACCCGTTCGTATCGCGCCTTGGTTGCGCGACTGCATGCGCGTGCTGACGTGGCCAGCGAACCAGTCGCACTCCCCCGTCAGATCGGCCGTCAGGCGCGCGACCAGACTGCGTGGATCCGCGGGCGCGTACAGCGCCGGTTTGGAATGCAGTACCGTGACCGCCTGCCGTTCCGCCAACCGGTCCAGGGCGCGATACACATTCGCGCGCTGCAGGCCCGCCCGCTTGGCGACCTGGTAGGCCGTGGCCGGGAAGCCATTGACCAATTCCAGCCATACCGCGCTTTCGTAGCCTGAAAAGCCCAGCCGCCGCAACAGGCGCGCCGCCTTCGAGTCGGAAAAATCACTGTCTGCTAGTAGTTTCATTAGCTACTAAAACGCCGATAGGATGCGATCCGCGAACCATATCACCTTCCACGGCAGGACCGCGATCCCTATCCTGCGTACCGCGATTCCTTCGTTACCTATACCGCACGCATTCCCACACAGCACGCCACACCGATGAAACTCACAAGACGACAACTAATGCTCGCCACCCTGGGTGGTCTGGTTTATTCCCGCAGCTACGCGGCTGACGATGCCTGGCCGACCATGCCCATCACGCTGACCGTGCCGTTCTCGGCCGGCGGTGGGACCGATCTGCTGGCGCGCACCCTCGCCCAGCAATTGAGCACCAAGTGGAACGCTTCCGTCATCGTCGAAAACAAGCCTGGCGCCGCCGGCAACATCGGCGCCGAAGTCGTGGCGCGCGACCAGACGCGCCATCGCCTGCTCTTCACCACGGCATCGATCTCCGTCAACCAGACGCTGTACAAGAACCTGGCGTTCGCGCTGGGCAAGGATCTGTTGCCCGTCTCCATGCTGACCTCGTCCCCGCTGGTGTTGACCGTGCCGGGCAGCAGCACCGTCAAATCCGTGGACGATCTGTTGGCCCAGGCCAAGAGCACCGCCGGTGGACTGAACTACGGGTCGCCCGGCATCGGCACCACCAGTCACCTGGGCTGTGCCGTGTTGAGCAATACGCTGGGCTTCAAGGCCACGCACATCCCCTACAAGGGTGCCGGCCAGGTGCTGACGGCGCTGATCGGCAAGGAGATCGATTTCTCCATGCTGGCCGCCGTTGCCGCCGCGCCGCATCTGCGCAGCGGCGCCCTGCGGGCCATCGGCATCGCCGGCCGCACCACGCCGCCCGGCATGGACGGCATACCGCTGCTGACCGAGCGCAACCCGACCATCGACTTTGACAACTGGCAAGCGCTGTTCGCCCCTGCCTCCTTGCCGCAATCCGATATCGACAAGCTCTACGGGGCCATGAACGAGATCCTCAAGACGCCCGATGTGGTCCACAAGATCAACCTGGACGGCGCGACACCGCTGGGGCTCTCGCCGGCCGAGACCGCTCAGAAAGTTGCGACCGAAGTGCAGCGATACAAGAGCATCGTCGAACAGTTCAACATCACCGTTCTTTGACATGACGCATTCCACTTCGGATCGTTTGCCGCTAGCCGGCATCAAGGTGGTGGACGCGACGCGCGTCCTGGCTGGCCCGTATTGCAGCTACTTGCTCGCGCTGCTGGGCGCGACGGTTATACGGGTCGAACGGCCGCCAGGCGGCGACAGCATACGGTGGCGTTCGCGCGCCAATCCCGAACTGGGCGCCCAGGGCCTGAGCACCGACTACATCGCACAAGCCTGCAACAAGGAAGTGATGTTCCTGGAACTGAGCGATGCGCGGGACCGCGAACGCTTCCTGCAGTTCATCGCCGATGCTGACGTGCTGGTGGAGAACTTCCGCACTGGCGCGCTGGACCGCCTGGGATTGGACGAAGCCACCGTGCGCGCGCGCAATCCCGGCCTGGTCTGGTGTTCCATCACGGGCTATGGCCGGGCCGGCCCGCGCGGCGAATACCCCGCCTATGACAGCGTGATCCAGGCCGCCAGCGGCCTGATGCAGCTAAGCGGTACCCCGGCCAGCGGCCCGACCAAGACCGGCGCCCCCATCATCGACTACACCACCGGACTGAACGCCGCGTTGGGCGTCGTCAGCGCGGTGTTGGCCAATGTGCGTAATCCCGGCAACTCCGGCGGCTCACGCATCAGCGTGTCGATGCTGGATACCGCGCTGGCCATGATGCAAAGCACCGTCACCGGCTATCTGAACGGCAAGGAATCGCTGGCGCCGCGCGGCAATGCGGCCTCCAGCGGCAATCTGCTGTCGCGCGCCTACAAGGCGATCGATGGTGAAGTATGCCTGGCGGTCAACGAACCGCATCAGCTGCGTGGTTTGCTCGCGACGCTGAGGATCGACGCGGACGAGGCAACGCCGGGGCTGATGACATCCCAGGCGCTGCTGGACGAGGTCAGCCAGCGCATCGCCACCTGGCCCACGGCCGACCTCGACCGTGCCTTGAACAGCGCCGGCGTGCCCTGCGCCCCCGTTCAGGGCTTGGACGCCGCCCTGCATGCCGCAAGGCAGGCGGATCCCGCGATCGTGCAATCGGTACCGGGCGGTTCGGGACGCCACTACCTGGGCCTGCCCTTCAGCATGGACGGCGACCGCGGAACACTGGCGCGGGAGCCGGCCACGCTCAAGCCCGACCGGACCTGACGGACCTGACGGACCAGGCCGACCTGGCCGACCTGATCGACCTTACTGGCCTGAGGAGCCCGACGGACCTAGCGGGCGAACAGGGAGAAATCGACGGCGCCGCTATCGAACACGCCGTTGATCTGCTCCAGCAGCCCGTGCGTGTCGGACTCCGCCAAACCGCCGTACCCGCAGTTCGCCAGGAACTTGCGGGTCAGGTCGTCATCGCTTAGCGGGTGCTCCGCGCCGCCCTTGAAATATCCCTGGCGGAATTCATGCACCGCGCCGTCGGCCAGCTTCACCCGCACATGCCCGGTGAATTGCCGCGGATAGGGATTCTGGGGGTCGACGACGTACGACACCTTCGATGCCAGGCCCAGGATCGTCGGGTCCTTGACGATGATGTCGTCGTACTCGCGCAGCCCCGCATCGCCGCGCACGATCGCCACCGCGATCGCATATGGCACGCTGAACTTCGCGGCGTAGCCGTTGGGCGGCGACCGTTTCTGGTCCAGCGGTTCCCACAAGCGATGCAGCACGCCTTCCGCCGCCTCGCACTCGATGCTGGCGATCGATGCCGGGTCTATCCCCAGCTTGCCGAACTCGCGCGCGCAGTCGATGTAGGGATGGCACATGGTTCCGCAGGCATAGGGCTTGAAGGCGATCGTTTCCCAGATCCACTTTTCGCCGAAGCCCGCCATCATCGCGTCGAAGTTGCCGTCCAGCGTATTCGCGAAGCCATGGAACAAGCCGTGCGTGCCTTCGAACACCGTGCGCGGTCCCTTGAAGCCTTCCAGGGCCAGCCGCACCGCGCGGTAGCCCGATTGCGCCGCCCATCCCGGATGCATGCGCTTGGTCCACGAACCATCGGCCAGATATTCGATGATGCCTGATGCCATGCTGCCCGCGATGCCGAACGCATCGACCAGTTGCTGCTCTGTCAGCCGCAGCGCCGCGCCGATGCCGGCAACCGCGCCCATCACGCCGAAGACCGCGGTCGGATGGAAGCCTGCCTTGTGGGTTCTGGTCGGCGCCACGGCGCACAGGCGGCACATGATCTCGGAGCCGATCGCCAGCCCGCGCAGGAAGTCCTGGCCGGAGAACCCGTGGCGTTCGGCCGCGGCTACCAGCGCCGGCACGATCACCACGCCCGCATGCACCGGGCCGCCTTCGAAGGTGTCGTCGAAATCCTCGCCGTGCGCGGCGATGCCGTTCACGAACGCCGCGCCTTCCACGCCCAGCTTGCGGGTATGGCCCAGCAAGGTGCAGGGGCCGTTCCCATCGACCGAGGCGATCGCCGCGCGGACATACGCCTGCTCGCGCGCCGCGATGCAGATGCCGGCGATATCCATCACCATGCGCCGGCCGACGGCACGGGTGCCGGCGGTTTTCTCTGGATTAGCGGCCAGGATGCCGCGCGCCAGTCGCTGCGATATCGACACTTCGGGATTCTTGCTTGTATCAGACATGGTCTTTCCTGTTGAAACTCGATGGATGCGCGGCATGGCTTCGTATATGCCCGATGCCTGGTCCAGATATTCGCCGGTCCCCAGGACGCCCGGTGGCGCTTCCTGGGTAAACGGCGGTCAGTCGATCTTGATGTTGCTGTCGTGGGCAACCTGCGTCCAGGTGCGCACTTCGCTGGCGATATAGTCGCCGAACTGCGTCGGGGTCATCGGCATGGGGTCGATGCCGATCTGCTGCAATTTCTTCTGGAAGTCCGCCGACTTCAGGATGTCATTGATCGTGGCGTTCAGTTTTTCGGTCACGGCTTGCGGCATCTTGGCGGGGCCGACGACGCCATACCAGGTCAAGGCCTGCATGGACGGATAGCCCAGCTCCTTGAAGGTCGGTACGTCCGGCAGCACGGCCTGGCGCTTTTCACCCGTAACGGCCAGCGGCATCACCCTGCCCGATTTCACGGCGGGCAGGCCAGCCGCCACGCCCGGGAATGTGCTCTGCACGCGGCCGCCGATGACGTCGGTCAAGGACTCGCTCATGCTCTTGTACGGCACCGACACATCGTTGAAATCGGCCGCATGCTTGAACTCTTCCATCGCCAGATGATTCAGCGTGCCGTTGCCGGATGTACCGTAACTGAGCTTGTCGGGATTCTGTTTGGCATAGGCGACGAAATCCTTCAGCGTCTTGGCGCCCAGGCTGGGGCTGACCAGCAGCATGTTCGCCGTGCCGCCGATCATGGCGATGGGCGTAAAACTTTTCACGGCATCGTAAGGCGTCTTGCGCACGGCCGGGTTGGTGCCGTGCGTGGCCACGTAGGCGATCATCAGCGTGTAGCCGTCGGGCGTGGCGCGCGCCGTGTCCGAGGCACCGATGATGCCGCCGGCGCCGCCCTGGTTCTCGATATAGAACGACTGGCCCAGGCGCTGGGACAGCTGTTCCATCAACAACCGGCCGACCACGTCGACGCCGCCGCCGGCCCCCTGCGGCGCGATGACGCGCACCTTGTGATTCGGGTAATCGGCCTGCGCATAGGCGGATTGATAGCCGGCGCAAAGCACCAGCGCGAAGCCCGCGCGTGCCGCGATGCGCGTGGCGGTATTGATGACTTTCATAGGATCTCCTGGAAAACTCTTATCGTTATTGCCCGCGTTCTGCCTGCGTTCTTGCCCTGCTTTCTGGCGCTGCTTGCGGGTCCGCGTTCCAACCTGCTTTCTGGTCCACTTCATGGCCCACTTCCCCGCTCGCCCACTAACCCAGATAAGCCCCGCCGTTCGCATGCATCGTCTGCCCCGTCAAATACCGCGCCTTGGGCCCGCACAGGAAAACCACCAGATCGGCCACTTCCTGCGACGTGCCGCGGCGTCCCAGCAGCGTGGAATGTTTGGCGTGATGCGCCGGCGTGCCCTGCGCGGAATGGCCGCGCGCGGTATCGATCAGGCCCGGAACCACGCAATTCACCGTGACACCATCGCCGCTAAGATCGTGCGCCAGTCCGTGGGTCAGGCCGACCAGGCCCATCTTGGCGGCGATCACATGGGCGCGGCCGGATGAACCATTGTGGGCCGACATACCGCCGATATTGACGATCGCGCCGGCCGGCGACTTCCGCAGATAAGGCGCGGCGGCATGCGCACATAAATACGCGCCATCCAGGATCACGCCCGTAACTTCGCGCCACTGCTGCCAGTCCAGTTCGTCGAAGCGCGCCTCGCGTCGCACGGCGGCGTTGTTGACCAGGATATCGATGCGGCCGAAACGCGCCACGGCGGCATCGATCAGGCTGCGCGCCCCGTCGGGTTGCGAGATATCGGCCAGATGCACCAGCGCCTTGCCGCCGGCCTGCTCCACCAGCGCCGCGGTCTCTTCGGCTTCGGCGGCGGAACGCTGGGCATTTATCACCACGTCCGCGCCCTGCCGGCCCAGCTCGACCGCGATCGCGCGGCCGATATTGCGGGCCGCGCCCGTCACGATCGCCACCTGCCCGGACAAAGGCCGGTTTGTTGCTTCACTCATGTGCTTTGCTCCTGAACTCGATAGCAGGCCGTCGTTCATTCATGTGCGCTATCGCTGAATCCCGAGCGGCGGTCTGTTCACTCATTTGCGTTAGCCCTGAATCCCATGGCGACGGTTTCACTCATGCGCCTTGCGCCCATATCCATCGCGGGCGGACCCGGCGGCATGGCCTTGGGCGCCGCCACCTGCAGCGTCTTGTCGGGCCGCATCCAGAACGACATTACGATGCCGACCGCCAGAATGGCGATCGACACCAGGAAGGGCGAGGTATAGCTGCCCGTCGCATCGACGATGTAGCCAAAGGTGATGGGAGAAATGACCGCGGCCAGTCCCGCGGCCGTGCTGACGAAACCGGTCGCCACGCCGGCATAGGCGGGCGCCACGTCCATGGGCGTGGCGAATACCGGGCCGGCGCTCAATTCCAGGAAGAACAGCGCCGCCGCCAGGCATAGCGCGACCACGGTTTCATCATGCACGAACAGTACGCCCGACATGAACACGATGGAACCGGCGAAACCCAGGATGAC
>DATJHN010000161.1:0-4118 GCA_035493915.1 Bordetella sp.
CGGGCAGGCGCAGGGGCGGTACGCGCACCACATCGCCGGTTTCCACGCGATGGTCGACGGCAATACGGCCCTTGTTGACGCGGACCTGACCATCGCGAATGGCCTTGTAGATATGGCTTTTGGGGACGCCCTTGCAAACCCGAAACAGAAAGTTGTCCAGGCGCTGGCCGCTTTGCGCCTCGTCCACCTGAACCATCCGCACCGCGGGGGCGGGCCTGGCAGGCTTGCTGGGCGCCGCGGCGGCGGCGTCTGTGTTAGAACGGCCGCGCGGAGCGGTGGCGGCCCCGTCTTTCATCGCCTTCGGACGCCCGCGCGGAACAGCGGCGGCCTCGTCTGGCGGGGCTTTCAGGCGGCCATGCGGAGCACTGGCGGCGCCTTTTGCCGCCCTTGGGCGGCCGTGTGACGAGCGGGGAGAAGTGTCTTCTTTGCGCATTGCGAAAAGCGGCATATAATCGGGACAGCCTTAAGGGGCTGAATTATGGGGCTGAATGGCCGCCTGGCGTAGAGATGCACGTTCAGATGCACTTCCTGAGCAACTCCGTCGGGGGACGATTCCGTCCGGTGCGCAGGCCGTTATTGTACCGTCTGCCAAATTCAGCGCCGGGGTTATCCGGTCGCCGGCGCAACCGCGCCCTGCCGGGCACGCGAAGGCAAAAGTCCCTGACGCGTTCCCAGGCAGGTCCGTTGCAAGCCGCGCGCGGCTCTGAAGCAAACAAGCAAGACCGTCGTAATAAAGCACCAGGCGCGTGCCGTACCCTTCCGCCGCGCCTGTCGTTCACAGCAATTATTCGTCAACCACAACTCGTGAACCTGACTCCCCTGCTGACCGAACCGCGTGCCATTTGGCACGAAGTGCCCGCCTGACCGGCGCGGACATGCCTGGGCGGTGCTCAGGCCAGGTCCGCACGCTTGCTCTGCCGCAGTCCGCAGCCCGGGTGACCCAAGGTCACGCGCCGATATCGGCGTGTCATGACTACGGAGAACCCTCTCATGAAGCGCATGTTGTTCAATGCAACGCACCCTGAAGAGTTGCGCGTTGCCATCGTCGACGGGCAAAAGCTCATCGACCTGGACATCGAAACCGCCGGCCGCGAACAGCGTAAAGGCAACATCTATAAAGGCATCATCACCCGCATCGAACCAGGCCTGGAAGCCTGCTTCGTCAACTATGGCGAAGACCGCCACGGCTTTCTGCCGTTCAAGGAAATCGCCCGCAGTTATTTCAAGGAAGGCGTCGACGTACGCACCGCCCGCATCCAGGACGCCCTGCGCGAAGGCCAGGAACTGATCGTCCAGGTAGAAAAAGAAGAGCGCGGCAACAAGGGCGCCGCCCTGACCACGTTCATCTCGCTGGCCGGCCGCTACCTGGTCCTGATGCCCAACAATCCGCGCGGCGGCGGTGTTTCGCGCCGCGTCGAAGGCGAAGACCGCCAGGAACTGCGCGATACCATGGAGCAGCTTCCGGTTCCGCAGGGCATGAGCATCATCGCCCGTACCGCCGGCATCGGACGCAACGTCGAAGAGCTGCAGTGGGATCTTTCCTACCTGATGCAGCTGTGGACGGCCATCGACGGCGCCGCCCGCGATAATTCCGCGCCGATCCTGATCTACCTGGAATCCAGCCTGGTGATCCGGGCGATTCGCGACTATTTCTCGCCTGAAATCGGCGAGATCCTGATCGATACCGACGAGATCGCCGATCAAGCCACTGCTTTCATGAGCGTGGTCATGCCGGACAATGTCCAGCGCGTGAAGCGCTACCGTGACGATGTCCCGCTATTTTCGCGCTTCCAGATCGAACACCAGATCGAAACCGCCTATTCGCGCACGGTGACCCTGCCGTCGGGCGGCGCCATCGTCATCGACCATACCGAAGCCCTGGTTGCGGTCGACGTCAACTCGGCCCGCTCCACACGCGGCGCGGACATCGAGGAAACCGCCCTGCGCACGAACCAGGAAGCGGCCGATGAAGTCGCCCGCCAGTTGCGCCTGCGCGACCTTGGCGGCCTGATCGTTATCGATTTCATCGATATGGAAGACGGCAAGAACCAGCGCGCCGTCGAACAGCGCCTGCGCGATGCCCTGCATTTCGACCGCGCCCGCGTCCAGATGGGCAAGATCTCCCGCTTCGGCCTGATGGAACTGTCGCGCCAGCGGCTGCGCCCGGCGCTGAACGAAGGCTCCCACATCACCTGCCCGCGCTGCAACGGCACCGGCGTGATCCGCGACGCGGAATCCAGCGCCCTGCACGTACTGCGCCTGCTGCAGGAAGAAGCCATGAAGGAAAACACCGCGGCGGTGCACGCCCAGGTGCCCGTCGACGTGGCTACATTCCTGCTCAACGAAAAGCGTGCCGACATCGCCAAGATGGAAGCCCGCCTGAAGGTCAATCTGGTGCTGATCCCCAACAAGCACCTGGAGACGCCGCATCATCACATCGAGCGCCTGCGCCACGACGATCCGCGCCTGGAGGAATTGAAGACCAGCTTCGAGCTGGCCGACGCCCCCGCCACGGAAGTCGCCTGGGCCCCGCGCGAACAGGAAATCAAAACGCGTCCGGAAGCCCTGGTCAAGGGCATCACGCCGGCCCAGCCCGCGCCTGTATCCAGCACGCCGGCACCCGTCGTGGCCGCGCCTGCCGCCAGCGCCGGTCTGGGTGGACTGTTCAAACGCCTGGTCGGCTGGTTCAGCGGCGGCGACGCCACGCCCGCACCCGCGCCCGCCCCGCAGGCGGATGCCAAGCGTTCCACCAACCGGCCCAAGTCGCGCACGCACGACGGCCAGGATCGCCGCGGCGAACGCCACGGATCCGACCGTAACCGCAACCGCCGCCACGAAGCCCGGCCGGAGGCTGCCGAAGGCGAAGGCCTGCGCCACCATGTGCGCGGCGGACGCCGCGCGGACGGCGAACAGCGTGCCGACCGCGGCGAACATGGCGAACGTCCCGAACGCGGCGATCGTTCCGAGCGTGGTGATCGTCCCGAACGTGGCGACCGTACCGATCGCGGCGAACGCGCCTCGCGTGGGGAAGCCCAGCAACGCGCCGAACGCGACGTCGTCGCCCAGGCGCAGGCGCATCCGGAACGCGCCCTGGCCCCGGAAGCCGCCGACGAAGCCACGACCGGCCGTGCCGGTCGCGGACGCCGCGGCCGTGGCCGTGGACGCCGCGAAGACCAGGCCGACGCGCCCATGAGCGAGCAGGAAAGCATGGTCGCCGCGCTGGCTGAAACGGTGGCCGCTGCCCTGCCCCCCGATGCCGAGGACGAGCGCGCCGATCAGGCCGCTGATACCGGTCTGGAAGCGGACGAACAAGGCCTGGCAGGCGAAGCAGGCGCCGATCCGGAACGCAAGCGTCGTCGCCGCCGCAGCCGCCGTGGCCGCCGTTCGCAGGAGGACGGTGCGGGCATGACCGGCGAATCCGGCCAGGAAACCGCGCTGGAAGGCGAGGAAACCCTGGCCGCCGAAGCGCAGGCCGCTTTGTCGGAAGTCGCCACCCCGGTGGAACACGCGCAGCGTCCACACTACGTGGCCGATACGCCGCACGCCGGGATGGGCCAGACTACCCAGCCCACGCCCGTCCAGACGCTGATCCCGGGATCGACGACACCGCAGCCCGTGGCCGCGGCACCCGTCACGCCTGCTGCTCCGACTGCCCCCCAGGTGGCATCCGCCGGTATGGCGCAGGAGCAGGCCCCCGCGGTGCCGGCCCCGGCGGCCGCCTCGCAGGCCTGGTCCGAAGCATCGACCGCTGCGCAGGAACCGGTACCGGCCGCGGCACCCGCACCGGCGCAGAGCTGGACGGCTCCGGCGCAACCCGTGCCCGCAACGACCGTGACGGAAGCGCCTGCATCCACGATGGCTGTGCCGGCGACCGCCGCGCCTGCCGCGGATGTGCTCGCAACGAGCCAGCCAGCGGCGACCACGCCTACAACGGCAGTGCCCGTGCCCGCAACGGCCGAAATGGCTGCGCCTGCGCCCAACATGCCCACGCATGTCGCGCCCACGCCGGTAACGGCCGCGCCCGTGGCTGCGGAACCTGTCGCCCGCGCCGCCGAGACGCCGGCTCCGGCACCCGCACCGTCGTATGCGGCGCCGCAGGCTACCCCGGCCTACACGGA
>DATJHN010000162.1:0-6143 GCA_035493915.1 Bordetella sp.
CGGTGCATCGGTCTGGCCGATTTCCGCGATCTTGGCGCCCTTTTTCACGTCCTGGCCGCTCTTGGCCAGCAGCGCGCGGTTGTGCGCATAGGCGGTGATGAAGCCATTGGTGTGCTGGACGATGATCAGGTTGCCCAGGCCGCGCACGCCATTGCCGCTGTACATGACCTTGCCGTCGGCGGCCGCCACCACTGGATCGCCCGGACTGCCGCCAATATCGATGCCCTTGGTGCTGTTGCTGAAGGTGGCAATGACCTGCCCTTGCGCGGGCCAGCCCCAGCTGATCACACCGGCGTCAGCCGCGCGCTGCGGCTTGGGCGTTTCCGCCGGTGCCGGCGGAGGCGTCGCCGGCGGCGTGGTGGCCGGAGGCTGCTGCGCGGGCGGTTGCTGCTGTTCGCCCGGGGGCGGCAGCGGCGTGGGTTCGATCTTGGTTTCGGGTGGCTTGACTGGCGTGGCGGGAGACGTCTTGGGGCCCCCCGTGGACCCCGGCGCCGCGCCGCCGGCCGGGGCCGACAGCTTCAGCACCTGGCCGACCGCCAGATGGTTGGAATCCGCGATGTTGTTCCAGCGCTTCAGGCTTTCCATATCCACGCCATTGGCGCGCGAAATGCCATACAGCGTATCGCCCGGCTTGACCACATAGGTTGAGCCCGACGCGGCGGGTGCCACCGGTTCGGGCGTGGTGTTCAAATCGACGACCGGCGCGCGCGTCGTGCGCGATGCGCAGCCCGCCAGAACAAGGCACAGAAGCCCCACCCAGAGCATGGCGCGGGACGGACGCGCGGCGTGCGCGCCGGGTAATTCGGTTCCGGTCAGCTGCAACTGCCCGTCGAGCATATGATTCTCCTGGTTGCTCACGATTGTATGCCGGCCCTTAACGGGACAAAGCGTACGGCTTCGAGTTCCACTCGTTTCCAACTGGCCGCCCCGGTTCGTTCCACCAGCACCAGGCGCTGGTTGGAACCGCCTTCGGGTGCGATCAGCCGGCCGCCCGGCGCCAACTGCGACAACAATGCCTGTGGGATCGCCAGGCCGGCGGCGGCCACAACGATAGCATCGAAAGGCGCCGTATTCGGCAATCCCAGCATGCCGTCGCCAAAGGACACACGTACGCGCGTGGTCAGGCGCAACTGGCGCAGGTGTCCGCGCGCCAGGTCATACAGGCCGCGTATGCGTTCGATGGCATAAACGTCGCGCACGAACTGCGCCAGAACCGCTGCCTGGTAGCCGCAGCCCGCGCCGACTTCCAGCACGCGCGTGGGTTCCCGATCCTCGCAAACGGCGGCGATCATGCGCGCCACTATCCACGGTTGCGAAATTGTTTGCGAATGGCCGATCGGCAGCGCGGCATCTTCGTAGGCCCTGCTGGCCAGCGCCTGGTCCACGAAAAGATGGCGCGGCACGGCTTCCATGGCGTTCAGCACACGGTCATCGGTAATGCCTTGCGCGCGCAGGCGCTGCACCATGGCCCGGCGCAGGCGCTCCGAATTCAGGCCCAGATTGCCGGCGGCGTCCGGCGCCACAGGGGCGGGCGCACTGCGCTGCAAGGTGGCCGCGGAAATACGCGTATTGCTGTTCGCGGCGGTATACCCCGGCCCCAGCGTGCCGCCCTGGTACGAGGCGCCGCGGGACCGGGCCGGATTGGTCGCCGGCGGGGTCGGTTCCGGCCCTACCCGTTTGCGCATAGAGGCTCCGCCCACGAACGCACTTCCGGCAACAATCCCTGGTGGGTCAGGTCCAGGCGCAGCGGCGTGATCGACGTCGCGCCCTCGGCCACGGCATGGAAATCCGTGCCGGGGCCGGCATCCGCCGCCAGCCCCGCCGGGCCGATCCAATACACCGTATCGCCATAGGGCGTCGTCGTGCGCACGACGGGTTCCGAAGGATGACGCTTGCCGAGCCGTGTCACGCGCATGCCCTGCATGGCCTGTAACGGCCGGTTCGGGATATTCACATTCAGCAGGACGGGTGCCGGCAGGGGATGCGCGATCTGGTGTTCGACCACGCGGCGTGCCATCGCGGCGGCGGCGTCCAGATTGCCCCATCCTTTTTCATGCAGCGAGAATGCAATGGCTGGGATGCCGAACAGATAGCCTTCGATGGCCGCCGCGACCGTACCCGAATACAACGTATCGTCGCCCATATTGGCGCCGTTGTTGATGCCGGACACCACCAGGTCGGGGCGCGCGTCGACAAGCCCGCCGGTCAACGCGACGTGCACGCAGTCGGACGGCGTGCCATTCACATACAGAAAGCCGTTGGACGCTTCGCGCACCGACAAGGGCCGACTCAAGGTCAGGGAATTGGAGGCCCCGCTATGGTTCACTTCCGGAGCGACCACGGTCAGGTCGCCCAATCCGCGCAAGGCATCGACCAGCGCCTGTAGACCAGGCGCCGTATAACCGTCATCGTTGGAAACCAGAATCCGCATTCTGCATCGAAAGGAAAATTGTGGCAGCGGGTCGCGTCGAATTGTACTGTAGGCCGTCCGGCCCTGCTCCACGGTAGAATCCGCGGCTGATCCCATCCCGTGGAAAGGTCCAATGCTGCAGATAGCCCATCCCGTCGTCGTCAATGTCGGCCTTGTCGCCCTGGCCTACCTGATTGGCTCGATACCGTTCGCGGTGGTGGTCAGCAAACTGATGGGCATGCAGGACCCGCGCACCTATGGCTCGGGCAACCCGGGCGCGACCAATGTATTGCGCTCCGGCAACAAGACCGCCGCCGCGCTGACGCTGCTGGGCGATGCCGCCAAGGGCTGGTTCGCGGTATGGCTGGTCCAGCACATCGGCAATCCGGTGGGCGTGAGCTGGAACATGGTCGCATTGGCGGCGGTGGCGGTATTCCTGGGCCACTTGTACCCCGTCTTTTTGAAATTTCGCGGAGGCAAGGGCGTGGCAACAGCGCTGGGCGTGCTGTTCGCGATATCGCCGTGGCTGGCGTTGGCCACGGTAGCCACCTGGGCCATCATCGCGGTGTTTTTCCGCTATTCGTCGCTGGCCGCGCTGGTCGCGGCGATTTTCGCACCCCTGTACTACCTGTTCGGCTCCAAGCTGGCGTGGTCCGCGGAACCGCCTTTGCTGGCCGCGATAACCATCATCAGCATTCTGCTGATCCTGCGTCACCGGGCGAATATCAGCCGCCTGCTGAATGGTACGGAAACGCGGATCGGGCAAAAGAAGAAAGACTGACGGCGGCCCGGATCGCCCGGGATCATCAAGGAACCGGTCATGCGGGGCAATTCCCTGATCGGCCTGATATCGGCGGCAGCCGGTCAAGCCGCCACATCCAGATCTTCGAGAGCCCAGCGCGGCCGCACGGTAAACGCGTGGTCGCCGCGGTCCAGTACCGCCAGACCCGCCTTGACCCGTTCCGCCGCCGCGAAAGCGATCATGGCGCCGTTATCCGTGCACAGCGACAGCGGCGGGAAATAAGCCTGCGCCTTCAGCCGCGGCAGCGACGCCGCAAGGCGTTCGCGCAACGCCTTGTTGGCGCCTACCCCGCCGGCCACCACCAGGCGCCGCAGGCCGGTTTCCTTCAGGGCCCTGGCCGCTTTGGCCGCCAGCACGTCCACGATGGCCGCTTGCGTGGCGGCGGCCAGGTCGGCCACCGTGGCGGCGTCCGGCGGGCCCTCCATCTGCTCGATGGCCTT
This sequence comes from Bordetella sp., assembly GCA_035493915.1. Lineage (GTDB taxonomy): Bacteria > Pseudomonadota > Gammaproteobacteria > Burkholderiales > Burkholderiaceae_B > Bordetella_C. The sequence continues at coordinate 3,653 of DATJHN010000162.1, forward strand.
GACCCGGGTCAGTACCGCGGTTTTCAGGCCGCTGAAGCTGAAATCCAGATCGCCGCTGTGCAGCATAGGGCGCGGTAGATCGAAACGAGTGGGATCGCCCTGCTCTGCCCGCATCGCCAGCGCTGGCCCGCCCGGATAGCCCAGGCCCAGCAGCTTGGCCGATTTATCGAAGGCCTCGCCGGCCGCGTCGTCCAGCGTTTCGCCCAACAGCGTATAGCGCCCCACGCCGTCCACGCGCATCAACTGCGTGTGGCCACCTGACACCAACAGCGCGACGAAGGGAAAATCCGGCCGCGGATCGGCCAGCATGGGAGACAGCAGATGCCCTTCCAGGTGATGCACCGCGATGGCCGGCAGGTCGCGCGCCCAGGCGAAAGCCTGCGCCACGCTCGCTCCCACCAGCAGCGCCCCGGCCAGGCCGGGACCCGCCGTATAGGCGACGGCATCGATGTCCTTTACGGTCAGGCCGGCTTCGCGCAGCACCTGGCGCGTCAGAGGCACGACTCGCCGCACATGGTCGCGCGACGCCAGTTCCGGCACGACCCCGCCGTATTCCTGGTGCATGGCGATTTGCGTGTGCAGGGCGTGCGCCAGCAGGCCGCGTTCGGTGCAGACGGCGGCCACGCCGGTCTCATCGCAGGAGCTTTCAAAACCGAGAATGATCATGCCCGCCAGTTTACTGCGAAGGCTTGGCGGTCTTGCGTGATGGCTTTTTTGTTTGCGATGGCTTCACCGGGTTCGCGCGATAGCCTTCACCGGCTCGATCCTTGTCGCTGCCGGCATCCGCATTCAACGGCATCGACGGACCGGCTTGCGCGGAAATGTTATTTTCGCGCCTTGGCCGACAATGCCCGCGCTATGACGGGACTGCCTGGGAGAGGCACATGCTTGAACGATTCTTTCGATTGAACGAACACGGGACGACGACACGCGGTGAAATCATCGCGGGACTGACGACGTTCCTGACCATGTCCTACATCATCTTCGTCAATCCGGACATCCTGTCCTCCACCGGCATGGATCGCAACGCGATCTTCGTGGCCACCTGCCTGGCGGCGGCGCTGGGTTCGCTGATCATGGGGCTGCTGGCCAACTGGCCCATCGGAATGGCCCCCGGCATGGGCCTGAACGCATTTTTCGCTTTCACCGTGGTCAAGGCCATGGGCTATTCCTGGCAGCAGGCGCTGGGCGCCGTTTTCATCTCCGGCGTGATCTTCCTGCTGCTGACGGTAACGGGTATCCGCGGCTGGCTGATCAAGGGCATTCCGCAATCCCTGCGCAGCGCCATCGCGGCGGGTATCGGCCTGTTCCTGGCCATCATCGCGCTCTCGAATGCCGGCATCGTGGTCGCCGACCCGGCCACCAAGGTCAACCTGGGCGACCTGCGCACGCACGGACCGCTGTTCGCGATCCTGGGCTTTTTCATCATCGCGGCACTGGACGCGCTGCGCGTACGCGGCGCCATACTGATCGGCATCCTGGTGGTCACGGCACTGTCCATGGCGCTGGGATACAACAGCTTCCATGGGCTGTTTTCCTCGCCCCCCAGCCTGGCGCCGACGTTCTTGCAGCTGGATATCGCCGGCGCGCTGCATAGCGGCTTTTTTCACGTAATCCTGGTGTTCGTGCTGGTGGAGATTTTCGATGCCACCGGTACGCTGATCGGGGTCGCCAAGCGAGCCGGCCTGATCCCCGAGAACAAACCCAACAACCTGGGCCGCGCCCTGTTCGCGGATAGCGCGGCCATCGTGGCGGGCTCCGCGCTGGGCACCAGCAGCACCACCGCCTACGTGGAAAGCGCGTCCGGCGTGCAGGCCGGCGGACGCACCGGGCTGACCGCCGTGGTGGTGGGACTGCTATTCCTGGCGGCATTGTTCATCTCGCCCCTGGCCGGCTCCGTGCCCGCCTATGCCACGGCGCCCGCCCTGCTCTACGTTGCCGGCCTGATGATGCGTGAATTGATAGAGGTCAATTGGAACGACGTGTCCGAGGCCACGCCCGCCGCGCTGACGGCGCTGGTCATGCCGTTCACGTATTCGGTGGCTAACGGCCTGGCTTTCGGGTTTATCAGCTATGTGGTCCTGAAAGCGCTGACAGGCAAGGCGCGCGAAGTGCATGCCGCGACGTGGCTGGTGGCGGCGCTGTTCGTTGTACGGTTCGCGTTTTTCGCGGGCTGACGGCAGCCATTTACGGAACGCAGTGCCGGGGAACGACGGGCTGTCAGGGCGGGCATTTCCACGTACGCGGGATGGGTTAATAGAGCCAAATATGCGCGCGCGGTAAAATGAACGGTTTTACCGACCCGCTTTTGAAGACCAGCATGACCTACGCCGCCAAGGAAATTTTCAAGACCCTGCAGGGCGAAGGGGCGCAGGCGGGGCGTGCCGCGGTGTTTTGCCGCTTTGCCGGCTGCAACCTGTGGTCGGGCCGCGAAAGCGACCGCGCCACCGCCGCCTGTACATTCTGCGACACCGATTTCGTCGGCACCGAT